>NZ_JALHBK010000003.1:0-453843 GCF_031570565.1 Nonomuraea sp. 3-1Str
AGGACGCCATAGGAGTTCCCATGCTGTGCCTGGGGTTCAGCCGTGTCCTCTCCCGTTCTCCGGGCGCCCCCGCCGGGCCGCCCGCGGGTGCCCGGCCCGCGTACGGTCGGCCGGGGCCGCCGTCTCCGGGCCCGTGGGAGGCGCGGCCGCCGGTCGCGCCCGCCGAGCCGCCGCGGCCGACGCCGGGCGGGTTCGCGCCTCCCCAGTGAGCGGCGCGCCTACTGCGTCTGCGGGTTGAGCGCCTTGAGCCGCTTCCCGGCCGCGGACGCCGTGCGCGGGTCCTTGATGCGCAGCACGTCCAGGCCCTTGCGGATGTCGCTGCTGTAGATGTGGCCGTTGTAGTAGTACGCCGACCAGGAGCCGCCGAAGTCACGCGGCGAGACCGGGCCCCGGTCGAAGTAGGCGATCTCCTGGGGCTTGGCGGCGTCGGTGAAGTCGAAGACCGACACGCCGCCCTGGTACCACGCCTGGACCATGATGTCGCGGCCCTTGACCGGGATCAGCGAGCCGTTGTGGGCGACGCAGTTCTCGCCGGTGCCCTGGTGGCGCGGGATCTTGTAGTAGCCCTGCTTGACGAGCTGCCCGTTCTCGACGGTGTAGATGGCGTCCGCGCCGCGCTGCGGGCCGACGGCCTTGGTGCAGACGGCGCCGAGGCCGCCGCCGAGCTCGTCGGTGAAGACCACCTTGTCGCCCCTGGCGTTGAACGTGGCCGAGTGCCAGAAGGCGAAGTTCTCGTCGGTCACCCGCGCGGTGACCTTCGGGTGCTCCCGGTCCGAGATGTCCATCAGGACGCCGTCGCCCATGCAGGCGCCCGCGGCCAGGTTCTTCCTGGCGTACACCGTGATGTCGTGGCAGCCGCTGGTCGGCGCGAGGAGCGTCTCCTGCTGCTCGTTGCCGCCGTCGGGGAAGAGCACCGGCCTGGAGACCACCTTGGCGGCCTTCGGGCGGTCCAGCGGCACCTTGACCACCGAGATGCCGTCGTGGGGCGGCTTGCAGCCGGGGAAGTCGCTCGACGGGCCGTACGAGGACACGTACAGGTAGACCGCCTTACCCGTCTTGTCCGGCACGAGCGTGTGCGTGTGCGAGCCGCACGCGGTCCTGATGGCCTTGATGTACTTCGGACGGGACTTGTCGGAGATGTCGAAGACGCGGATGCCCTCCCAGGCGGACTTGAACGCCGCCGACGTCGGCTCCGCGTCGCACGAGTCGCCCTTGAGCGGCTCGTCCACGGACAGGAAGAGCAGGTCGCCGTGGACCGACACGTCGTTCTGCGCGGCGGGGCAGGAGACGCGGCTCACCACGGCGGGCTTGGCCGGGTTCCGGATGTCGTAGACGGTGAAGCCGTAGTAGTTGCCCTGGTAGGCGTAGTTCCCCTGGAAGGCCAGGTCCGTGCTGAAGGCGTCGGACGCGGCGAACGGGCCCTTCTTGGGGACGGTGGCCACGTGCTCGATGTTCGAGCCGGCCTTGACACCGTCGTCGCGGGCCTGGGCCGGTCCTGTCACGAGAGCCAGCACCGCTCCCGTCAGCACGAGGACGCGGCCGATTCTGGACGCCACTGAGGACCTCCTGGTCGGGGATGAAGTCAGCGGGCCCCACTATGGCAGGAAATATCATCCTTCGCGGCGTACCCGCCGGAAGACCGCGAGGGCCGGCCCGTGGAGGAGACGGGCCGGCCCAGCGCGTGGGGGGATGGTCAGTCGTGGCCCCAGCCGCCGCCGCGGTAGGACTCCTGGGTCTGGACGTTCAGCCGGTCCGTGCGGACCCGCTGGGCGCCGTCGGTGAGCGGGTCACTGATCTTGAGGACGTCGAGCCCCTGGTGGAAGTCGGCCGCGTAGATGTGGCCGTTGTAGTAGTACGCCGACCAGACGCCGCCGCCGCTGCCGTCGGCGCGCGGGCCGCGCTCGAAGTAGCCGATCTCCTTGGGCTTGGTGGAGTCGGTGAAGTCCCAGATCGAGACGCCGCCCATGTACCAGGCCTGGACCATGATGTCCTTGCCCTTGACCGGGATCAGCGAGCCGTTGTGGGCCACGCAGTTCTCGCTGTCGGCCTGGTAACGGGGGATCTTGAAGTAGCTCTTGAAGACGAGCCGGCCCCGGGTGATGTCGTAGATGGCGTCGGCGCCCCGGTTCGGGCCGGTGGCCTCGTTGCAGGTGGCCGCGCCGCCGCCGCCGAGCTCGTCGGTGAAGACGACCTTCCTGGCGTCGTTGCTGAACGTCGCCGAGTGCCAGAAGGCGAAGTTCGGGTCGCTCACCCGGGCGGTGACCTTCGGGTTCAGCCGGTCGGAGATGTCGAACAGCACGCCGTCACCCATGCAGGCGCCCGCCGCGATGTCCTTCTCGGGGTACGCGGTGATGTCGTGGCAGCCGCTGGTCGGCAGGAGCAGGCCGGGCTGGGTCTCGTTGCCGCCGTCGGGGAAGACGACCGGCGTGGCCGCGACCGCCGCCGCGGTCGGGTCGTCCAGCGGCACCTTGATGATGGAGATCTTGTCGTGCGGCGGCTGGCAGTCGGGGAAGGTCGCCGACGGGTTGTACGACGAGACGTACACGTAGACGTTGCGGTTGCGGTCACGGCCTTTGCCCGGGACGAGGGTCAGGGTGTGGGAGCCGCAGTTCGTCTCGACCGACTTGACGTACTTGGGCGCGGACTTGTCGCTGATGTCGAAGATCCGGACGCCCTCCCACGCCTCCTTGTGGTCGGCCGAGAGCCCGGTGCTGTTGCAGGAGTCGTCGCTGCGCGAGCTGTCCACGGCGGCGAAGAGCAGGTTGCCGTGGACGCTGACGTCCATCTGGCTGCCGGGGCAGACGACCGAGCTGACCGGTTTGGCCTGCTTCGGGTCGCGGACGTCGTAGATGGAGAAACCACCGTAGTTGCCGACGTACGCGTAACCGCCCTGGAACGCGATGTCGGTGTTGATGGTCCCGGCGATGGGCGCCGGCTTCGGGATGTTGAGCACGTGGGAGACGTTGGGGCTGGTCACCACGGTGTCAACCGGAGGGATGTCCGCGGCCGACGCGGGCAGCGCCATCGCGCCTAAGGCGACGGCGGCCGCCGCGGCGACGAGACTCCTTCGCAGGGTGAGCACTCGGGCTCCTCTCGGAGGATAAAGCCTATATAAAGAGAACATTCTGACTGGTGTTGTCATATGTCGCCAAGCGAGCAGTGTGTCAAGAAATTTGATGACATGAGGTGTTTACGGAGTGTGCCCGAACCGTCTACAGTGCAACGTCGCAACATCCCGCGGTCAAGCCCTGGGTCAAGGAGGTCGGGTGCGCAGCGCACTCATCGTCGGCGCCTGCGCCTTCCTGCTCGTCGCCGGCTGCACGGAGGCCCCTGCCGCCGCTCCCCCGGCTGCCACGGCCACCGAGACGGCGCCCGTCATCGCGCCCGGCCGGCCGGGCGAGGAGGCCCGCACGCTGTCGCCCAGCGAGGCCGCCACCGCCGTGCCGCCCCAGAAGGCCAACGCGGCCGACGTCCGCTACCTGCAGAACATGATCGTGCACCACCGCCAGGCGCTGGACATGAGCCTGCTGGCCGGCTCCCGGGCCGCGAGCGACGCGGTCAAGCGGCTGGCCTCCCGGATCAACGACGTCCAGGGCCCCGAGATCGCGATGATGACGGACTGGCTGAAGACGGAGGGCCAGCAGGTGCCGGACCACCACGCCGCGCACGAGGGCATGCCCGGGATGGCCACGCCCGAGCAGATGGAGTCGCTGAAGGCCGCCCGGGGCGCCGCCTTCGACCGGCTGTTCGTCCAGCTCATGACCGCCCACCACCAGGGGGCCATCACGATGTCGACGGAGGTCCTGAAGCAGGGCTCGCACCTGCGCGTCCAGGAGATCGCCGAGGACATCTCCGTCAGCCAGGCCGCCGAGATCCGCCGCATGTCCGCCCTGCGCTGACCACCGGAGACGCCGGCGGCCGGGAAAGGGTGGGTCAGGAGCCGGCGCGCCAGGAGTGGAGGTAGGACTCCTGCTCCTCCGTGAGCGCGTCGATGCCGATGCCCGTGGCCGCCAGCTTGAGCCGCGCCACCTCCTGGTCGATCGACTCCGGCACGTCGTACACCCCGGGCGCGAGCCCGGCCCGCTCCCCCGCCAGCCAGGCGACCGCCAGGGCCTGCGCGGAGAACGACATGTCCATGACCGCCGCGGGATGCCCCTCCGCGGCCGTCAGATTCACCAGACGGCCCTCCGCCAGCAGCAGCAGCCTCCTGCCGTCCGGCAGGACGTACTCGTCGGTGTTGGGCCGTACGCCGCGGTGCACCTCGACGGCCAGCTCGTCCAGCGCCCGCACGTCGATCTCCACGTCGAAGTGCCCGGCGTTGGCCAGGATGGCGCCGTCCTTCATGACGGCCAGGTGCTCGCCCCGGATCACGTCGCGGTTGCCCGTGACCGTGATGAACAGGTCGCCCGTCCGCGCCGCCTCCGCCATCGGCCGCACCTCGTAGCCCTGCAGGGTCGCGTCGAGCGCCTTGACCGCGTCGATCTCGGTCACCACGACCCGCGCGCCGAACCCCTTGGCCCGCTCCGCGACGCCCCGCCCGCAGAACCCGAACCCCGCCACCACCACCGTCCGCCCCGCCAGCATGGTGTTGGTGGCCCGCATGATGCCGTCGAGCGTGGACTGCCCGGTGCCGTAGCGGTTGTCGAACATCCGCTTCGTCCGCGTGTCGTTCACCGCCACGACCGGGAAGCGCAGCGCGTCCTCCGAGGCCATCTGCCGCAGCCGGATGATCCCCGTGGTCGTCTCCTCGCACCCGCCACTCACCCCGCCGAGCAGGTCGGTGCGCTCGGTGTGCAGCGTGTTGACCAGGTCGCAGCCGTCGTCGAGCACCAGGTCGGGCGCGATGTCGAGGGCCTGGTGGATGTGCCCGTAGTAGGTGGCCCGGTCCACGCCGGCCCGCGCGTGGACCGCGATCCCGTAGCCGCGCAGCGCCTCGGCCACGTCGTCCTGCGTGGACAGCGGGTTGGAGGCGGCCAGCGCGATCTCGGCGCCGCCCGCCTTGAGCGCGCCCAGCAGGACCGCGGTCTCGGCCGTCACGTGCAGGCACGCCGCGATCCTCAACCCGTCAAGCGGCCGTTCGAGCGCGAACCGCTCACCGATCGCGGTCAACACCGGCATCGAACGAGCGGCCCAGGAGATCTGCCGCTCGCCGCTTTCACTGACGTCCATGGGATGCCTTCAACCGAAGAACACGGCCGGGAACGCGCTCGTCACGGCGAGTGCGCCGTGAGCCTTCACGACCGGCCATGACAGACGGAAGCGACGTCGGCGAGTGCGGGTGACCTGGCCTGCCGTAAAAGATCATGAAACGGATCGGCTCCGAAGGGGGAGAAACCCTCCGGAGCCCCACACGGAAGGATCAGTACCGGTAGTGGTCGGACTTGTACGGGCCCTCGACGTGGACGCCGATGTAGGCGGCCTGCTCCTTGGTCAGCTCGGTCAGCTTGACGCCCAGGGCGTCGAGGTGGAGCCGGGCGACCTTCTCGTCCAGGTGCTTGGGCAGCGTGTACACGCCGATCGGGTACTCGTCCGTCTTGGTGAACAGCTCGATCTGCGCGATCACCTGGTTGGTGAACGAGTTGGACATCACGAAGCTCGGGTGGCCGGTGGCGCAGCCGAGGTTCATCAGGCGGCCCTCGGCGAGCACGATGATCGAGTGCCCGTCGGCGAAGACCCACTCGTCGACCTGCGGCTTGATGTTGTTCTTGACGATGCCGGGCAGCTTGGCCAGGCCCGCCATGTCGATCTCGTTGTCGAAGTGCCCGATGTTGGACACGATCGCCTGGTGCTTCATCTTCGCCATGTGCTCGGCGGTGATGATGTTGAAGTTGCCCGTGGCGCTGACGAAGATGTCGGCGATCCCGACGACCTCGTCCAGCGTGGTGACCTGGAAGCCGTCCATGGCCGCCTGCAGGGCGCAGATCGGGTCGATCTCGGTGACGATGACACGGGCGCCCTGGCCGCGCAGCGCGTCGGCACAGCCCTTGCCGACGTCGCCGTAGCCGCAGACCACGGCCACCTTGCCGCCGATCAGCACGTCGGTGGCCCGGTTGAGGCCGTCGATGACGGAGTGGCGGCAGCCGTACTTGTTGTCGAACTTCGACTTGGTGACCGAGTCGTTGACGTTGATCGCCGGGAACAGCAGCTGGCCGTTCTTGTGCATCTCGTACAGGCGGTGGACGCCCGTGGTGGTCTCCTCGGTGACGCCCATGATGCTCTCGGCGATCCGGGTCCACCGCTTCTCCTCGCCGACCGTGCGGGTCAGCAGGTCGACGATGACGTGCCACTCCTCCGGGTCTTCGGCGGTGGCGGCGGGCACGGCGCCGGCCTTCTCGTACTCGGCGCCCTTGTGGACGAGCAGGGTGGCGTCGCCGCCGTCGTCGAGGATCATGTTGGGGGCGTCACCGCCGGGCCAGGTCAGGGCCTGCTCGGTGCACCACCAGTACTCCTCCAGCGTCTCGCCCTTCCAGGCGAAGACCGGCACGCCCTTGGGCTCGTCGACCGTGCCCTCGGGGCCGACGACGACCGCGGCGGCGGCGTGGTCCTGGGTGGAGAAGATGTTGCAGCTCACCCAGCGCACCTCGGCGCCGAGCGCGACGAGGGTCTCGATGAGGACCGCCGTCTGGATGGTCATGTGCAGGGAGCCCATGATCTTCGCACCGCGGAGGGGCTGCGCGGCCGCGTATTCCTTACGGATCGCCATGAGCCCGGGCATCTCGTGCTCGGCGAGCCTGATCTCCTTGCGGCCGAAGTCGGCAAGTGAAAGGTCGGCGACCTTGAAGTCCATCTGTTACCCCTCGCGTCGGGACGGTGTCGCCGACGAGTTTAGGCGCCCCGCGGGAGAGGTCGCATCCCGGCGCCCCCGAAATTGACGTAAGAATGTAAGGATGCGTATCACGGAGGCCGCGCGGCGGCTCGGCATGTCCCCGCGGATGCTGCGGTACCGGGAGGCGCTCGGCCTCCTGCCCCCGGTCCGCGAGCAGGGCGCCCACCGGCGCTTCGGGCCGGAGGAGCTCGCGGCCGTGGCCCAGGGCGTGGAGCTGGAGAAACAGTTCGACGTCTCCCCCGCCGAGCTGGCGTTCGCGCTGCGCGTGCTCAGCGAGCCGACGGTCGCCGCGGCCGTGCGCGACCTCGGGGTGCGGATCGGGCGCATCCCGGTGCCACGGCGGGCGCTCGACTTCGAGAAGGAGAAGGCGCTGCGGCTGCTTCGAACCAGCGCCCCCGTCCATACGTCAAAGAAATCATGAAAGAGCTCTTGATGGCCTCCGTGCTCGCGCTCTCCCCGGCGCAGGCCGCCTCCCCGGCGGCGCACGCGCCGGACTTCGCGGCCCAGGCCGCCCAGGCCGGCGCGGCCGGTGAGCCCCGCGAGGTCAAGGTGTACTTCTCCAAGGGACACGGCATCCCGGGCAAGGTGGTGGCCGTGACGCGCAAGGCCCCGGACCAGGGGGTGGCCAGGTTCGCCGTCCGGCAGCTGATCACCGGCCCCACCAAGGCCGAGCGCGGGCGCGGCCTGCACTCGGAGCTCACGGGCAAGCTGCGCGGCCGCTCCGACTGCGGCAGCGACTTCGCCATCAAGATCAAGAACGGCACGGCGACGCTGCGCTTCTGCCGCACCGTCGTGGGCGACGGCATCGGCAGCGACGCCCGGGCCCTGCGCACGATCGACAAGACGCTCAAGCAGTTCAGCGGCGTGCGCAAGGTGGTCACCCTCGACAAGAAGGGCCGCTGCCTGTTCGACCAGAGCGAGAGCGGCAGGTCCTGCCTGACGGCCCACGAGTAGGACATCCCGTGCGGTGGCACCCCCGGGCGGGTCACCCGGGGGTGGCGGTCGCAGCCGGAGCCGCGCCGCCGGGGGCGTGGAGCTGCTGAGCCAGCCACGGCAGGGCCTGCGGCAGCTCCCTGTTCCAGGTGTTGAAGTTGTGACCGCCGCTGGGCAGGATCAGTGAGGACGCCTGCATGGGCGGCTTGACCGCGGCCAGGAAGGCGCGCGTGGAGCGGTAGTCGCTCTCCCCCTTCCTGCTGCTGGTGACGAGCACGCTGACCGCGGGCGCGGGCAGCGTCGCCAGCCGCCACATCAGGTCGTTGTCGTGCTCGACCGCCTGCTGCCCGCCGAACAGGTCGCCCGTGGTGCCGTCGATGATCGTCTCGTAGTAGCCCGACAGCGACACCGCCGCCGAGAACGCCTGTGGATGCGTCATGGCGAGCTTGAGCGCGCAGTCCCCGCCGGTCGAGCCGCCGATGATCCCCCAGGACTCCGCGCCCGGCGCCACCCGGTACGCGGTCGTCATGTCCCGCCGCACGTCGTCGGCGAAGTACTTCTGGACCTGCGGCCCGCCCGGGACGTCGACGCACTCGGTGTCGCGCGGCAGCACCACACTCGGCCGCATCATCACCAGGACCGCCGGGGGGACCTGGTGGCGGCTGATGGCGGTCGCGAGCCGTCCGGGCAGGTCCAGCCTGGTCATCAGGTTGCGCGGGTCACCCGGGTAGCCGGTCAGCGCGAGGATCGCGGGAAAACGCCGCCGCTGGTCCCTGAGGTAGGCGGCAGGCAGGAACACGTACGCCTGCTCGCTGAGGTGCGTGGTGGGGCCGGGCATGATGACCTGCTCGATCCGCCCGCCGCGCACCGCGTGGCTGTCCAGCACCTGGAGGCCCTGCCCGGCGATCGTGATGGCCGCCGTGCCGGGGTCGGTGCCGAGCAGGTCGTCCCACGAGCCGTAGAAGCCGAAGTAGTTGTTGACGAGCAGTCCGAGCGCCGCCAGGGTCAGGAGCTGGTCGCCCGCCAGCACCCCGGTCCGCGCCAGCACCGCGGTCCAGCGCCGTCCGCCCGGTCGTCCGGCCAGGCGCGGCCACATCCACACCGTGGCCGTCAACGCGCCGATCGCCAGCACGGCGGCCATGAGCTGGAGGGGCAGCGAGGTGAGTCCCATCCTCCAGATGATTACCCGCCACGCTGTAAGACCGTGGTTAACGCGCGGATTACCACGACGGGCGTTGAATCCGAAGGGTGAAGCAGATCTCGCGCTCCTGGGTGCCCGCTGTCGCGGGCTACGCGGCCCTGATGGTCGGGCTCCTCGACATCGTCAAGGCCGTGGCCCCGCGCCTCGGCCGCAGCGGGGTGACCGCGTGGTCGGAGGCGCTGCCCGGGATCGTGACGACGGTCGCCCGGGCGACCTCCCTGGTGGTGGGCATCCTGCTCATCATGCTCGCGCACGCCCTGCGCCGCAGGAAGGCGCGCGCCTGGCGGGCGGTCGTGGCGCTGCTTCCGGTCAGCGCGATCCTGTCCCTCGTTCATCTCCGCCACCCCGTCACAGCGCTCACGAGCCTGCTCTTCCTCGTGGCGCTGCTCGCGAACCGCCGCGAGTTCTACGCGCTGTCCGATCCGCGCAGCCGGTGGCGGGCGCTGTGGAATCTGCTCGGGTTCGGCGCCCTCGACCTCGTCCTCGGCTATGTGATCGTCGGCCTGCGTCCCCACGCCATCGCGGGGGACCCCGGCGTCCTCGACCGACTCGAACACGTGGTCCTCGGCCTGGTCGGCATCGAGGGCCCCGTGACCTTCACCGCGCCGCGCGTGGGTGACCTGGTCTACTTCTCGCTGCTCGCGCTCGGCACCGTGACCGCCGTCACCACGGCCTACCTGGCCCTGCGCCCCGAACGTCCGGTCTCCGAGCTGACGGAGCAGGACGAGAACCGCCTGCGCGAGCTGCTCGACAGGCACGGCGCCCGCGACTCGCTCGGCTATTTCGCGCTCCGCCGCGACAAGAGCGTGATCTTCTCCCCCTCCGGCAAGGCGGCGATCGCCTACCGGGTGGTCGCCGGTGTCATGCTGGCCAGCGGCGACCCCATCGGCGACCGGGAGGCGTGGCCGGCGGCGATCAGGGTGTTCATGGCCGAGGCGAAGCGGCACGCCTGGGTGCCGGCCGTGATCGGCTGCGGCGAGACGGGCGGCGAGGTGTGGACTCGCCAGGCCGGGTTGTCGGCGCTGGAGATCGGGGACGAGGCGGTGGTCGAGGTCGCCGACTTCACCTTGGAGGGACGGGCGATGCGTAACGTCCGCCAGATGGCCAACCGGACGGAACGGGCGGGTTACACCTGCATGGTGCGCAGAGTCGGCGAACTCACGGAGGACGAGAAGGAACGGATCAGGGCGGCCTCCGCCTCCTGGCGCGGCACGGAGACCGAGCGCGGCTTCTCGATGGCGCTCGGCCGCTTCGGCGACCCCGTAGACGGTCGCTGCGTGGTGGTCACCGCGCACAAGGACGGCGAGATCAGGGCCGTGCTGCACTTCGTGCCGTGGGGGCCGCGCGGCATCTCGCTCGACCTGATGCGCCGCGACCGCGACGCCGATCCCGGCCTCAACGAGCTGCTGATCGTCAAGACCCTGCAGGCGGCGCCCGCGATGGGCATCGCGCAGGTCTCGCTCAACTTCGCGATGTTCCGGGCGGCCCTGGCCCGCGGTGAGCGGCTCGGCGCCGGGCCGGTGCTGCGAGCCTGGCGCGGCCTGCTGCTCTTCCTGTCGCACTGGTTCCAGATCGAGTCGCTCTACCGATTCAACGCGAAGTTCCGCCCGATCTGGGAGCCGCGTTTCCTCGTCTACCCGAACGCCCGCGACCTACCGCGCATCGGCGCGTCAGCGCTGCAGGCCGAGGCGTTCATCACCCTCGGCCGGCCCCGCCTCAGGCGCGCGAGCGCGCGCCTGATCGGCAACAGGGCGGCGCCGCTCACCTGAGCTCCGGCGCCCGAGCCGGCAGGGCCGGACTCCGGTGCCGAGTTGCAGGAGTTCAGGCCGTGGTGGTGCGGGAACGGTCGAGGTCCGGTTCCAGGTAGATGACCCGGGCGATCGGCACGGCCGCGCGGATGCGCCGCTCGGCCTCGTCGATGCCCCTGGCCACCTCCGACGCCGTGTCGTTGTGGGCCACCGCGATCTTGGCGGCCACCAGCAGTTCCTCCGGCCCGAGGTGCAGTGTCCGCATGTGGATCACCCGCTCGACCTCGTCCGCGGCTTCCAGCGCCTCGCAGATCTGGCGCTCCATCTCAGGGGTGGCGCTCTCGCCCAGCAGCAGCGACTTCGTCTCGATCGCCAGGATGATCGCGATCACCGCGAGCAGCAGCCCGATCATGATCGTGCCGATGGCGTCCCAGACCGGATTGCCCGTGATGACCGCCATCGCCACGCCGAACAGCGCGAACAGCAGGCCGAGCAGCGCGCCGAGGTCCTCCAGGAGGATGACCGGCAGCTCGGGCGACTTGGACCGGCGGATGAAGGTGAACCACGGCTGCTTCCCGCGCTGCGGGTTGGCCTCCTTGACGGCCGTGCGGAAGGAGAAGCCCTCCGCCACGATCGCGAAGATCAGCACGGCGAACGCCCAGATGGGCGACTCCACCCCCTCGTCGGAGGAGAGCTTGTGGATGCCCTCGTAGAGCGAGAACACCGCGCCGATCGTGAACAGCACCACCGCCACCACGAAGGCGTAGAAGTAGCGCTCGCGGCCGTAGCCGAACGGGTGCTCCCTGGTCTGCCCGCGCTGGGCCCGCTTGCCGCCGATCAGCAGCAGCAACTGGTTGCCCGAGTCGGCGACCGAGTGGATGCCCTCGGCCAGCATCGACGACGAGCCTGTGAAGAACGCGGCCACGAACTTGGACACGGCGATGGCCAGGTTGGCCGCCAAGGCCGCGATGATTGCCTTCGTACCGCCGCTCGCGCTCACCGGTCTGCTCCGCTCATAAAGATCATGTACTCATTGCCCTGGGGAGGGGTTCTTACTCCGCAATCCTGGCCTTCAGCTCCGTGATGGCCGACACCGGGGTGGGGTCGATGCCGTACCCGAGAGCGAGATAAACACTCGCGTAGTCGGCGAGCCCGATGAGCGAGGCCATCCGCACCAGCGGATGCTCCCCCTCGGCGGCGAGCTCGCTGACCGGCACGCCGCGCTCGTGGGCGAGCCGCGCCGACGCGTCGCGGCGGCGCGTCACCTGGGGATGCTCCTCGGTGTCGCGCACCAGCACCAGGCGCAGACCGTGGCCGGGGTCGTCGGCGAACACGTCGCGCTGGGCCAGCGGCCCGTCGAGGGCGACGACCTGGTTGTGGTTGGCCTCCGGCAGCTCGCCGAAGACCGCCGGGTACTTCGCGTTCTCGTTGAGCTGGCAGGCCAGCCGGTAGGCGGCGACGGCCGACAGCGGCGAGGTGCCCCAGATCATCGGCACGGTCTCGGCCAGCTCCATGGCCAGCGTCTTGCCCGGGTTGATGAACGACTCGCTGGAGGGCCGGCACCGGTGGGAGATGGCCTCCAGCTCCTTGGCCACCTCCTCGAACAGCTCCGCCTCGGCCTGGACCAGGCCGAGCGCGGCGGCGGCCACGATCAGCGGGACGGTCAGCAGCCAGACGTTCGCCCGGGGCTGCCCGGTGGCGGGGACCGCCACGAACGGCGCCGACGCCTGCCTGGCGACCGCCTCCAGCGGCGAGTCCGCGCCGCCCACCGCGAGCAGCTGGCAGCCGCGCCGCACGGCCTCCGTGGCCACGGACAGCGTCTCCTCGGTACGGCCCGAGCAGGAGACGGCGATGACCAGGTCGGCCGCGCCGACCCAGCCGGGAAGCTGGTAGGAGCGCACGGTGACGATCGGCAGCGGGACGCCCCGGCCGCAGACCGCGGCGAGGATGTCGCCCGCGATGGCCGAGCCGCCCATCCCCGCGATCACGACGGCGCGGGGCCGGGCCTGGCCGGCGAGGCCCGGCAGGCCCGCCTCGACGGCGACGCGGTAGCCGGTGCGCACCTGGGCCGCCGACGCGGCGACCGCGAGCAGCATGCCGCCCGGGTCGGCCTCGGTGAGGTGGTGCTGGTCGTCGAGCCGCTCGGGCTCCCAGATCACGGCTTCCTGGCCTCGTCGACGAGCAACACCGGGATGTCGTCGCGGACGGGGTAGACGAGCCCGCAGCCGGTGCAGGCGAGCTCCCCGCCCTCACCGCCGGCCTCGCCCTCGACCCGCAGGGATGACTTGCACGCCGGACAGGCCAGGATCTCCAGCAGCCAGTCGTCGATCTTCACTCTCACACCCTTCTCACGATGGCGAGCACCTCGTCGGTGACCGCCTTCATCATGGTCTCGTCGGCCGCCTCGGCGTTGAGCCTGAGCAGCGGCTCGGTGTTGGACGCGCGCAGGTTGAACCACCAGCCGGAGCCGGTGACGGTCAGCCCGTCGAGCTCGTCGAACTCACCCCTGCCCGTGAATTCCTCGCGCACCCGGCGCAGCGCGGCGGCCTGGTCGCCGACCGTGCTGTTGATCTCGCCGGAGGCGTGGTAGCGGGAGTAGGACTCGACCACCTCGGACAGCGGCCGGTCCTGCTCGCCGAGCGCGGCGAGCACGTGCAGCGCGGCCAGCATGCCGGAGTCGGCGTACCAGAAGTCGCGGAAGTAGTAGTGGGCGGAGTGCTCGCCGCCGAAGACCGCGCCGGTGCGGGCCATCTCGGCCTTGATGAACGAGTGGCCCACGCGGGTGCGCACCGGCCGCCCGCCGTGCTCACGGACGATCTCGGGGACGCCGAGCGAGGTGATGAGGTTGTGGATGACCACGGAGCCGGGGTGCTTGGCCAGCTCCCGCGTGGCGACCAGCGCGGTCACCGCCGACGGGGAGACGGACTCGCCGCGCTCGTCGACGACCCAGCAGCGGTCGGCGTCGCCGTCGAAGGCCAGACCGAGGTCGGCGCCGCTGTCGACGACCGCGCGCTGCAGGTCGACCAGGTTGGCGGGCTCCAGCGGGTTGGCCTCGTGGTTGGGGAAGGAGCCGTCGAGCTCGAAGTAGAGCGGCACCGCCTCGATCGGCAGGCCGTCGAGGACGGCGGGCACCGTGTGGCCGCCCATGCCGTTGCCCGCGTCGACGGCCACCTTGAGCGGCCGGATGCCGGACAGGTCGACGAGGGTGCGCAGGTGGCCGGCGTAGCCCTGGAGGAGATCCTTCTCGATGAGCGACCCGCTCGCCCCGCCGCCGGCGAGCGCGCCGCCGGGCCGGGCGAGCAGGTCGGCGGCCCGGTCGCGGATCTCGGTCAGGCCGGTGTCGCCGCCGATCGGCACCGCGCCCGCGCGGCACATCTTCATGCCGTTGTAGCGGGCCGGGTTGTGGCTGGCGGTGAACATCACGCCGGGCAGGCCGAGGCTGCCGCTGGCGTAGTAGAGCAGGTCGGTGGACCCGAGGCCCGCGTAGACCACGTCGACGCCGCGCGATCGCGCGCCCCGCACGAACGCCATGCTCAGCGGCACGGAGGAGTCGCGCATGTCATGGGCGACCACGGCCGACCCCGCCCCGGTCACCTCCGCGAACGCCGCTCCCACGGCCTCCGCCGCCGGCTCGTCCAGCTCGTCGGGCACCACTCCGCGTACGTCGTAAGCCTTGAAGATCTTGGCGAGGTCGCCCACTCTCCAGCTCCGCCCCTAGGTCTGCTACGTCTGGACGAGCCTACCGGTCACGGTGCTGCTGGGCGGAACGAAGAACGCGCAGATGCCCGCGGCGGCCGACCTCGACGCCCTGTCCGACCGGCTCGCCACCGGCGGGCGTGGGCCGGGCGGCCTCACGGACGGCGTTGGCCAGCGCCTCAAGGTCGTCGGAGCTCGGCGAGGCGCCGTCCGTCGGCAGGCGCACCACCTCCCAGCCGCGGGGAGCGGTCAGCCGCTCGGCGTGTTCGGCGCACAGGTCGTAACAGTGTGGCTCCGCGTACGTCGCCAGAGGGCCGAGAACAGCGGTCGAGTCGGCGTATACGTACGTGAGCGTGAAGACGGCAGGCTGGCTGCAGGCGGTGCGGGAACAGCGGCGGACGGGGCTCACGGAGGGACCGTATCCGGTAAGGGGGCGGGGCGCCACTATCTGAGCGCTCTTAAAGAGCGTGTCGCCACAATTCGGACAGCTGTCGCAGCCTTTCCACCCACATGCACCGATGCCTGCCATCCTCTGCCCCCGCGCCGTGTCCCCTTAGACTTGCCGTGTGACACATGAGCCGGGCCCGAGGCGGCGCGAACGGCGGAGGGATCGGCACGGTCGCGGTCTGCGCGGACCGCTGGCGCCGTCCCACGTGCCCATCGCCCGCTCGCGCAGCGAGCGGTTCGACGACCTGGTGCTCGACGCGGTGGACCGGCTGCGCCCGCAGTGGGGCAAGCAGTTGTCGGCGGTGGAGTTCGCGGTGGAGGACGTGCCGCCGCTCAGCGAGCTGGGCGACGGTCCGGCGATGGGCGCCGAGCCGGTCCCGTTCGGCCGGGCCGAGCCGGCCAAGGGCGCCGACCCCGCGGCGATCGTGCTCTACCGGCGCCCCCTGGAGGCGCGCGCCCGCGACCGCGACACGCTCGGGGCGCTCGTCCACGACACGGTCGTGGAGCAGGTGGCCACGCTGCTCGGCCTGTCGCCGGAGACGGTCGACCCGGGCTACGACGACCGGCGCTGAGCGGGGAGAAGACGGGCATGAGAAAGGGTCACGCGGTGTTCCGCGTGACCCTTTCGACAGATATCCCTAAACGGCCTGGCGCTTGATCCTTCTGCGCTCCCGCTCGGACAGCCCACCCCAGATGCCGAATCGCTCGTCATGCTCAAGTGCATATTCCAGGCACTCTGCACGTACTTCACACGACCGGCAGACCTTCTTGGCCTCTCGGGTGGAGCCGCCTTTCTCCGGGAAGAACGCCTCAGGATCAGTCTGCGCGCACAGGGCGCGCTCCTGCCATCCGAGTTCTTCAGCGTCAAGCTGATCCTGTGCGATGACCAGATCGGTCACTGCACACCTCCCTGCCGCCCGCCCGCAATGGAGCCCCCCATGAACGCCTCCCTATTACCCACCCACGGAGAGGCGTAACAACATGGTGGTAATTACACGCGTGTGCTGTGCGTGACGTCAAGCGGCATGCCGGTATCCGGGGAAAGGCCAGCTCTCGCCCCGGTGTGCATGGCATGTGATGTTCGTACCTGACCTATCACCACGGGTTCCATGGCGTTGGCCTGGCGTGTTCAACGCTGTCAGCGGTCGGAACCGTACCAGGGCGGTATAGAGCCCCGCCCGTGGCCCACCTACTCTCTGGCCTTTGCTTTGCCGCTTTCTTACCTGCGTGGCTCGTTGGGCGTGTAGATCGCCGTGGGGTCGATCGGGTCGTCGCCGTCGCGCGGCTGGTCGGCGCCGCCCGGCGCGTAGTGCTGGTGCTGGTCGAGCCGCACCGTCGACTCCGGGCTCGCCTGCTCCCAGCCCTGCGCCGGGGGCTGCTGCTGGTAGGGCTGCGGCTCGTAGTGCGACGGCTGGGGCTCGTAGCCCTGCGGGGCGGGCTGCCCGTACCCCTGCTGCGGGCCGGCGTGGTGCGCGCCGGTCTGCTGCTGGGGCTGTTGCGGCTGCTGGGAGTGGCCGAACAGGTCGTCGTACGGCTGCCGGGGCTGCTGCCCTGAGTGCTGACCCGGGTGCTGGCCGGTCGGCCGGCCCGGCTGCTGGCCCGTGTGCTGATAGGTCTCGGCCTGCTGGTAGGCGTCGAGGAGCTGCTGGGAGCGCGGGTCCACGGGCGGGTCGGGCTCCTGGTAGGCGGGCTGGGCCGCGTACTCGTGGCCGGAGTAGCCGGTGAACGGCTGGCCGCCCTGCTGCTCGTACGCCGGGCGCTGCTCCTGGCCCGCCGGGGGGTACGGCACGCTCGGGGAGGTCTCGCCGGCGGCGTAGACGGGGTCGACGGGGGCGTTGAAGGCGTTCGGCTGCTGGACCGGGGCCTGCGGCTGAGCCTGGGACTGGGCCTGGGGCTGGTACGCGGCGCCGGTGTCGTGGGCCGGAGGGTACGGGGCGGCGGGCTGGACGCCGCTCGGGGGCTGCGCGCCGTAGGACCCGTACGGGGTGCCGGCCTGGGGGTCCGTGGCGTAGGGGTTCGCCGGGGAGTCGGGGGCCGGGGCGTAGACGTCGGGCTGCGAGTGGGCGGGGGTGTAGCCGCCGGGCCGGGAGTCGGCCGGCGGGTAGCCGCCCGGCTGGGAGTCCGCGGGGGCGTAGCCGCCGGGCTGGGAGTCGGCCGGCGGGTACGGGGCGAGCGGGGTGTCCAGGGTCGGGTACGTGCCGGGGCCGGAGTCGGCCGTGGAGTAGACGTCCGGCGAGGAGTCCAGGGACGAGTAGGGACTCGACTGGCCGTAGGCGCCGGGGTGGCTGTCGGCCGGGACGTACGGGGCCGGCTGGTACTCCGACGGCTGCTGGTGACCGCCGGGCGCGGTGTCGGCCGGGGTGTACGAGGACGGGGCCTGCCCCGGCTGGCCGTAGGCCTGCTGGCCGGACTGCGGGGGGAACGCCTGGGTGGGGCTGGTCTGGCCGAAGCCCTCCTGCTCGGCCGCCTGGCCGTAGGGCGCCTGCTGCCCGCTCTGGCCCACCTGCCCGTAGAGGGGCTGGTCCTGGCCGTACGCCGGCTGCTGGTCCTGGCCGTACGCGGGCTGCGGGTCGGGCTGGCCGAACGGGGCCTGCTGCCCGTGCCGGCTTCCGAACGCGGCGGGCTGCTCCGGCTGACCGTAGAGGGGCAGCTGCTCCGTCTGGTTGGCGAAGGGAGCCTGGTGGTCCGGCTGAGCGCCGTAGGAGGGCTGCTGGTCCGGCCGGCTCCCGAACGGCGACTGCTGGTCCGCCTGACCCGGGAACGGAGGCTGCTGGTCGGAGGGGCCGTAGCCCGGCCGGCCGTGCGGCGGCTGCTGGGCGTCACCCTGGCCGTAGGGGCCGCCCGGCTGGGCGTACGGCTGCTGCTGGTCGCCATGCGCGTACGCGGGCTGCTGGTCCTGGCCAGCCTGACCGTAGGCGGGCTGCTGGTCGCTCTGGCCGTAGGCGGGCTGCTGGTCCGGCTGGGAGAAGCGCTCGTCCTGCTGGGGGTAGCCCGGGTCCGGCTGTGAGAAGCCCGGGTCGGGCTGGGGGAAGCCCGGCTCGGGGTGGCCGTGCGGCGGGGTGTCCTGGCCGGCGTCCGAACGGCTGTCGCCCGGCGCGGCGGGGAGCGCGGCCCGCGGCTGCGGAGCGTGCTGCTGCGGGCCCCCCGGCTGCTGGTAGGGGTCCTGCGGGCCGTAGGGAGCGCCGTCGCCGGGACCGCCGAAGTCCTGCTGCTGCCCGTAGCCGGGCTGGTGCCCGTAGTCGGGCTGCCGGCCGTACGGGCCGGGCCCCTGACCGGGCCGGCCCTGGTGGTCGTACCCGGGGCCGAACGCGTCCGAGCCGCTGCCGTGCGCGGCGTTGCCGTACGACTGCGGCGCGAAGCCGGGCCGCCCACCCTGGCCGCCCGAGGTCGCGGCCAGCGCCTGCGGGAGCAGGTAGACCAGCGCGATGGCCGTCAGGCCGAGCAGCGGCAGGCCGGAGAGCAGGAACTCCACCGTCGAGCGGGGCCCATTGCCCGAGAGCAGGCCCAGCAGCAGCGCCAGCGCGCCGAACAGCGTCGCGAGGCCGAGCGCGCCCGCCGCGCCGAGCGTGACGAACCGGGCCTTGGGCGACGGCGGCCCGAACCGGGTGACCAGCAGCACGGAGCCGATGAGCAGGGCCGCGGTGACGGGGCTGGTGAGGCTGGAGAAGTGCATGAAGGCGCGGTCCATCAGGGACGAGCCGCCGCCGTACGCCGTCGTCGTGCCGATCAGCAGCCTGCCGATGGACAGCAGGACGTTGATCGCGCCCGCGGCCAGCATCAGCCAGGCGGCCGGCTCTCTCAGCCGAGCTGCGTCAAGTTTGCTCACAACTACTCCCATCGGACCCTTTAGCCCGAAGGGAGTTTGCCACATGACCGCCATGGATGACGGGAGTCCCGGCAACCACTTATCCCTCAAAAGCCCCAGATCGCCTTCTATGACGTGATTTTCGGAGGATTGCGGATCGGCAACGCCCAGCCCGGCTCGGGCGTGTCACAGGCCGGTGGAAGACTGGTCCGCATGCACATCGTGTCCCTCGCCGGCGGCATCGGCGGCGCGCGCTTCCTGCGCGGACTGCGCGAGACCGCGCCCGACGCCCGGATCACCGTGATCGGCAACACAGGCGACGACATCACCCTCTTCGGCCTGCGGGTCTGCCCCGACCTCGACACGGTCATGTACACCCTCGGCGGCGGCATCGACGAGGAGCAGGGCTGGGGCCGGGCCAAGGAGACCCACGTGGTCAAGGAGGAGCTGGCCGCGTACGGCGTCGAGCCGCAGTGGTTCGGGCTGGGCGACCGCGACTTCGCCACCCACATCGTCCGCTCCCAGATGCTGGAGGCCGGCTATCCGCTCTCCCAGATCACGCGGGCGCTGTGCGCGCGCTGGCAGCCGGGTGTGGAGCTGCTGCCGATGAGCGACGACCGCTGCGAGACGCACGTCGTCGTCACCGACGAGCGCGGCCGGCGCGCCGTCCACTTCCAGGAGTGGTGGGTACGGCTGCGCGCCTCGGTGCCGGCCGAGTCGATCGCGCTGATCGGCGTCGACAGCGCCAAGCCGGCCCCCGGCGTGCTGGAGGCGATCGAGGAGGCCGACGTGGTGATCCTGCCGCCGTCGAACCCGGTGGTCAGCATCGGCACGATCCTCCAGGTGCCCGGCATCCGCGAGGCGTTGCTGCCCAAGACCGTCGTGGGCGTCTCCCCCATCATCGGCGGCGCCCCCGTGCGGGGCATGGCCGACGCCTGCCTCACGGCGATCGGCGTCGAGACGTCGGCTCAGGCGGTGCTCGACCTGTACGGCCCGGAGCTCGTCGACGGCTGGCTGGTGGCGCCGGAGGACTCCGGCGTCCGGCTCGACGGCGTGCGCGTGGTGGCCCGGCCCATCCTCATGCGCGACCCCGGCACGGGGGCCGACGTGGCGGCCGACATCGCCCGCGCCGCGCTCGACCTGGCCCTGGAGCTGGCCCGATGAGCGCCGGACGGGTCGAGGTCATCCCCGTCACCGGCCTCGGCGAGGTCCGGCCGGGCGACGACCTCGCGCTCCTCCTGCGGGACGCCGGTCTGCGCGACGGCGACATCGTCGTCATCACCTCCAAGATCGTCAGCAAGGCGGAGGGCCGGGTGCGGCGGGCGCCCGACCGCACGGCCGCCATCGAGGAGGAGACGGTCCGCGTCGTCGCCAGACGCGGCGACACCGTGATCTCCCAGACCCGCCACGGCTTCGTGATGGCCGCGGCCGGCGTCGACGCCTCCAATACCGAGCCGGGCACCGTCCTGCTCCTGCCCGAGGACTCCGACGCCTCCGCCCGCCGCGTCCGGGCCGGGCTCGCCGCTCTGCTCGGGGTGCGGACCGGGGTGATCGTCTCCGACACGTTCGGCCGTCCCTGGCGCAACGGGCTGACCGACGTGGCCATCGGCGCGGCCGGGGTCCTCCCGCTGGAGGACTTCCGCGGCGGGACCGACACGCACGGCAATCCGCTGAACGCGACGGTCACCGCGCTCGCCGACGAGATCGCCGCGGCCGCCGAGCTGGTCAAGGGCAAGCTGGCGGGTGTTCCCGTCGCCCTGGTCCGCGGCCTCGCGCACCTGGTCACGGACGAGGACGGACCGGGCGTCCGCCCGCTGATCCGGCCGGCCGACGACGACCTGTTCCGGTACGGGTCGCGGGACGTGGTGTTCGCCCGCCGGACGATCCGCGCGTTCTCGGACGAGCCCGTGGACCCGGAGGCGGTGCGGCGGGCGGTCGGTGCGGGCATCGCCGCCCCGGCGCCGCACCACACGACGCCGTGGCGGTTCGTGCTGGTGGAGTCGGCCGCGACGCGGCTGAAGCTGCTCGACGCCATGCGTGAGGCGTGGATCGCCGACCTGCGCGGCGACGGCTTCGGCGAGGAGTCGATCGCCAAGCGGATCCGGCGCGGCGACGTGCTGCGCGACGCGCCGTACCTCGTGGTGCCGTGCCTGGTGATGGAGGGCTCGCACACCTACCGCGACGACCGGCGCAACGCCTCCGAGCGGGAGATGTTCGTGGTCGCGATGGGCGCGGGGGTGGAGAACCTCCTCATCCAGCTCGCGGTCGAGGGGCTGGGGTCGGCGTGGGTGTCGTCCACGATGTTCTGCCGTCCCGTGGTGCGCGAGGTGCTGGACCTGCCGGACTCGTGGGACCCGATGGGGTGCGTGGCCGTGGGCCACGCCGCCGCCCCGCCCCGTGACCGCGCCCCCCGCGATCCCGCCGACTTCATCGTGACCCGCTGAGGTCTGACAGGGGATGTCAGCGGCCATTTACCGATAGGAAAGTTTCCTTTACATTTGGGGCAACCCCCCACGTAAAGGAGCACTTTCATGCGAAGGACGCTCACGTTACTGGCCGTGGCGGTGATCACGATCGCCGCCACGGTGTTCGTGGCCGAGCCCGCCCTGGCCCACGGGTACGTCAACTCGCCACCGAGCCGCCAGGCGTTCTGCGCCCGCGGTCAGGTGCCGAACTGCGGCGACATCATCTACGAGCCGCAGAGCGTCGAAGGCCCCAAGGGCCTGCGCAACTGCCACGCCAACGTCGCCCGCTTCGCCCAGCTCAGCGACGAGAGCAAGCCGTGGCCCGCCACCTCCGTCGGCACCAGCGTGACGTTCAACTGGACGTTCACCGCCCGGCACGCCACCAGCACGTACGAGTACTACATCGGCAACACCAGGGTGGCGGTCTTCAACGGCAACGGCCAGCAGCCGCCCGCGACGGTCTCCCACACGGTGAACCTCTCGGGCTGGTCCGGCCGGCAGAGGGTCCTGGCGATCTGGAACATCTCCGACACCGCCAACGCCTTCTACTCCTGCATCGACCTCCAGATCGGCGGCGGTGGCGGCAACCCGACGCCCACGCCCACACCCACGCCGACCGTCACGCCGACCCCCACCCCGCCGCCGACCTCGAACCCCGGCGGCACGTGGAAGGCCGGCACCGCCTACTCCGTGGGCGCCGTGGTGACCTACGGCGGCGCCTCCTACCGGTGCCTCCAGGCCCACACCGCGATCGCCGGGTGGGAGCCGCCCAACGTCCCGGCGCTCTGGCAGCGCGTCTGATCCAGCGGCCCCTCCCATGACGAGGCGCCGCCCCGCGCACGCGGGGCGGCGCCTTCCTCACGAACGACCCGACATGTACGCCCCGACAGGAACCGCTACGCCCCGACAGGAACCGCCCGGCAGGTCAGGGCGTCGGCTTGCAGGTGGGGTGGCACAGGCGGCGGGCCAGGGCGGCGAGGAAGACGTCGATGATCTCTCCTGGCTGCTGCGCCACGTGCAGGGAGCCGTTCGTCGCGGCCGTGATCCGGCCCAGGCTGTCGCGGTCCGCGCCCGCCCCGAACGCGATGATGACGATCTGCACGGGCTTGTCCGGCCGCCACTCGTCGTGCAGCTCGTCCACCAGGCTCTGGAGCGACGTGCCGTGCCCGTCGTCCTTGCCGGAGGTGATCACGAGGAGCGTGTTGTTCATCTCCTCGCGGTACTCCCCGGTCAGCGTGCGGAAGCCGCCGAGGATCGCGTCGTAGAGCGAGCTGTCACGGTCGGGGTGCGCGGTGATGGTGCTGGTCAGCTCGTCGAGGACGCTGCGCCGGATCACCTGGCCGGTGTCGGGCCGGGTGATCGGCCCGAGCCCCACCCGCTCCTGGTAGCCCTTGGGCCCGCCCAGCCCGTCGGCGAACTCCCACATGCCCATGTGCGTGGAGTCGGGGAACAGCCGCAGCCCGATCTTGGCGGCCTGGAGGGCGATGGCGACCCGGGTGGTGCCCTTCACCCGCTCGGCCATGTGCCGGGAGGTGTCGGCCAGCACCAGGATGTTGGTCGGCGGGGCGAGCCTGCTCCACGCCTGGAGCGCGTCGTCGATGTCCTCGGGCGACACCGAGGGACGCGCCACCGGCGTCTCCGCCGGCAGTTGCGGCCCCGGCGAGACCGGGCCCCGGGCGCCGTCGCCCGACCAGAACCCGGCCCGCCGCACGAGGTCCTGCGCCTCCTCGCCGCGCAGCCAGTCGGCGAAGGCCCGCGACGCCTCCGCCACGTCCGGGTCGGTGGCGGTCACGACGTACGGGTAGTCGAGGATGATCGTGCCCTCGCGCGGGCGCAGCGCGACGACCGGGTCCGGCGAGGGCTGCTGGTTGTGGCTCCACACCGACTGCTCGGGCACGATGACGACCGGCCGCTTCCAGAACGAGCGGTCGTCCACGGCGGCCATCATCGTGCGGTAGTCGGGCGCGGATCCGGCCTGCGCCCAGCGCACGAAAGCCGTGAGCGCCTTGTCCGCCTCCGGGCCGGTGCCGACGACGTCGCGGGCCGCGGCGACGGTGGCGATGCCCGCGCCGGCCAGGGACGGATCGGGCACGCGGACGACGTCGGGCTCCTGGTCGGTCGGCAGCAGCCGCCCCCGCACGGTCGCGGGGAAGACCATGCGCCAGTTCATCTGCGTGCCGCCGACGGAGAACGTCCGCGCGAGCGAGGACCGGGTGGCGAACACCAGCGGCGAGGTCGCCACCACGCTCTCCCCGGCGGGCAGCGCGCTCGCGCCCTGCTTGCGGGCCAGCCGGATCCAGGCGGAGGAGTCGGCGATCCAGCCGTCCGGCCGCTGGCGCAGCACGCCCGCCCTGTCGCCGATCAGCGTGCGCAGCACCGTGGCGGGCGGCTGCTCGGTGACCTGGACGAGCACGCAGCGGCCACCCGAGGAGGTCCTGGTCTCGTTGAAGCGGGAGGCCGCCCGCATCGCCACGGGGGCCACGTCGACCGCCGCCGCGACATTGACCAGAACAGGCTCTCGCGTAGCGCACAGCGCCCCGCCCCCGCCGAAGAGCACCACGAGCGTGCCCGCGACCAGAGCCACGGCGGTGATCCCGGCCAGCGAACCTCGCTGGAGTGCCTTCCTCCGCCGCAGCTCAGCGCTTAACGCGGCGCGGTGTCGACCCAACCGCACGGTGAACCTCTCTCCACAGGAGTGACGATTCTCCCAGCGCCTCCGGGGCGAGACGCAAGTGCAATCTAGAACATGTTATATCTCCACCGTCGGCAAGACCCTTCGCACGCTCTGGCAGACGCCGTCGCTCGCCGCCGAGGCGGCCAGACGCTCCTCGCCCGGCCGGCCGTACTCGGTGGTCCGCTGCCGGACCGGCCGCCCGGTGGCGCCCGCCATCGCGCGCAGCTCGCTGATGGTCTTGTACGAGCCGTTCTCCGACCCGGCCATGCGGCTGATCGTCTCCTCCATGAGGGTGCCGCCGAGGTCGTTCACGCCGCCGTCGAGCACCTGGCGGCACAGGTCGTCGCCGAGCTTGACCCACGAGCACTGGATGTTGGAGATGGCGCCGTGCAGCAGAATTCTGGCCAGCGCGTGGACGGCGCGGTTCTCCTGCGCGGTGGGACCGGGCCGGGCGATCCCGGCCAGGTAGATGGGCGCGCTGGTGTGCACGAACGGCAGCAGCACGAACTCCGAGAAGCCGCCGGTCTCCTCCTGCAGCCGCCTGATCAGCTTGATGTGCCTGACCCAGTGCCGGTGGGTGTCCACGTGGCCGTACATCATCGTGGAGGTCGTCGGGAGGCCCACCCGGTGGGCCGTGGTGACCACGTCGATCCACTCGGCGGTGGGCAGCTTGCCCTTGGTGAGCACCCAGCGGACGTCGTCGTCGAGGATCTCGGCGGCGGTCCCGGGCAGCGAGTCCACCCCGGCCTCCTTGGCGGCGTGCAACCACTCCTCGATCGACAGGTCGGCCCGGCTGGCGCCGTTGACCACCTCCATGGGGGAGAACGCGTGGACGTGCATGTCCGGCGTCCGCTCCTTGACCGCCCTGGCGATGTCGAAGTACGCCGTGCCGGGCATGTCGGGGTGGATGCCGCCCTGCATGCACACCTCGGTGGCGCCCGCCAGCCACGCCTCCTCCGCCCGGTCGGCGACCTGGGCCAGGCTCAGGGTGTACGCGTCGGCGTCGGTGCGGCGCTGGGCGAACGCGCAGAAGCGGCAGCCGGTGTAGCAGACGTTGGTGAAGTTGATGTTCCTGTTGACGACGTACGTGACGTCGTCACCGGCGCTCCGGCGGCGCAGGTCGTCGGCGATGGCGGCCAGCTCGTCCAGGGCCGGCCCGTCGGCCGACAGCAGCGCCACGGCCTCCTCCTCGCTGAGCCCGGCCGGGTCGCGCTCGGCCTGCCGCAGCGCCTGCCGGAGTCCGGCGGGCGTGCCGCCGCCGGAACCCGCCCCGGTTCCGGCTCCGGCCGTCGCCGCGGGTCCGGTCGCGGCGTCCGGGTCCAGGCGGTCGCGCAGGGCGTCCCAGTCCCCGTAGACGTGGTCGAAGTCGTCGCGCCGGTCGTGGGTGCGGCCCGTGGTGTCCACCTCGACGTGCAGGTCCACCCGGCCCGAGGCGGTGAAGCCGCCGTCCGGCTCCTGCCACGGCAGTCCGCGCGGCGTCACGTCCTCGCGGGCCAGGCCGGTCTCCGGGTCCGCCAGCGCCTGGACGTGGGCGAACAGGCGGGGGTCCAGCCACGGCTCCCCCGCCAGCACGTACTCGGGATAGATGGTCAGCCGCTCGCGCAGCCGGAAGCCGGCCTCGGCCGTGCGGTCCGTGAGCGCGTCGATCTGCGGCCACGGCCGCTCCGGGTTGACGTGGTCGGGGGTCAGCGGCGACACGCCGCCCCAGTCGTCGATGCCGGCGCGGATCATCAGCTCGTACTCGGCGTCGACCAGGTTCGGCGGCGCCTGGACGCGCATGCGCGGCCCGAGCACCAGCCGCGTGACCGCGATCGTGGCGGCCAGCTCCTCCAGGTCGGCGTCCGGCATGCCGCGCATCGCCGTGTCCGGCTTGGCGCGGAAGTTCTGCACGATGACCTCCTGGACGCCGCCGTACTCGCGCGCCACCCGCCGGATCGCGAAGATCGACTCGGCCCGGTCCTCGACGGTCTCACCGATGCCGATGAGGATGCCCGTGGTGAACGGCACGTTGGAGCGGCCGGCGTCCTCCAGCACGCGCAGCCGCACGGCCGGGTCCTTGTCGGGCGAGCCGTAGTGGGCCTGCCCCTTCTCCTCGAACAGGCGGCGCGAGGTGGTCTCCAGCATCATGCCCATGGACGGGGCCACCGGCTTGAGCCGCTGGAGGTCGCGCCAGCCGAGCACGCCGGGGTTGAGGTGCGGGAGCAGCCCGGTCTCCTCCAGGACGCGGACGGCCATGGCCCGCACGTACGACAGCGTGTCGTCGTAGCCGTGCGCGTCCAGCCACTCCCGCGCCTGCCGCCAGCGATCCTCGGGCCGGTCGCCCAGGGTGAACAGCGCTTCCTTGCACCCCATCGCCGCGCCCTGCCGGGCGATCTCCAGCACCTCGTCGGGGCTGAGGAAGGCCGACGGCACCTTGTGCGGCGCGGTCGCGAACGTGCAATAACCACATTTGTCGCGGCAGAGCCTGGTCAACGGGATGAATACCTTGCGGCTGTAGGTGATCACGCCTGGCCTGCCCACCGCCGCGAGCCCGGCGTCCCGTACCCGGGAGGCGTGCTCCAGCAGCGTGTTCAGGTGGTCGCCGCGCGCGTGCAGCAGCACGGCGGCCTCGGTGAGGTCGAGGGCCTTGCCGTCACGGGCGCGGGCGAGCGCGCGGCGGAGCGCGCTGTCACTGACGAGACTCATACGAGGCACACTACGTCGGCCTGAGTTCGCGCCCCGCACCCAGGGGCATGTACGCGCAGGTCAGAAGGACCGGTAGTCGCGGGCGGGCATCCTGGGGCCGCGCGCGGGCGGGCGCAGGCCCGTGAGCATGACGAGGACCGCGGCCCGGTGCCGGTGGCCGGCGTACGGCTCCAGCAGGCGCAGCATCCCGGGGTCGTCGGTCTTCTCGCCCGTCAGCGCGTAGCCGACGAGCTTGGCCAGGTGGAAGTCGCCCACGCTGACCGCGTCGGGATCGCCGAGGGCGCGCTGGCGCACCTCCGCCGACGTCCACACGCCGATCCCGGGCAGCGCCCGCAGCAGCCGGTCCAGCTCCTCGGTGGTGGCGGCGGCCTCCAGCTTGGCGGCGTGCCAGGCGGCCGTGGCGATGGTCCGGGCGCGTACGGCCTCGGCCCCCGCGCGGTGCCAGTGCCACGACGGGATCTGCCGCCACACCTCGGCCTCGGGCACGACCCGCATGCCCTCGGGGGCGGGGCCGGGCGCGGGCTCGCCGTAGCGGTGCAGCAGCCATCGCCAGGCCCGCCACGCCTCGCGGCCGACGACCTTCTGCTCCAGGACGGCCGGCACCAGGGCCTCCATGACGCGGCCGGTGCGCCCGATGCGCAGCCCGGCGTGCCGGCGGGCGGCCTCGGCCAGCACCTCGTGCCGGGCCGCGAACCCGGACGCGTCGTCGTCGGCCCCGAGCCAGGCCGGGAGCATCTCCAGCAGCCATCCGGCCCCGGGGCCCCACGCCCGGCCGAGCACGACGCCGTCGGCGGCACTCATCCGCAGGGTGCCGGGGCCGTCGGGGGTCCTGGAGGTGCGCCACACGGCCCCGTCGGGGGTGCGCCGCCAGGCGGGGTCTCCGGAGCCGCGCCGGTGCGGGGCCAGCGCCAGCCCCACGTCCAGCGGCCCACCGGGCTCCCACCTGCGCTCCACCACCCGTCCAGTGTGCCGCGCCGCGACACGCACCCGCGCCCGGGGGCGCCGGTCGGCGGCCGGTCGGACGCCGGTGGAGCGGCGGGGGGCGGACGCCGGTGGAGCGGCGGCGAGGTCAGACGTCGGTGGAGTAGCGGACGGCGCGCTCGGGGAGCTCGACGCCCGGCCACACGCGCACGCCGTGCTGGAGCTCGTTGCCCGCGCCCACCACGGCCCCGTCGCCGATCACCGCGTCACGCACCACGGCGCCCGCGCACACCCGGGCGCCCTGCCCGATGGCGGAGTCGACCACCGTCGCGCCGGAGTGCACCACGCAGCCGTCGCTGAGCACACTGCCCGACACCACCGCGCCGGCCTCGACGACCGTGCCGGCGCCGATCGCGGAGCCGCCGTTGACCTTGGCCTCCGGCGAGACGCGGGCGCCGTCGAGGGCGAGGTACTCGCCGGGCGGGCCCGGCAGCGCGGGCGAGGCCAGACGGCCGAGCACCAGGTCACGAGAGCCCCGCACGAACGCGGCCGGGGTGCCGACGTCGAGCCAGTAGGTGCGGTCGGCGTAGCCGAGGACCAGCTCGCCCGACTCGATGAGCCCGGGGAACGTCTCGCGCTCGACGGAGACGACCTCGTCGCGCGGGATCCGGTCGATGACCGAGCGGGTGAAGACGTAGCAGCCGGCGTTGATCCGGTTGGTGACGGGATTGGGGGTCTTCTCCAGGAACGCGGTGACCCGTCCATCGTCGTCGGTGGGGACGCAGCCGAACCGGGTCGGGTCGTCCACCTCCGTCAGATGGAGCGTTACAGAGGCGCCCCTGGAGGTGTGGGTGCGCACCTGGTCGCCGATGTCGTGGCCGGAGAGGATGTCGCCGTTGAGCACCAGCACGGGATCGGAGGGGCCGCTGGTGAGGGCCTCGGCGGCGTTGCGGATGGCGCCGCCCGTGCCGAGCGGCGTCTCCTCCGTCATGTACTCCAGGGAGAGCCCGAAGGCCGAGCCGTCGCCGAAGGCGGGCTCGAACATCGACGCCTTGTAGGAGGTCGCGAAGACGATCCGGCGTACTCCGAACGAGCGGGCGCGGGCGAGCTGGTGCGCCAGGAAAGGCACGCCGGCGGTCGGCAGCAACGGCTTGGGCGTGCCGAGTGTCAGCGGACGCAGGCGCGTGCCCTGGCCGCCGACCAGGAGGATCGCCTCGAGGTCTGGCAAAGAGCTCTCCATCACTCCGCGAGGTTACCGAACTATTCGACCGCGCGTTGATAGGAGGCGAGATGCGCCTGCGCCGATGTCTTCCACGTGAACTCGCGGGCCCGCGCGAGGCCCGCCTCCTGGAGCGCCCGGCGCCGCTCGGGCGAGTCGAGGAGCCGGCCGAGGGCCAGGGCGATGCTGTCGGCGTCCGGCTCGGTGTAGGCGACGGCGTCGCCGCCCACCTCCGGCAGCGACGCGCGGTGCGTGGTGAGCACGGGCGCGCCGCACGCCATGGCCTCCAGCACCGGCAGCCCGAACCCCTCGCCGCGCGACGGGAACGCCACCACGAGCGCGCCCCCGAGGAACCCCGCCAGGTCCGGCATGCGCAGGAACCCGGGCCGCACCACCTTCACCGTGGCCTCGACCTCCCGGCAGGCGGTGTCGACGTCGTCCTCGTGGACGCCGCCGCCGAGCACCAGCGCGGGCGGCTCGTCGAGGTTCTTGACGGCGGCGGCGAAGCCGCGGATGAGGTTGGGGACGTTCTTGCGGGGGTCGAGCGCGCCCAGGAAGGCGACGTACGGCCGGCCGTGCAGGCCGAACCGCTCGGCCGCCCGCCTGCGCTCCACCTCGCTCGGCGGGTGGAACAGGTCCTGGTCGACGCCGTGGTAGGCGACGTCGATGCGGGTGGGGTCGGCGGCCAGCACGCGGACCAGCTCGTCACGGGTGGCCTTGGACGGCACGATGAGGCGGGTGGCGTGGCGCACGGCCGTGCGGGTGGCCGAGCGGAAGAACGCCGCCTTGCTGGGACTGTCGTGCTCCGGCTCGGTGAACCAGGTGACGTCGTGGACGGTCGCGACCGTGGGCAGGCCCGCGCCCAGCGGGATCGTGTAGTAGGGCGCGTGGATGACCTCGGCTCCCGCCTGGCGGGCGACCAGCGGCAGGCCGGTCTGCTCCCAGGTGAGCCGGGCGGCGCGGTTGGTGAGCGAGACGGGACCCGGCCGGATGTCGGCCGAGGGCGCGAGCCGGCGGTACCGGTCCGCGTCGGGCCGCTGGCAGACCACCACGAGGTCGGCCCCCGCGGCGTCCAGCCCGGCCACCAGTCCGTCCACGTAACGGATGAGGGCGCCGCGGTCCGTGGGGACGGCCGCCGCGTCGACGAGCACTCGAGGCATTACGAAGATCTTCTCCCCTCAAGATCGTCGTGGGAGCCCTGGCGTCCCCCTCTGGGTTCAGCTTATGACCAGCCTCCCCCAAATCGAGGCTCAAATCACACGCCGCCACGCCGTGCAGCTATTCCCGCCAAACCCGCGCAGATCAGGTCCCCGATCACGATGATCATCCGGGAGCAGAGGGCCATCGCGATGGCCGGTCCCTGGGCCAGCACCGGGGACAGCACGGCCACCATCGCCACCTCGCGCACCCCCGCCCCGGCGGGCACGACGAAGGTCAGGATGCCGAGGCACCACGACAGCGCGAACGCCCCGACGGCGAACAGCAGGCCGCCCTGCGGGACGAGGAAGTACAGGTGCAGGCCGTAACACGTCCAGCCGGCCAGCGCCCAGCCGAGCGCGGTGAGCATGCCGCGGCGGGTGAGCGGCCGCTCCAGCGGCTCCTTCTTGAGCCTGCGCAGCCCGAAGCCGATCAGGGCGTTGATCACCTTCGGCTCCAGCAGCACCAGCAGCACCGGCACCAGCAGGAGCAGCCAGCCGAACCGGTCCCAGCCGAGCGTCACCAGGGTGACGAGCAGGCCGGTGGCGAGCTGGATCGGCATCGTCAGGAAGAACGCGGCGGCGCTGCGCGCCCGGGGCACGCCGAGGTCGCGGCCCATCTCCATCTGGGCGAGCACCGGCCAGACCGTGCCGGGGATGTACTTGCCGAGCTGGCCGACGAAGAACACCTTGGCGGCCGGTCGGAACGGCAGCGGCGAGCCGAGGTCGGCCAGCAGGGTGCGCCAGGTGAGCATGCCCCCGAGCAGCGCGGCGACCACGCCGGCCAGCGAGGCGGCGAGCATCGGCCAGCTCAGCGTGGACAGCCCGGCCACGACGTCGTCCCACCGCGAGGCCACGGCCCAGCCGCCGAAGCCGAGGGCGATCAGCAGGAACCCGAGGCGGACCACCCGCCGGGCGACCGGCCGCCGCCCCACGCCGGCCTCGGTGCTCACAGCGGCTGCGGGGGTTGCGGGAGCGCGGCGCCCGCGGGGCGGCGCGGCGTCTTGGTGGCCACCCACAGGTACGTGGGCACGAGCGGCAGCGTCAGCCGCAGCACTCCGCGCGGCGTGCGCGCGAGCACGGCCTGCGCCGCCCGCCCCACCGCGCCGGGGAACAGCTCCGAGCCGGCGAAGCGGGTGGGGGTGGCCAGCACCGGGAGCGTGTAGTCCCACACGTGGAAGGCCCGCAGCATCCGGCGCAGCCCCCGCCGGGTGCGGTAGCGCTCGTAGTAGTGGTCGGCCCGGCCGAAGGCGCGCACGTAGCGGTCGGCCAGCGCGGGCGGCAGGTAGGACAGGAACGGCAGCTTGTAGTGGGGCTCCATGATGCCGAGCCGGTTGCCCAGGCCGAGGTACAGGACGCCCTTGTCGGACAGCACCCGGTGCATCTCGGCCACCACCGCGTCGGGGTCGACCACGTGCTCGTAGATGTGGTTGAACACCAGCACGTCGATCGACCCGTCGGGGAACGGCAGAGCGGTGCCGTCACCGCAGACGAACGCCACCCGCCCGCCGAACCGGTCGGCCGCCCTGCGCAGCCCCGGCACGTCGATGTCCACCCCGAGGGTGTGCCCCGCGCCCGCGCCGGCCAGCTCGTCGGCGATGAACCCGGCCGAGCATCCCACGTCGCCCACGACCAGGCCGTCGAGCGAGCCCTGGAAGTGCTCCAGCACCGCGATGATCTTCGCGGCCTTGCGCCTGCGCTTGGCCTCGTCGAGCATGGCCGACTGGAACTCGGAGTACTCCAGCTGCGCGACCCGTTGCTTTCCCACGGCTTGCTTTCCCACGGGGCCCAACAGTACCCGCGACCGGGCCGCCGTTCGCCCGGCCGAGCGTGCCCCCTACCCGGTCCGGCTGATCACGCGTACCCTTGGCGGATGCTCCGCCGCCTGCTGCGCGTCGTGCTCGCGCTGGTCGCGCTCGGTTTCCTCGGCTACGGCCTGGCGCGCAACTGGGACGAGACCACGACGGCCGTGGCGCGGCTGTCGCCCTGGGCGCTGCCCGGCGCGTTCGCCGCGGTGCTGGCCGGTCAGCTCTGCAGCCTGCTCGCCTGGCGCCGGGTGCTGGCCGGGCTCGGCTCGCCGCTGCCGCTGCGGGTCGCCGGCCGCATCATGTTCGTGGGCCAGCTCGGCAAGTACATCCCGGGCTCGGTCTGGGCGTACGCCGCGACGATGGAGCTGGGCCGCGACCACGGCAGCCCGCCGCGCCGGACGTTCGCCTGCATCTCGCTGTCGCTGGTGATCAACCTCGGGGTGGCGCTGTCGATCGCCGCCGCCACGCTCGCCACCCAGCAGGTCCTGCGCCAGGCGTGGTACCTCCTGCTGCTGGTCCCGGTGATCATCGTGTGCCTGCACCCGAAGGTGCTGACCTGGGGTCTCAACCTGGCGCTGCGCCTGGCCCGCAAGGAACCGCTGGAGAGCGTGCTGCCCGGCCGCGCGGTCGTGGCCGCGGTGGGCTGGACGGCGCTCGGCTGGTTCGTGTACGGCATCCACACCTGGCTGCTCGTCGGCCGCTGGGACCTGTACGTGATCGCCACCGGGGCCTACGCGTTCGCCTGGGCCACGGGGCTGCTCGCGTTCTTCGTGCCCGCCGGGGTCGGGGTGCGCGAGGGCGCGATGGTGCTGGTGTTCACGCCCATCATCGGCACCGGGCCCGCCCTGGCCGCGGCGGTCGCGTCGCGGCTGGTGTTCACGCTGTCGGACGTGGCCGCCGCGGGGGTCGCGTTCCTGCTGGGCCGTCAGAGCGCCAGCAGCTCCGAGGCGTACGCCGACCAGAACGGCTCGGGGTCGACCGCCTTGACGCCCGACCGCAACCTCTCCGGCTCGCCCGAGGCGTAGAAGCGCTCGATCGCCGCGCGCAGCGCCGCCACGTCGCCCGGCTCCACCAGCAGCCCGTCCACCCCGTCGGTGACGTGGTCGGCCAGCGCCCCCACCCGGGTCGCGATGACCGGCACGCCGTGCTCGTGGCCGAGCCACACGTTCTGGCTCGCGGTCGCGCTGCGGTACGGCAGGACCAGCGCGTCGGCGCGGGCGAACAGCCCCGGAACGTCCTCGGCCGCCACGTAGCCGGGCCGCAGCTCCACCCGGTCGGCGACGCCCAGCTCGTCGATCAGCGCCCTGGTCTCGTCCAGCCCGCCCCAGAACTCTCCGGCCACGGTCAGCGCCACCCCCTCGGGCAGCGCGCGCAGCAGCAGGTCCAGCCCCTTGTACGGCCGCACGAGGCCGAAGAACAGCAGCCGCCGGTGAACCCCCGAGGACGGCTCGGCCCGGGTGGAGGGCAGGTGCGGCGGCAGCCCGGCCACGCGCACCGGTGTGGCGGCCAGCGTCCTGGCCAGATCCGCCTGCTGCCCGGAGTGGGCCAGCACGCCGTCCACCCGCCGCAGCAGCGCCCGCATCAGCGGCCGGTCGTACGGCTTCGGCTCGTGGGGCAGCACGTTGTGGCAGAGGGCGACGACACGGGCTCGGCGGCGCAGGCCGTACAGGATGCCGAGGTAGGCGGGCACCTGCACGGGGCTCAGCACGGCGAGGACGACCAGGTCGGCGGAGCGGAGCCGGCGGCCGGCGGCGACCCACCCGTCGGGGCGGCGCCAGTCGAGCCGGCGCTCGGTCCGGGGGTACGGCGTGCCCTCGGGGGCGTCGATCGTCTGGCGGCCCGGGTAGAGGAACGACGGGTACTGAGCCCGCCAGGACTCGATGACCACGTCGTGGCCGAGCGCGGCCAGCCGGTGCGCCAGCTCGGTGGTGTGCTGGGCGCCGCCCCCCTTGTACGGATAGGTGGGGCCGACGATCGCGACGCGCACGCTACTCGCCCCGCGACCGCACGATCAGGTCGGCCAGCAGCGCGACCGAGCCGATCAGCAGGCCCGACAGGAAGATCATCACGGTGTTGGCCGGGAAGTAGAAGGGGTTGCGCACCATGTCGTAGACGCCCTTGGCCAGGCCGATCGCCACCAGCCAGAGCGCCGGCGGCATGAGCACCTTGAGCGGGTTGAAGTACATGATCATCCGCAGCACCTGCAGGATGTAGCGGTAGGCGTCGGAGACGAAGCTGAACTTCGACGTGCCGGCCCGCTTGGCGTACTCGATCGGCAGGTAGTGGATGTCGTGCTGGTTCATCAGGAACGACAGCGTGATCGTCGTGACGCAGGAGAAGCCGGGGGGCAGCAGCCGCAGGTAGGGCCTGGCCACCGACTTGCGGAAGGCCCGCAGCCCCGAGTTCAGGTCCGGGATCTTCTGGCTCGCGAGCATCTCGGCCACCTTGCGGATCACCCACTTGGCCGGCACGCGCAGCACCTTGTGGGAGCCCTCCTCGGTGGTGCGGGCGCCGACGACCTGGTCGATCGTGGCGTCCTTCTCCAGGAGCTGCACCAGCTCGGGGATGCGCTCGTTGGGGTAGGTCATGTCCGCGTCGGTCCAGACGACGATCTCGCCGCGCGCCTCCTGAGTGCCGATGCGGCGCACGGTGCCCGAGCCGCCGTTGCGGTGGAAGGCGCGGATCCTCAGGCGCGGGAAGCGGGGCGCCGCCTCCTGCAACCGGGCCAGCGTGCCGTCGGTGGAGCAGTCGTCGACCGCCACCAGCTCGTAGGTGTAGCCGCTCGTGTCCATCGCCCGCGTGATGCGCTCGACCTCGTCGATGACGTGGTCCTGCTCGTTGTAGCAGGGCAGGACGATCGTGACGTAGGGCGCTTCATCCACGGTGGTTCCACTCTGGGCGATCTCAGGCGTGCTCACGTGCGTCGAGGGTACTCTGCCCCGCGACGGCCCGGGTCCACATCGGCTCGCCCCGCCGCTGCTCCACGCGCCTGCGGCCGTCCTGCGGAGGTCAGCCGGCGGCCATCCACGCCGTGATCCGCAGCGTCCACGTGGCGTCGGGCGGGCCGGTCAGCGAGCGCTCGTCCTGGCGTGTCACCAGGCCCATGACCTGCCTCGGCGTGCCGTACGGCGCGACCTGGGCCGCGTCGGCGGCCAGCACGACCGGCACGCGCCCGGCCGCCCTGATCCTCGCCGTGAGCCGCCGCACCTCGTCCGCGGGCGCGACGTCCCCGTCCGTACGGCGGGCCTCCGCGACCGGCACGCCGCAGGAGCCCCGCACGACCTGCATGAGCCGGTCACCGGTGACGCGCTCGACGACCAGCACCGACGCGTTCGCCGGGAACCGCGCGCACATGGCGGCCACGGCCGCCCGCTCGCCCCGCTCCACCGGGTCGAACGCCGTGCCGATGGACGTCACGACCGGCGGCACCAGCAGCAGCGCCACGCCCGCGGCGGTCACCCATCGAGGGCCGCGGGCGCCGTACCGGCGCCACCGGGGCCTGTCGCGCAGCCACCGGACGCCCCAGACCGCGAGCAGGACCATCCCGGGGATCACGACGGGCACGAGGCGGCGCGACGCCCACGGGTGGTCGGGGGTGATCTCGGGGCGCAGCAGCGTGGTGACCGTGGTCCAGCCGATCACCGCCAGCGGCAGCAGCCAGGGGAACGGCCTGCCGTCGCGCAGCAGCCGGCGCACGAGGACGGCGGCGGCCAGCGTCGCCAGCAGCACGGCCGGCACGCCCACGTACCACACGACCCAGTGCAGCGACTGCTCGAAGTAGAGGTGCTCGCCGTCCAGCGGCAGGCCGTTGGCGCGCTGCGTCTCCTCGATGAACCGCGCGGTGAGCCGGTCCTCCTGCGTCACAGGCACCCGCCGCACCGTCTGGAACAACGGCCGCGCCGCCAGCCCCGCCATGAGGAGGACGGTCAGCGCGGCGCCCGCCGTCGGCAGCCACCGCGCCAGGCGTCCCGGGCGCGGCAGGCGCGCCACCCACGGCGCCACCGCCGTGCCCAGCACGGTCAGCGCCAGCACGGCCGCGCAGACCAGCAGCAACGGCTGGACGGACCGCGACAGGTAGGCCAGGTACGGCCGGGCCAGCTCGTACGCCGCGTACAGCCCCAGCCCGGCGCCCACGGCGACACCGGCCAGGAGCGGCGGCCCCGCCACGCCCTCCGGCCGGCCGGAGCGGCGCATCGCCACCAGCAGCCCGGCGAACGCGAGCACCGGCAGCACGTCGCGCAGCCCGTCCACCCGCACCAGCACGGCCAGCCCGAACACCAGCCCGGCCATCGCCGCCTCCGCCCACCTCCGGCCCGGCGCGCCCGGCGCGGCCACGGCCCGCGACAGCGTGTCGTGCAGCAAGGCCAGGCCGCCGAGCAGCAGGATCAGCGACGGGATCTCGCTCAGCGTGGTGCGCGAGGTGTAGAGCACCGGCTGGCACACCGCGAACGCCAGCGCGGCCGGGGCCGCCCACCGCGCCCCCACCAGCCGCGCCGCCACCCCGGCCACCGTGAGCACCGCCAGCGCCCCCAGCACGGCAGGGGTCACCAGCAGCCCGCCCGCCCACTGACCGGCGGCGAACAGCAGCGGCGGGCCGGGCATGAACTGCGGCACGACCGCGCCGCCGACCTCGTAGAAGCCCACGCTCTCGAAGACCAGGGACGGGTCCGGCCCGCCGAACGCCGCCGCCTGCGAGGGGATCGGGAGCGAGCCGTGGCCGGCCAGCCAGACGGCGTACTGGGCGTAGGTGGCGGGGTCGCGCCGGACCACGAGCTGCTCGGAGTGCAGGACGGCGTTGAACACGCCGGAGGCGAGGGCCACCCCGGCGACCCCGGCGACCTGCCACCGTCCCGCCCTCAGCCCCTCGGCCTCGGGCTTTTCGGGGTCGCCCGCCGACACGCGGAGGGCGGCCAGGCACAGCAGCGCGATCACGGGCAGGCCGAGCGCCAGCGCGGGCAGCGGCCGGTACACGCCGGCGAGCAGCAGCGGGAGACCGGCCAGCAGCCAGCCCGCCACGACGAGGGCGGGCAGCACCGAGGCCACGGCGAGCACCCTGCCCGCCGACGGCCTTCGCACCTGGTCGGGCCCGCCGGATCCCATCGTGATCGCGAGGGTATCCGACCTGCGGGTACGACCGGGCCGGGTAGCGTACGCGACGTGCGTCATCGTCCAGCGTCCCACCGGCTCTCCCGCCCAGCCGGGCGCACGGCCCCGGCGGCCCGTCGTACCCCCAGGACGGTCCTGGCGGCGGTGCGGCGGCACGGGTGGTTCCTCGGGGTGTTGGCCCTCGGCGCGGGGCTGCGGGTGCTGACCATGCTGGGCTACCGGCCGGTCCTGTGGTTCCCCGACTCCTACACCTACATCGTCACCGTCTTCCGCCCCCGCCCCGACCTGGTGCGCCCCGCGGGCTACTCGGCGTTCCTCAAGCTGCTGGAGCCGTTCCACTCCTTCGCGGTGGTGGCGGCGGCGCAGCACCTGCTCGGGCTGGCGACGGGCGTGCTCGTGTACGCGGTCGCGCGCCGGGCGGTGCCCCGGTGGGGGGCCACCCTGGCGGCCGCGCCGGTGCTGCTCGACGCCTACCAGGTCGAGCTGGAGCACCTGCTGGTCTCCGACACGCTGTTCATGTTCCTGCTGGTCGCGGCGGTGGCGCTGGCCATGGGCGGAAGGCGGCGGGCCCTGGCGATCGGGCTGCTGCTGGCCGCGGCGACGCTGACCAGGACCGTGGGCCAGCCGCTCATCCTGGTCCTCGCGGTGTGGTTCGTGCTGGCCGGGCGACTGCGGCGGGCCGCGGTGGTGCTCGCCGCCGCGCTGATCCCGCTCGCCGCGTACGGCGCCTGGTTCTACGGCACGTACCAGCGCACGGGCCTGGTCGGCGCCAACGGCGCGTTCCTGTACGCGCGGACGATGTCGTTCGCCGACTGCGCCAGGATGGATCCGCCCGCCGACCTGCGGGTGCTGTGCGACCCGCGCCCGCCGGAGCGCCGGCCGCCCTCGCAGGAGTACCTCTGGGCCGCCGACTCCCCGCTGGTCGAGCTGCCCGGCATCACCTTCACCAAAGCCAACGACGACCTGGCCGCGCGCTTCGCGACGCTGGCGATCCGCTCGCAGCCGCTCGACTACGCCGGCTCGGTGCTGTCGGAGCTGGGCCGCACGTTCGTGTGGGGCCGGCCGGTCTACCCCGACCAGGAGGTCTACGGCTACTACGAGCTGCCGTCGGCCTCCCCTGCTCCGCCGGGGCGCTGGGCGGCGCAGCTCGGCGTGGACATGGGCAAGAGGTACGAGCAGGGACCGATCGGTACGGAGGTGGTCGAGCCGTATGCCGGGTGGATGCGCGCCTACCAGGGGACGGTCCGCCTGCCCGGCGCCGTGCTGCTGGTGATCCTGCTGGCGCCGCCCGCCCTCGGCGCCGCGCGGGCGGCGAGACGCCGGAGGAGCGCGACCGGGAGCCCGGTGACGGGGCGGCCGAGGCGGTTGCCGCTCTGGGTGCTGCCCTGGTCGGTGGCCGTGGTGCTGCTCGTCGTGCCGCCCGCCGTGGCCGAGTTCGACTACCGGTACGTGCTGCCCGCCGTGCCGCTGGCCTGTCTGGCGGCCGCTGTCTCTACCCGGGCTGAGCTGGCCAAACCCTAAGAGTTTGAAGATGATATTCCACGAATTGTCTAGCTCTGAGTATGCTCTTGGCCGATAACATCACGCCCGGGTCACGGCGAATTCCGCCGGTCATGGCTACGGGTACGCCGTACGTGACCTAGTCTCGTGGCGCAGAACGACCATGCCGACGCGTGAGGCGCGCGCAGACCAGGCGAGGGGGCGTATGAGTGACTACAGGAGCGTGTCCGTGCAGGACCGCAGGGTCGCCCCGGCAGAACCCGGCCACCGGATGTCCCGCCGAGCGGCGGCGGCCCCCCCGCCTCCCCCTCCGCCGGGTGACGAGCCCCCGCGAGGCGGCCGCAGGGCCGCTCCGGGCAAGGGCGGCGGCGGCGTCAACAAGATGCGCGTCCTGGCCTGGATCAGCATCGGCGCCACGACGGTGATGGTCGCGGGCGCGCTGACCGGCTACACGGTCTACCGCGACGCCTTCGGCAACATCCACCAGAAGCCCGTCAAGATCCTCACCCCGCGGCCGCCGAGCACCGGCGCGCTCAACGTGCTCCTGGTCGGCTCCGACACCCGCGCTGGCGAGGGCAACGCGAAGTACGGCCAGAAACTGGCCCGCACCGCCGACGCGGGCGGCAAGCGCACCGACACGATCATCCTGTTGCACCTGTCGCCCAACCGCGACAAGGCCCAGCTCATCAGCTTCCCCCGTGACTCGATGGTGCAGATCCCCACCTGCCAGAACGAGACCACCAAGCAGCCCATGCCGGGCTACCGCGGCCAGATCAACGCCGCCTACAGCTCCGGCGGCATCTCCTGCACGATGTCCACGCTGGAGACCCTCACGGGCATCCGCATCGACCACTTCGTCGAGGTCGACTTCAGCGGGTTCAAGAACATCGTCAACGCCCTCGGCGGCATCCAGATCTGCCTCAAGTCCGGCGTCGACGACAAGTTCTCCAAGCTCAAGCTGCCCCCGGGCAAGAGCCTGCTGAACGGCGAGCAGGCCCTCGGCTACGTGCGGCTGCGCCACTACGGCGACGGCAGCGACATCCAGCGCATCAAGCGCCAGCAGATCTTCCTGAGCAAGGTCGTGGCGAAGGCGACCAGCGGCGAGCTGCTCACCAACCCCGCCAAGCTGACCGGCTTCATCAAGGCCGCCGCCCAGTCCGTGACCATGGACCCGGCGCTGGCCGCCGACACCGGGAAGCTCCTGGAGATCGCCCGGAGCGCCGAGAAGCTCACCGCGAACGGCGTCAAGTTCACCACGATCCCGTGGGTCCCCGACCCCGAGGACAAGAACCGGGTCGTGTGGAAGGAGCCCGACTCCACCGAGCTGTTCAACGCCATCAAGAGCGACATCGAGGTGGCCAAGCCGGAGCCGTCGACCAGCACCGGCACCGCGCCCAAGGTCGCGCTCAAGCCCGAGCAGGTGCAGGTCCAGGTGCTCAACGGCACCACCACGTCAGGCCGGGCCCGCACCGTCGCCGACCAGCTCAGCAAGCAGGGCTTCAAGGTGGTCGGCCTGGGCAACTACCAGGCCCCCGACGGCAAGTCCCTGGCCAAGACCGAGGTCCGCTACGCCAAGAAGGCCGCCGACGGCGGCGACTACGCCGGCGTGCTGGCCGGGATGGTCGTCCCCAAGCCCGCCCCCACGGCCGGCAAGATCAGGCCCACGACCACGGACGTCTACACCTCGCCGGTCGCGCTGCCTTCGGACGGCGCCAAGGCCGCTGGCACGCCGGTGATCCAGCTGATCGTCGGCGAGGACTTCCAGACGGTCAAGGTCGAGAAGCTTCCCGACAGCGTCAAGAACAGCACCATCGTCGCCGCGGACCAGAAGAACGTCTGCACGTGACCTCCGAGTTCCCTGTGTAAGCGGGCTTTCGGATGCGTCTCGAGAGACAGGACCGTCCTGGCCGGGATATCGTGGTGCGGGTCGGCGACACCGCTCGTCCTCCGCCGTCAGGGCGTCTGTAAGGCGTGGCGGCCGTCGCGTTCCCCCGACCCCGAGCGAAGCTGAGCGACTCCGTAGTGTCTGAGACCAAGCCGTCCGCCCCGGTCACCACTCCCCCGGCTCCCGGGGGTCCCGGCGAGGCCGCCGGCCCCGCGAGCACGGGAGCCAGCTGGCCGCTGCCGGAGGAGACGTTCTGGAGCGAGCAGACCGACCCCCACGGTGTCCGCCCCGGCCCGCCGGCCCTCGGCGCCGCGCCGCCCGCCACGCACCCCCCGAGGACGGCTCCCCGGACCCCGAGCGCTCCTCCCAGCGCCCCGAAGGCGGCTCCGGGTGACCAGGCGGCGCCGGTGACGGCGGTGACGGCGGTGGCCGAGGCTCCCCAGGCGCAGGGCGCGCCGGAGCAGCAGCCCGAGCCGCCCCGCCGCAAGCGCGACCCTTACCTCGACAACGTCAAGTTCCTCCTGATCGCCCTGGTGCCCATCGGCCACTCGCTGGTGCCGACGCTCGACGCCGACTCCTCACGCGCCGCGTACATCTTCATCTACGTCTTCCACATGCCGCTGTTCGTGGTCATCAGCGGCTACCTGTCCCGCAACTTCTGGAACTCCAACGCGAAGACGAACAAGCTCGTCGACACGTTCGTCGTGCCGTACGTCATCGTGGAGGTCGGCTACGCGGTGCTGCGGTCCGCGCTGGGCCAGAAGTGGTCGCTGACGATCATCGACCCGGCCTGGCTCAACTGGTACCTCCTGGCGCTGCTGTTCTGGCGGCTGTCCACTCCGGTGTGGAAGCGGATGAAGTACCCGGTGCCGGTGGCCATCGCCATCTACCTGTTCGCCGGGTTCTCGCAGATCTCCGGCGACTTCAGCATGGACCGCTTCTTCGGCCTCATGCCGTTCTTCGTCATCGGCCTGGTCATGCAGCCCGAGCACTTCGAGCTGCTCAACCGGCGCTGGATCAAGATCGTCTCCGTGGGCGTGCTGGCCGCCGCCGCCGCGGTCGCCATCTACATCGCACCGAAGGCGACGCTCAAGCCGTTCTACTTCAAGCACAGCTACGCGGACATGGACCTGTCCTGGTGGATGGGCCTCGGCGTGCGCACGGGTCTGCTCGTCTGCTCGCTCGCCGTGTGCCTCGCGGTGCTCGCGCTCGTGCCCCGGCGCGAGACGTGGTACTCCGACCTGGGCACCCGCACCCTGTACTGCTACCTGCTGCACGGCATCCCGGTGCTCATCGCCAAGGAGATGGGCTGGCTGGAGCTGCCCTGGCTGCACGGCCCGCTCGGTGTGCTGGCGATCAGTTCGAGCTGCTTCGCGCTGGCCATCGTGCTGTGCCTGCCGGAGACCCGCACGGTGTTCAAGTGGGTGCTGGAGCCGCGCCTGACCTGGTTGTATCGGCGCCCATCTGGAAGTTAAGCGGTAGTTCGACCCGCATTAACGTCATCGACCTGGTCAGCACCGAGCATCTACGCATGCGGGTATGCGTAGCCACCACCGTCCACCATCCCGAGGACGCCCGGATCATGCACCGGCAGATCAGGGCGCTGCTCGACGCGGGCCACCAGGTGACCTACGTCGCGCCGTTCACCTATTTCAACGTCACGCCGCCGATGGGCCTCGACCCCGTCGACGTGCCGTACGGCGGGCACTTCGGCCGGGCCGCCGCCGGGCTCAGGCGCGGCCTGCGCGGCGCGGACCTGCTGCTGGTCCACGACCACGCGCTGCTGCGCCTGCTGCCGCACCGCCGCCCGCCGGTCGTGTGGGACGTGCGTGAGCCCGTCGCCCCCCGGCGGCTGGCGCGGGCGGAGCGGCGGTACCACGTCTGCTCCTCCTCCGTGGTGCCGGAGGCGACCGTGGTGTCCCCGAACCCGCCCGCTCCCGGCGACACCCGGGTGGTCCACCTCGGCCGGCTGTCGGCCGAGCGCGGCCTGGCGGAGCTCATCCGGCTGGCCGAGCGGCTGGCGCCGCACGGCATCCGGATGGAGCTGATCGGCGCCGCCGAGCCGGGCGTCCGCCCGCTGCTGCGCGACGCCCAGCGGGTCGGGCTGCTCGACTGGTACGGCCATGTCCCGAACCGGCACGCCCTGCGGATGGCCGAGGGCGCCCTCGCCGGCCTCTCCCTGGCCGCCGAGACGGTCACGGGGGTGCCCACCAAGGTCCTCGACTACATGGGCCGCGGGTTGCCCGTGATCACCACGCCGCAGGCGGCACCGCTGGTGGAGGGAGTCGGCTGCGGGATCGTGGTGCCGCTGAACGTGGACGCGGTCGTGGACGCCGTGCTGGACCTCAAGGAGGACCCCGCACGGCGGGTCGCGCACGGCGCGCGCGGTCACGCGGAGGCCCGGCTGCGGCACCACTGGCCGGACCAGGCGCCGACGTTCGTGGCCCGGATGGAGGCGTGGGCCGGGCTCACCGCCCCGGTCCGGCACCGCGCCGTCAAGACTCCCCTGTCGCGCACGGCCTAGCGCGCACGGTCGAGGTCGAAGGCCACATCGGCCAGCCGGATGGTGCGCACCCTCGGGTCGTCGAGGAGCTTGCGCAGGTCCCCGACCGAGGCCAGGTCATCCACGTAGGCGTACACGAGACCGTCCTTCGCGGCCTTGCGCAGCCGGGCCAGCGACAGGTCGAAGCGGCGGAGATTGGCCTCGTCGTAGTCGCGCAGCATGCCGACCCAGCGACGGAAGATCTCCAGGTTCTGCTCGGGCTCCTTGCCGCACGGAGGGCCCAGTTCCAGGTCCGGGTAGGCCCGGTCGTAGGTGGTGTTGGTCCAGGTGATCGGGACCGAGCCGGGCCGCCGCTCGTAGACGGCCGGCCCGCCGCACCCCTGGCCGAACTTCGCGAACTCGGCCGGTGTGAGCGGCTCGGCGAACTCGACGACGGCCATCGCGTTGAGCGCTTCTGGCAGCCTCGCCAGCACCCGGCGCACGTCCTCCTTCCGCTGGAGGTCCGTGCCGACGTCGGCCAGAGAGGTGGTGAGCCGCGTGTTGGCGTAGTTGCCGAGGGGCAGCCGGCCGACCCGGCCGAAGAAGTCCTGGGTGATGGTGTAGAAGCCCGTGGCGCCGCCCTCGAAGCCCCCGGCGGCGCGCCGCTGGCGGGCGCCGACGGTGAACGACATCGACAGCGGCGTGGTCTGGCAGCAGTCCTGGACGTCGATGGCGTACGCCGGGTTGTAGATCTTGAAAGCGGTGGCCAGCACGTCCGTCATGCGCCGCTCACGGTCGCCGCGCTGCTGCACCGCCGCCGACCCGAGCGTCGCGACGAGCACGACCGCCACCAGCACGGCCAGCACCACCGTCGCCGTCCTGACGATCCCCCGGCGCACCGACCTGCGGGTCGCCCTGGGGTCGAAGTCCGGCAGCTCCAGCACCGGCTCGTCCTCGTTCATCGCACTCCTCCGCTTTTCTCGACTCCGTACGTCTCGGCGAACGCGGCCCGCGCGCGCCACACCGCGGTCTTGATCGTCGCGTGCTTGGCGCCGGTCATCGTGGCCACCTCCACCAGCGAGAAGCCTTCGAGGTAGACCAGCGTGAGCAGCCTGCGGTGCCGCTCCGGCAGCCGGTCGAGGGCGTCGCGCACCTCCAGGGCGGCGACGTGCAACGGCGGCGCGCCGAGCTCGTCGGCGTCGGGTAAGGCGAGCTCCCGGCGGGAGCGCCGGACGTGGTCGATGAGCACGTTGCGGGCGATCGTGAGCAGCCAGGCGGCCGGGTTCTCGCCGCGCCAGCCGAGCAGGGCCCGGGTCGCCTTGACGAACGTCTCCTGGGCGAGATCCTCGGCGAGATGGGGATCGCGGGTGCGGCGCAGCAGGAACCCGCACACGAGCGCCCAGTGCTCGCGGTAGAGCTCCTCGATGACAGCCTCCGCGTGGTCAGAATGGTCACATCAGCACAGACGGGGGCCGCCCGGGAATGGTCACATCGCTTTCCGGTTGATGTACTGGACGCATGGCATCGCATGTGATCCAAGGGCGTACGGTCAGCATGCCTGTCGAGGTGAGAGACGCGACCGTCTGCAGCGCGATGTTCCCCGTGCGGGCCGACGCGGCCCGGGCGGTGATCGCCTATTCCGGGCTGGACGTGGCCGAGGTGTTCCCGGGCAAGGCCGTCTGCGTGCTGACGTTCGTCGACTACCGCGACGGCGACCTCGATCAGTACCACGAGTTCGGCATGGCCTTCATGGTCAGGCCGCCGGGCGTGGCGGGGTCGGCCGGGCTGGCCGACCTGAGGCAGGCGGGCGTGTTCATCCACTGGCTGCCGGTGGACCAGCGGTTCACGCTGGAGGCCGGGCGGTCGATCTGGGGGTTCCCGAAGGAGCTGGCGGACATCGAGCTGCGGCTGTCGTCGCCGTACAAGCGCTGCATCGTGCGCAAGGACGGCCGGCTGGTGCTCGACCTGCTGCTCCGGCCGGGCCTGCCCGTGCCCGGTTCGGGGCCCATGACGCCGCTCGACGCCTACACGCACCGCGACGGGCTGACGCGGCGCGTGCCGTGGTCGGTGCGTCCGCGGGGGGTCAGGGTACGGCCGGGCGGGGCGCTGATCCGGCTCGGCAACCACCCCATCGCCAAGGAGCTGAGCGAGCTGGGCCTGCCCAAGCGGGCCCTGACCTCGACCACGGTGGCGCGGGTGGAGATGACCTTCGGCGAGGCGCTCAACCCCTAGGCGGACCGTGCCTCCGGACGGGCCGGAGGGCTGGTCAGACGATCGGGGGGCGGCCGAGCTTCACCATACGCCAGGCGGTCCGCCACGCCATCGGACGGCGCTCGCCGGCGGACGTGCGCAGCCCTTCGAGGAAGCCGGCGAACCACGCCTTCAGCGCCTCGGAGGAGCCGCGCTCGCGGATCACGGTCAGCACGATCCAGTCGAGCAGGTAGAGGGCCGCCAGCGGCCACGGCAGGTTGCGGCGGGCCAGCCAGACCCGGTTGCGGGCGTTGAGCCGGTGGAAGTCGGAGTGCCGGGTCGGCGGGACCTGCGGGTGGTACATGACCGTCTCGGCGTCGTACTCGATCCGGTAGCCCTCGCCGAGCAGCCGCCAGGCCAGGTCGGTCTCCTCGTGGGCGTAGAAGAACCGCTCGGGCAGCCCCCCCACCTGGAGGAAGGCCGAGCGTCTGATGGCCGAGGCGCCGCCGAGGAACGTGGTGACCGGCGAGGACCGCTCGGGATCGCCCGCGCGCAGCCGGGGCACGTGGCGGCGCTGGCCGGTGCCGCCCTCCGGGTCCATCACGCGGAACGAGATGACGGCGAGGTCGGGCTCGGTGGCGAACCGGTCGCGCACGTGCGAGACGACCTTCTGGTTGGCGTACCAGCCGTCGTCGTCGAGGAACAGCACGACGTCACCGGAGCACTCCTCGACGCCGCGGTTGCGGCCGGCCGGGATGCCGGTGTTGCGGTCGAGCCGGATCGTCTTGACGATCGCGGCCGAGCCCTCGGGTGGCGTCGCCGACACCTCGGGCACGTCGGCGCCGTTGCCGACGATCACCACTTCGACGTCGCCGTCGATCTGGTTGAGCGCGGACTCGACCGCCCGGTTCAGCTCCGCGACCCGGTTGCCCATGGTGAGGATGACGCACGAGATCTTCAACGAATCATCGTCCTGACGCGTTGAGAGCACGAGCGGAGCATTCTTTCATGATCACCGAGTCTGCTGGTCGCATGGTCCTGATGTTGGTGGAGCTAAGCGTATCGGAACCGGTCGTGAACCCCCGCCGAACGACGGAGGTCCGATCTATACGACGGCCGAGACGGGCAACCGGTTCCGGGCTTCTGATCAAGCAAGCCGCCTCGACGCCATGATGCTGACCAGATGGAGCACGACCTGGAGGCAGGCCGCCACGAAGCAGGCGACCAGCAGCACCCGGGTGGCCGTGAAGCCGCCGATCACCATGTCGATCACCGTGGTCACCACGACGAGCAGCGAAAGCTCGATCGGCTGCACGATGCGGTGGAACTTCGTGGCCCCCAGCACCCGCCTGCCCAGCCCCAGCAACCCGGAGCGGAACTGCGCCACGGACGCCTCGGTGGCGGCCGGCAGGCCGCCCTTGGCCCGCGCCACGTCCACGAGGTCGGTCTCGGCCTTGATGAGGATCGCGCCGAGCGCGGCGGCGACCCCCAGCACGGTGTACCAGTCGGGCAGGACGGCCGAGACCCGCCAGCCGAGGCCGACGAGCACCGCGGCCTCGGTGAAGTAGGCGCCGACGCGGTCCAGGTAGACGCCGGTCAGCGAGGTCTTGCCGGTCCAGCGGGCCAGCTCGCCGTCGGAGCAGTCGAGCAGCAGGTAGACCTGCACGAGCAGGGCGGCGACCACGACGGCCCAGAACCCCGGCAGCGCCAGCACGACCCCGGCCGCGACCCCCGCCAGCGTCATCACCCAGGTGAGCTGGTTGGGCGTGACGGGCGTCTTGGTCATCAGCCAGGTGACGTAGATGGACATCCGGCGCATGTAGAGCACGCCTGCCCAGTGCTCGCCGTTCCTACGCTCCAGGTGGCCCGCGGGCTGGGCCACCCGCCGCAGCTCAGCTACCGAAGGCCCGGACATAGTCCTCCACCCGATCGCGGATCTCGGACTCCCCCATGCGAAGATGCTCCAAGATCGTGTAGCGGCCGGGACGCGTGGCGGGGGCCAGCGCGACGGCCTCGGCGAACTGCTCCGTGCTCAGCCCGATCTCGGCCGGCGACACGGGCAGCTTGTGCCGGCGCAGGCAGCCCGTCACCTGCGCGAGCCGGGCGTCGTCCTCCCTGAGGAAGAAGCAGAAGGCGGCACCGATGCCGGCGAGCTCGCCGTGGTTGGAGGTGCCCGGGAAGAGTTGGTCCACGGCATGAAGGATCTCATGGTCGCCGCCGCTCGAAGGACGTGAGGACCCGGCGATCACCATCGACATCCCCGACAGGATCAGGGATTCGGCGAGGACCGTCAGGAACGCGTCGGACTCGATCGAGTCGGGGCGGCCGATCAGCGCCTCGGCGGAGGTGCGCGCCATCGAGCAGGCCAGGCCGTCGATCGGCTCGCCGCGCTCGACGTTGCTGAGGATCCAGTCGTCGATGGCCGACAGGTTGCTCACCACGTCGCCCACGCCCGAGCGGACCAGCGACTCCGGCGCGTTGTGCACGAAGTCGAGATCCACCAGGATCGCCAGCGGCATCGGCACGCCGAAGGAGCCCTTGCCGCCCTCGTACGTCAGCGAGGCCGTCGGGGAACAGATGCCGTCGTGGGACAGGTTGGTGGCCACGGCGACCATCGGGATGCCCGCCAGGGAGGCGGCGTACTTCGTCGCGTCGATCGTGCGCCCGCCGCCGACGCCCACGACCACCTCGTAGGCGCCCTTACGCAGGTCGGCGCCGAGCGAGACGGCGGCCTCGACCGACCCGTCGGCGACCCGGAACACCTCGGCCTCGTCGAGCGTGGGCGCGATCAGGCCCTCGATGTGGTCGCCCTGGCCCGGCCCGACCGCCACCGCGACACGGCCGGAGGTCGCCACCCGGCTGTCGGCGAGCAACGCGCCGAGCTGCGCCACCGCGCCCCGCCTGACCTCCATGGTCAGCGGCGCCGGCAGCATCCGCGCTAGCAGCGGCATGCGGCCCCCTCAGGAGCGGCTGGAAGCGGCATCCAGGCCCCCTCAGTAGCGGACGGCGATGGTGCGGGCCTTGGCCAGGTCGTCGTGGTTGTCCACCTCGACCCAGTCGACCTCGCCGATCGGCGCGACGTGGATGCCCTCGCCGCGCTCGATCATCTCCTGGTAGCCGTCCTCGTAGTAGAGCTGCGGGTCGCGCTCGAACGTGGCGCGCAGCGCGTCGGCGAGCCGTTCGGCGGCGCCCGGCCGGATCAGCGTCGCCCCGATGTACTCGCCGTACGCCTCGGCCGGGTCCATGAGCTTGGTGATCCGCTTGACCGCGCCGCCGTCGAGGGTGACCTTCATCTCCTCGTCGGCCAGCTTCTTCACGTCGTCGACCGCGAGCAGGATGTCGCTGGTCTCGGGAGCCGACAGGAGCGTCTTCTCGACCGAGACGGGGTGGACGGTGTCGCCGTTGACGAGCAGCGCGCCCTGCGCGAAGTACTCGCGGGCGCACCACAGGGAGTAGGCGTTGTTCCACTCCTCGGCCTTGTCGTTGTGCACGAGGGTGAGCTTGACGCCGTGGCGCCGCTCCAGCTCCTCCTTGCGCTCGTGCACCGCCTGGGCGGCGTATCCCACGACGACCACGACCTCGCGCAGGTCCACCTCGGCGAGGTTGCGCAGCGCGATGTCCATGATCGTCGTCTCGCCGTCGACCGGCACGAGAGCCTTGGGCAGCGTGTCGGTGTACGGCCGCAGACGTCTTCCGGCTCCAGCGGCCAGCACCATTCCCAGCAACGTGCACTCCTCAGTCGAGCATGACTCCGTACGGACGGACCCCGTCCCGGCGGCGGATCGCTGAACGCGCCCCACCGTACGCACGGACTCCGTCACGTGGTGGGTCGCCGGACGCGCACCACCGTAGGCCCAAAGGTTAGTTGGCTTTGGGCCCTGTGCGGGTAATCCGGCGTCAGTCTTGTGTTCCCATGTCGGCCACCTCGGGCGCGGGCTCCGGTCCGGAGCGGGGCGCGGCGAGCCAGCAGGTGAGGCTCTCCCACGCGAACAGGCCCCACAGATAGAGCGCGAGGAGCGCGTAACCGAACGTCATCACGCCGGCGACGCCCGCCAGCGCGATCACCAGCATCCGCCCCTCCCACCCGAGTCCGAACTTGGACAGCCACGGCGGCGGGTAGACCCGCTGCCGCAGCCGGTACACCAGGTCGTAGTGGTGGAAGGCGAGCGCGCCCAGCAGCACCACGATCAGCACCGGATGGACGCCGTGGGCGAACCCGCAGGCGGCGACGAAGGAGTACTCGATCACCCGCAGGATCGGCGGCACGAGCCAGTCGAAGCGCCCGTCGTGCGGGTGGGAGCTGCCCGGCCCGGCCAGCAGCAGCGTCACGGCCGGCGCGAAGAGCGCCAGCCCGTCGCTGCCGGCCACGCCCAGCATCAGCAGCACGCCGGTGACGAACGCGCCCGCGACGACCGGCGGCAGCGGCGGGAGCTGGCCCGCCACGAGCGCGCCCATGCCGCGCGAGAGCGACCCGTCGTCGCGGTAGGCGACGACCGTGCTCCTCGGCACCGGTGTCATGTGCACGGTGATCATCGCGTCGACCTCGCGATCCGCCCGGTGAGCTGGTAGAGGGCCGCGACGCTGCCCCAGGTGATGAGCGCCGCGAATGTCACGCGGGCGTTGAACAGCGCGGCGGTCACGGCGATCAGCGCCATCCGCTCGCCGATGGGCAGGACGATCATCTTCTTCGCCCAGCGGACGATCGAGTCGCGCTCCAGCCGGTGGGCGATGCCCAGCACTCCCGGCGCGGGAGCGCCGGCCCGCCCGTCGGTCTCCTCCAGCAGCGAGCGCACCGGCTTGGCCCACATCGCGCCGATGCGGTTGGCGTCCGCCACCGATCCCCCGAACGCGAAGTCGATCGCGTGCCGGACGACCTGGAGGATCATCGCGGCGATGGCGAGGTACCAGATGCCGTCGGGTCCGCCGTTCTGCCACGGCAGGCCGTCGGCGTAGCCGAGCGCCAGACCGGCGTAGACGACGTACTCCTTCAGCCGGTCGGCCATCCCGTCCGCCCACGCCCCGAGCGGGGTGAACGCGCGGGTGTAGCGGGCGAGCTGGCCGTCCAGGCAGTCGAGCACGAACGACAGGTAGACCAGCGCGGCCCCCGCCACCTGCCCGCCGCGCGTGCCGGCCGAGAACCAGACCGCCGCGAGGACGGCCAGGGCGACGGAGCAGCCCGTGACGGTGTTGGGCGTGAGCTTGAGCCGGGCCGCGGGGCGCACCAGATGGCGTGACCAGGTGGAGACGAAGAACGTGGTGAAGAAGCCGTCGCGGTCCTTGATCGCGGTGTCGAGGCGTACCTGGTCCTCGTCCACCTCCGCGAGGCGGGCCATCGCGCCGTCGCAGGTGGACTGCCCGGTCACCCGGTCGGCGTGCAACCGGCCGAGCCGGGCGGCGCGGACCCGCGCGCCGGCCCTGACCATGCCCACCAGGAGCAGGTCCACGGCCTCGATGGTGCTGACCGGGCCGAGCCGCCCGCTCTCGGCGAGGTCGGCCAACTCCTCCGCGACGTCGGCGAGCGAGGCGAGGTCGCCCTCGCCCGCCTGGAGCACGCCGCGGAAGGTGGCGTTGGCCTGCGGAACCGTGTGGAAGGAGCTGCCCGCGGCGACCACCCGGCCGCCCTCCACCCGCACGGGCGGGCGCAGCGGCCCGCCGTCCGCGTCGGACGAGACGAGCGCGGCGGAGCCGCGCGCGGGGTGCTGGAGCAGCAGCCCCAGCGCGTCGGTGTGGGCGACGAGGTCGGCGGGCAGCACGACGACGGCGCCGGTCGAGCCGCGGGCCAGCTTGGCCACGGCCCGCAGGTCGGCGCCGAGCCCTCCGGCGTTTTCGGCATGCTCCGCGTCGGGCTGCTCTCCGTGCGTGAGCAGCGCACCGCCTGGCGTCAGCACCTGTACGTCGCGGACGGAGAGCGTCGCGAGCTGGTCGCCGAGCCGGTCGAGCAGTGTGCCGTCCGCGCAGGAGAGCCTGCATGCCGGAGTCGTGGCGAGCAGGACCACCGAGGCGGCCGAGCTCGCGCGGGTCAAGGAGTCGGTCAAAGCGCAGGTCCTCCCGGTAGTGAGGGAGTGCGTGGACTCAGCGTAGCGACAGGGCGACGGGATATCACGGACCCAGACCGTTACGCTCCGGGTATGGATTCTGGGTTGCGCGCCGTCGGGGTCGTTCTGGCGGGCGGAGTGGGGCAGCGGATGGGGCTCGGGCGGCCCAAGCAGCTCGCCACGATCGCCGGGCGGACGGTCCTGGAGCACACGATCGCCTTGTTCGACGGCTCCCCCGACATCGACGAGGTCGTGGTGCTGATGACGCCGGGCCTGGCGGACGAGGCCAGGGAGCTGGTCGGGCGCGCCGGGTTCCGTAAGGTCAGCCAGGTCGTCGAGGGCGGGGCGAGCCGCACGGAGAGCACCTGGCGGGCGCTCCAGGCGATCGGCACGGAGGAGTGCGACGTGCTGCTGCACGACGCCGTCCGGCCCCTGCTGGAGCCCCGGATCATCACGGACTGTGTGCGGGCCCTGCGGACCCACCGCGCCGTCGAGGTGGCGATCCCCAGCTCCGACACCATCTTCACGGTCGACCAGGGCCCCGCCGGGGAGACCATTGCGGAGGTTCTGGACCGGTCCCGGCTGCGGCGCGCGCAGACGCCGCAGTGCTTCCGGTTGTCGGTCATCAGGGAGGCGTACGAGCGGGCGTTGGCGGACCCGGACTTCGGCAGCCGGCCGGCGACGGACGACTGCGGGGTGGTGCTGCGGTACCTGCCGGACGTGCCCATCCACATCGTGCCGGGCAGCGAGCGCAACCTGAAGATCACTCATCCGGTGGACGCGCGGATCGCGGCCGGCCTCCTCGCGACGTCGCCGGTGCCGGTGGTGCCGGAGGCGGGTCTGCGGGCGGCGCTGGCGGGGCGGACCGTGGTGGTGCTCGACGCGGGAGCGGGTCCGGGGGGCACGGGTCCTGAAGGCGCGGACGCGCGGGTGACGGCGGAGCTGGCCGAGCTGGCCGCCGGGCACGGCGCGGTGGTGCGGGTCCTGTCCCGCGAGCGGGACGGACTGCGGCTGGACGACCATGCCGCCGTGGCCAAGGCCCTGGCCGGGGTGGGGCGGATCGACCACCTGGTCCTGGCCGTGTCCCCGGGACGGGCGGGGAGCCTCGTGGACGCCACGGACGAGAGCGTGGCCGAGGCGGCGGTGTCCGGCTACCTGGGGCCGGTCAACGTGGCGCGGGCCGCGTACCCGCGCCTGCGGGAGAGCGGCGGGGGGCTGCTCCTGTGGGCCCCGGCGCCGCCGGACGCCCCCGGCATGGTGGACGCGGCTGGGGCTCTGCCGGGCCCGGGGGACGCGCTGCGGGCGCCGGCCGGGGCGGCGGTGACCGCGCTCGCCCGGTCCCTGGCCGCCGAGTGGGCCGTCGAGGGCGTGCGGGTCAACTGCGTCACCGCCGGCGGGACGGCGGGCGAAGCGGCGCGGGCGTCGCTGGCCGTGCTGGCGTCCGGCCTCACGGGCCAGGTCGTGGACCCGTCACTCGGCGACGGCTGACGCCCTCTCACTCGGGGACGGCTGACGTCCTCTCGCTCGGGGACGGCTGACGCCCTCCGCGAGCGCCCGGCCATCCGTACGGCACGGACCGGCTCGTACGGGGCGCGGACGGCCCTGGACGGGCGCGTGCACCTCGTGGTGCGCGCGCCCGTGGCGGTCGTCAGTGCAGCGCCAGGTCGCCCTGCTGGGGCGACGGGCGGGCCAGCTTGCGGGGGCTGGTCAGGAAGCCCCAGCCCCACGAGAGGTGCATGGTGGCGTACACCAGCGGCAGTTTCGCCTTGACCGCCGCCGGATGGCCGCTGCCCGTCAGCACCGAGCCGACCACGATGGCCAGCGCGTACCCGCCCGGGATCACCAGCCCGAGCGGGAAGAACGGCGAGACGACCAGCCCGAGCGCGATGGCCAGCACGGCGGCGGGCGGCGCGAGGTAGCGCAGGTTGATCGTGCCTTCATGGGTGCGCGAGACGACGCGGCGCCAGCGGCCGTAGTGGAAGTACTGCTTGGCCAGCGCCTTGACGTTGGGCCGGGGCCGGTAGGACACCCGCATGCGCGGCTGGAACCACACCAGGCCGCCGCTCTGGCGGATGCGGTGGTTCATCTCCCAGTCCTGGGCGCGCAGGAAGTGCTCGTCGTAGCCGCCGACACGGTCGAGCGCGGAGCGACGGAACACGCCCAGGTAGACCGTGTCGGCCGGGCCGGCCGTGCCGCCCACGTGGAAGGCCGCGGCGCCGACGCCGATCTTGGAGGTCATGGCGCAGGCGACGGCCTGCTCGAAGGCGGTCACGCCCTCGGCCGCCATGACGCCGCCCACGTTGTCGGCGCCGGTCTCCTCCAGCGTCTCGACCGCCACCCGCAGGTAGTCGGGCGGCAGCATGGCGTGCCCGTCGACCCGGGCGACGATGCCGTTGCGCGAGGCCGCGATGGCGGCGTTGAGCGCGTTGGGCGTGCGGCCCGTCGGGTTGGGCACCACGACGACCCGCCGGTCGGCCGCCGCGATGGCGTCGGCGACCTCCTGGGTGCGGTCTTGGGAGGGTCCCACGGCGAGGATGACCTCGATCTCGCCCGGATAGCTCTGGGCGAGGATCTGGTGGACGGCCTCGCGAAGATGCCGCTCCTCGTTGAGGACCGGCATGACGACGGAGATGGGCGGCCAGCTTCGGGTCTCCGCTGGCGCGTGCGGCGAGTCGGGGAACTGCTTCATGGCGGGGCTCACGCTACTGTACGGGCAGGGGAGGAGGGCAATCGAAGGCCCGATCCTCGCGGCGGCACATGAGGGGGACGGGATGCGCGACCCGGGCGAGGAGGACGCTGGGGTGCATGTGGGCGGAGACGCCTACGGCGGCGTCAGGCTCGCGCCAGGTCGTAAGCGCAGGCAGGGCCGCGGCGCGCGGGCGCGTCGGCGCAACCTGATCCTGTCCGGCCTGTTGTCGGCCGGGGTGCTGGTCGGCACCGGCGTGGTGTGGGCGACCCCCAGGCAGATCGGCACGGTCGACGCGGGCGTGACCGAGCCGGTGTCCCGCGGCGCGATGAACGTCCTGCTCGTCGGCGTCGACAAGCGCGACGACCTCACCCGTAAGCAGCAGAACCAGCTCAAGCTGGGCCGTGAGGTCGGGCAGCGGACCGACACGATGATGGTCATCCACCTGTCCGAGGACCACAGCAAGGTGACCGTCGTGAGCCTCCCCCGCGACACCTGGACGACCATCCCCGGCAAGGGCCAGCACAAGATCAACTCCGCGTACCAGTTCGGCGGGCCGAAGCTCGCCAAGCAGACCGTGGAGCAGGTCACGGGGCTGTCCATCAACCGCTACATCGAGGTGAACGTCCTCGGCTTCATCGACGTCGTGGACGCGCTCGGCGGCGTCACGGTGTGCACCCCGGTCGCCATCAACGACCCCAAGGCGGGGCTCACGCTCACCGCCGGGACCCACGAGCTGCACGGCGCTCAGGCGCTCGGCTACGCCCGCACCCGCGCCACGGCCCGCTCCGACCTCGACCGCATCGACCGGCAGCAGCAGGTCATCTCCGCGCTGCTGAACCGCGCTCTCAGCGCCGGCACGCTGGCCAACCCGGCCAAGCTGGCCGCGTTCGTCGACTCCACGCTGCGCACGATCAAGGTCGATCCCGACGACGGGCTGATGGGGCTGGCCACGCAGATGCGCGACGTCTCGCTGGACGACGTCGCGTTCGCGGACGTGCCGTTGAAGAACGTGGACTTCAAGGCGCCGACCGGCGAGTCGGCGGTGCTGTGGGACGAGACGGCGGCGCGCGAGCTGTTCCGGCGGATCGGCGCCGACGAGGACCTGGTCAAGCCCAGTGCCTCGCCCTCCGCCTCCTCCTCGGCGAGCGCCACCGCCAAGCCCGCCGGCGAGGCGATCCCGCCGGAGCGCATCGCGGTCACGGTCAAGAACGGCACGCTCGTCACGGGTCTGGGCGCCCGGACGAAGGAGGCGCTGGTGGCGGCCGGGTTCCGCGTGCCGGACCAGCCGGGCAACACCCCGCGCAAGGACTACAAGAAGACGGTCATCCGCTACGCCGCCGACCGCGAGGACTCCGCCCGCACCGTCGCCGCCGCGATCCCCGGGGCGGAGCTGCGCGAGGCGGCGGATGTGAAGGGCGTCGAGGTCATCGTGGGCAGCGACCAGCCGAAGATCTCGAAACCGGCCCAGACGGCGACCCCGGGGGTGAAGCCCACGTCAACCGCTACACCGACTGCGAAAACGGCAACTCAGAACATATGCAAGAAATAGGTATAAGTATCCTAACTTCGGGCACTGGACCGTCATGGTGGTCAAGTACTGGCGGGAGGACCTCTGCACGGTTGTGCGCGTTGTCGGTGATCTCGACGTGGCCGGAGCCCCGCGTCTGCGGGCGGAGCTGGACCACATCCTCACCAGGACCGACTCAAGCAACGTGGTCATCGACCTGACAGCGGTCCCGTTCTGCGATTCGGTAGGGCTCGGCGTTCTGGTGAGCGCGTTCAACCATGTTCACCACGTGCATGGCAGACTCATCCTCGTGCTGGCGGACGGCATGATCAGCCACCTCCTCACCATCACCAACCTGGACCGTCACTTCGAGACGGCCTCGTCGGTCGAGGAGGCGTGCTCGGCGGTGTCGGCGGCGGCCTGACTCCGGGCGGCGACCTGAGACCGGATGACCGCGGCCTGGCTCCGTACTGGATACTCGGATGCCGATCGGCCGCCGCCCTCTACCGGCAGGCGGCCCGTGGAGGCGATCATTCCTGGGAGGCGTGGCACGCCGCCGGGGATGGTCGTGCCGCCCGACGGTGACGACACAGGAGGCCGCTGTGAGGCTCGGAGTGATGTTCGACCGCGACCTGGCGCCGGAGCTGCTGGTGCCCTTCGCGCGGGAGCTGGACGGCCTGGAGGTGGCCGACCTGTGGGTCGTGGAGGACCTGGGGTGGACCGGCGCCGTGTCCGCGGCCGCGACCGCGCTGGCCGTGACCGAACGCCTGCGGGTCGGCATCGGCATCACCCCCGCTCCCCTGCGCAACCCCGCGCTGCTGGCGATGGAGCTGGCCAACCTGGCCCGCCTGCACCCCGGCCGGCTCGCCGCCGGCATCGGGCACGGGGTACAGGACTGGATGCGCCAGGTCGGCGCCGCCGTACCGTCGCCGCTGGCGCTGCTGGAGGAGACGATCACCTCCGTACGGGCCCTGCTGCGCGGTGAGACCGTGACCCTGCACGGCCGGGCGGTGCACCTGGACGGCGTCTCGCTCGTCCACCCGCCCGCCGAGCCGCCGCCGGTGCTGGCCGGGGTGGTCAGCCCGCGCTCGCTCGCGCTGTCGGGCCGCGTGGCCCAGGGCACGATCGTCCCCGAGGGGCTGCGGCCCGACCGGTTGCCCGCCATCCTGGAGCAGATCGGCGCGCCGGAGGGGCACGAGCTGGTGGCGTTCACGTTCCTGTGCGTCGGCGACGACGCCCGTGAGGTGATGCGCCCGGCGGCGGAGGGCCAGGCGGCGTTCCTCGACGTGACGCCCGAGGAGGTCGTCATGGCCGTGGGATCGCCGGAGGAGGCCGCCGCGCAGGTGCGCGAGCTGTGGGAGGCGGGGGCGACGACGGTCGCGGTACGGCCGATGGGCGCCGACCCGCTGTCCCACGTTCGCAAGCTCCTCGCCGCCTTCTGACCCGGCCGGCGGGAAGACTCTTCTGACCCGTTTCGCCGGTGAGACCCTTCTGATCCCTTCGCCGGTGAGGCCCTTCTGACCCGTTCGGCGGTGAGGAGCGCGGCATTGTCCGGTCACGGAGGGAAATGCGGCCGAACGGCGGAGCCGGACTCGGCCGGATGGCCGATGGCGGGGCGGCGCCGCCGGACGACGATCTTCCCATGAGACGCATCACGGGGACGATGGCGGCGGTGGCGGTGACCGTGCTCGCGGTGGCGACGGCCGGCTGCGGGATCGAGCTGGACGCCAAGGAGGTGCACGGCAGCCGCGCGTTCGCGCACTCGGGCGGGCAGCTCACCATCCGCAGCTCGACGGGCGGCCTGCGCATCCTGCCCGGCGACCCGGGCGGGGTACGCGTGGACCGGTGGGTGCGCGGCAAGGCCGCCGGCGACGGCAACGCGTCCTGGTCGCTCAAGGACGGGGTGCTGCGGCTGGGCGCCGACTGCACGACGGTGTTCGGTGACTGCGGCGCCCGCTACCACGTACGGGTGCCGCCCGGCGTGCGGATCGTGGTGCAGGCGGCGGAGGAGGGCGTGATCCTCGACGACCTCGCCCAGGACGTGGACGTGTCGACGCACGGGCCCATCACGGCGCACCGGACGTCGGGACGGCTGCGGCTGCTGGGCTCCGACGGGGTGGTCGCGGGCGAGGGGCTGAAGTCGGCGAGCGTACGGGTGCGGACGAGCTCAGGGGCCGTCCGGCTGACGTTCGCCGCGCCGCCGACGGAGGTGGACGTCATGTCGCGTGACGGCTACGTCAGGACGACGGTGCCCCGGGGGGCGTACGCCGTGACGGCGCAGAGCCGGTACGGCGACGAGCGGTCGCAGGTCAAGGACGTCCGGAGCGACCGGACCATCGTCGCGAAGAGCACCTCCGGCGACATCCGAATCCTCACCCGCTGACCGCATTCTCATGGGGGAGATTTCGGGGATGAGCGCAGCTCCGCCTCCTTGCAGCGGGGTCGCGTTGTGCCGGTCGAGGTCCTCCTGCGAACGCCAGACCCCGTAGAGGAAGAACCGGCCGTCCTCCTGCTATCGCCCGCGGCCGACCGGTTCCCGCCATCCCGGACGTCGCGTAGGCCATCTCCGACAGGAGTCGATCCCGGGTGGCCGGACCGATCAGTTTTGGAGAAGCACAGGTCACCGGGCCCCGGATACCGTGACAGCCATGGACATCACCATTCACACGACCTTCCTCCCGCATGACGACCCGGACGCCGCTGTGGCCTTCTACCGCGACACCCTCGGCTTCGAGGTACGCAGCGACGTCGGGCACGGCAAGATGCGCTGGATCACGGTCGGCCCCGTCGGCCAGCCCGGGACGTCCATTCTCCTGGCGCCGCCGGCCGCCGACCCCGGCATCACCGAGGACGAGCGCCGCACGATCATCGAGATGATGGCCAAGGGCACCTACGGCTGGATCCTGCTGGCCACCCGGGACCTGGACGGCACCTTCGAGAAGCTGCAGGCCGGCGACGCCGAGGTGGTCCAGGAGCCGACGGAACAGCCGTACGGCGTTCGCGACTGCGCCTTCCGCGATCCCGCGGGCAACCTGGTCCGCATCCAGCAGCTTCGCTGAGCCCCGCTCCACCCTCACCGGCGAGCACCTCGCCATGCGGCCCGGATGCTCGCACACCTCGATGAAAGGAGTTCTCTCATGTGTCATCCCGCATGGGGACGCGCGCTCACCGCGGCACAGCACCTGAACGACCTCGCGCGACTGCGCCGCGTCCGCGATCGGATCGACCGCGAGTACGCGCAGCCGCTGAACGTCGAGGCGCTGGCCCGCAGCGTGCACGTGTCGGCCGGGCACCTCAGCCGGCAGTTCCGGCTCGCCTACGGCGAGTCGCCGTACGCCTACCTGATGACCCGGCGCATCGAACGCGCGATGGCGCTGCTGCGTCGTGGCGACCTCAGCGTCACCGACGTCTGCTTCGCGGTCGGCTGCTCGTCGCTGGGCACCTTCAGCACCCGCTTCACCGAGCTGGTCGGCATGCCGCCCAGCGTCTACCAGCGCCGCACCGCGGGCGCCGGGGCCGGGATGCCGTCGTGCGTGGCCAAGCAGGTGACGAGACCGGTCAGGAACCGAGAAGCGCCCGTCAGCGAGCCGCAGCCGGCGTGACGGACATGACGTCGATCGCGTCCCTCGCTCTTGAGGGCGCCTTGACCGCGACGGCGTCCCATGGACGGCACCGGCTCCTGCTCGGCAGGGACGCCGGGCCCTTCACGGACTCGGACGGGTTCGCGTGGGTGGCCGCATCACCGGCGACCACGCCGTGACCTGCCGCTGTCGTCACCCAGGCGGTAACCGATCAGTTTTCGAGAAGCCTTCACCGGCGGCGGATCTCTAGCATCAGATTGTCCGGATCAACCCTTTAAGACTTGTATGAGAGGAAACCTGCCATGGAGAGCACGCAGACGTCCGCCAAGAGCACCGGCGCAGCGGCGGAGAAGTACGACGGATTCACGGAGGAGGAGCGGAGCGCGATGAAGGAGCGCGCCCGGGAGCTGAAGGCCTCCACGCGGCGCGGCTCCGGCGCGGCCAAGCCGGACCCGGAGAGCGAAGTGCTCGCGAAGATCGCCGAGCTGGAGGAGGCGGACCGCGTCCTCGCCGAGCGCATCCATGAGATCGTCAAGGCCAGCGCGCCGGCCCTCTCGCCGAAGCTCTGGTACGGGATGCCGGCCTATGCAAGGGACGGCAAGGTCGTCTGCTTCTTCCAGAGCGCCCAGAAGTTCAAGGCGAGGTACGCCACGCTCGGCTTCAACGACCCGGCGAACCTCGACGAGGGCACCATGTGGCCGACCGCGTTCGCTCTGACGCAGCTGACCGCCGCCGACGAGGCACGGATCGGCGAGCTCATCAAGAAGGCCGCAGGCTGAGCCGGCCCTTCACGTGACTGTCGGACAGGCGCCTTCTGAACCGTGGTCAACACCCGCCGCCGCCACGCTGGTGTCATCGACCGGGTTCCACGAGCTCACCGACGCTGTCCGCACGGGCCGGCAGGAGCAGGGCGGTGACGACCACAGCCAAGGACAGCACCGCGCCGATGATGAAAGCCAGCCGCATGCCGTCGAGGTTGGCGAGTGCCTCGCTGACGCCTGCGGATCTCAGGGCATCGGCTCGCGCGCTCATCACGGTGATCACGAGCGCGGTGCCGAAGGCCGCGGCGACCTGCTGCAGCGTGCTCAGGATCGAGCTGCCGTGAGAGTAGAGGTGTGAGGGAACCGCTCCGAGCCCGAGCGTGAACACCGGGGTGAAGGTCGCGGCCAGACTCACCATCAGCAGCGCGTGCAGACCGAGGAGCTGCCAGTACGGCATGGTCATCGTGACCTGGGTGAAGCCGGCGAGCGCGAGCGTGATCCCGATCGCGCCGGGGATGACCAGGACCCGGCCACCGAACTGGTCGAACAGGCGGCCGACGGCCGGACCGAGCAGGCCCATCGCGAGGCCGCCCGGCATCACGAGGAGCCCGGTCTCCAGAGGGCTGAGCTCGCGGACGTTCTGCAGGTACAGCGGCAGCATGATCATCGAGCCGAGCATCGCCATGAAGGCCACCGACATCAGGATCAGCGCGACGGTGAAGGTGCGGTGACGCAGGGTACGCAGGTCCATCAGCGGCGCACCGCGCTTCTGCAACGCCAGCTGGCGGACGACGAAGACGGCGATGGCGACCAGACCGGCTGCCACGATCGCGGCGGCAAGACGGACGTCACCGCCCTCGAACCGGCTGAGCCCGTAGACCAGGCCGCCGAAGCCGGCGGCGGCGGTCACCACGCTCAACCAGTCGATGGTGCTGAGCTCGGGCTCTCCGACGTTCTCGAGCTGCTTCAGGCCGCGCCAGGTGATCACGGCGGCGATGGGGAGCACCACGGCGAACAGCAACCGCCAGGACCCGAATTGGAGGATCACCCCCGAGACCGCCGGGCCCATCGCGGGCGCGACAGAGATGGCAAGGGTGACATTGCCCATAACCCGGCCCCGCTCCGCCTCGGGCACCACCTGCATCAGCGTGGTCATCAGCAGCGGCATCATCACCGCCGTCCCGGACGCCTGGATGATGCGGGCGCCCAGCAACACCTCGAACGTCGGCGCGACGGCGGCCAACGCCGTCCCGATCAGGAACAGACCCATCGCGGTGGTGTACGCGCGGCGGGTGGACACCCGCTGCAGGAACCAACCGCTGATCGGGATGACAGCTGCCATGGTCAGCATGAACGCGGTCGAGAGCCACTGCGCGGTCTGCTCGGTGATGTGCAACGCGCCCATCAGCCGCGGGATCGCATTGATCATGATCGTCTCGTTGAGGATGACCACGAAGGTGGCCAGCACCAGCAGCCGGACCACGGCCGGGGTGCGACCCGGAACGGCGGTCGCTGATGTGGCGGGTGAGTCGAGCTGTGGGCTGGACACGGCACCTCGATCGGGATTGTCGGACATGACGTGATCATGGCTGGCGTCCCAGCCGTGGGTCTCACGAGAAGTAGTAGTCATCAGCAAAGACTGACCTGCACCACCGACAAAACTCATCGCTCATGCCCAGCATCCCGGCAGGCGATGCGAAATTCCACCCGGTTTTCACCGGTGGACAACGATCTGAAGACCATGAGAAGGAGCGCCCGCCGAGCCCGCCGACTCGGCGCAGGAGGGGAGCGACCATGAGCGTCACAGGCCCCGGTGGCGGGGCGAGCGGCCACACACTCCGCCGGGGTGGCTGATCCGTTAGAGTTGCCCGACCGCCTGCTGCAAATCATGAGGTTGAAGAGACATCGCCGCCGACGATCTGTCCCTTGCGGGGGCAGCGCAGTTCGACCCGGAGATCTGCGTCAGCGCGGGGAGAGGCGTCCGGGAGGTCGCCGACGATCTGGCCCGGGGCGTGGACACGTTCTGCCGGGCGATGGATGAGCGGCCCTTCGGTCAGGACGATCTGGGCCGGGCGCTGTTCGAGGGCCATCCCGAGGCAGACAGGCCGGGGTTCGCCCGGCTACGTGACGACCTGCTGAACGACCTCGCCCTGGCGGTGAACCTGTTACGCGGGATGGCGGCCGGATTGGTCGTCGCCGGCGACACGTACGCCGCAGCCGAGGCGGCCAACCTCGGGATTCCGTACGCGCAGCGGTGCCCGGGATGGCTGACGGATCCGGAGGAGTACAAGCCTGAGCTGGGCCCGAGCGGCCTGCCGACGACCACGCCCCCACCTGGCTTGGTGCGCCAGGCGATCTGGTTCCTCGAATCTGTGGGCTTCGGCTCCGCGTGGCCGGATGCCGATCTCGACGGTGTGGCGCGGCTTCGCGATGCCGCGACGGCGCTGGGACGCGTGGTCGGCGACGTTCAGGAGCAGATCGCCGGGCAGGCCGGGCGCGTGACCAGGGCGGGCTTCGGGCCGGCCACGGCCGCGTTCGGGCGGGCCGCGCGAGTGGTGCACGGCGAGAAGGGGCCGCTGGCGGACCTGCGGCGGCGGTGCGAGCATCTCGCCTACTGCGGCCAGATCGCCTATGACGCGATCGTCAAGGCCAGACGGCGCTTCGTGGCATCCGCGGCGTTCGTGGTGACACTGATGCTTCTCGCGAGGCTGCTGGCCCCCCGGCTCGGCCCGCTCCTCGACGTTGTGGTGCGAAGGCTTCTCCGAGCGGAGGGCTTGGCACTGCGGATCATCTTGCTGGTCATCCGGCAGGCCGCGCTGGGTGCTATGTACTCCGGCGGACTGAGCGCGATCGATCAGTTGTTCGCCACCGGCGACGTCGATGCGGCGGAGCTGGTTCGGGACATGTTCCACGGAGCGCTCGCCGGCGGGTTGATGGCCGGTGCCCACGCCGCGCTGCCCGTGCTCCTGCGCCGAGGCGGACCCGCGCTCACCGGCCTGGCCGAGGCCATGGAGTCGGCCACCTGGGAGCGGGCATTCTCCCGGATCATGGCCGGCGGGGCGGTGAGCACAACCGTGCTGGCGACCGCGGGATGGGCCAGCGGTGCCGGCTGGAACTGGAAGCACGCCGCCGAGGTGGGATTCGGCATGGCCGTTCTCAGCACCGGCGCGGCACTCGCCTCCCGGACCTGGCCCGCCCCCAGTTATGCGAGCCTGAGGGGCAGAGCCTGGAAGCAGAGCCCGGCCAAGCGGTGGCATGACGTCAAGTGGGCCTCGGCAATTCTCCTGGTAACCGCTCCCGCGGTCGCCGTCTTCGCGCTCGCGAAGTTCGCCGAGGACAGACGGAACCCCTTCTTCCTGCAGAAACGAGTCGGCCAGTTCGGCCGTGAGTTCGACCTCGCCAAGGGCCGTTCGATGAGCACGACCGACGGCAAGGACAGCAGTCTCGGCTCGTCGGATTCGCGGCGCACGAGGGTCGGCGAACTCTGGGCGAGAACCAGTCTCGACGAGTTCGTCCAACTCGCCTACAACGTCCTCTACAAGAGTGACATGTCAGTCATCAACGACCGGCCGCTCCTGAATTCCACCAGACAGGAGACGATAGAGGCCCTCGGCCCCACCTTGGGACCGCGTTGGGACGAGGCGGATCTGGCCGGAAAACCCGGGCTGTTCGGCCCGTTCCCCAACAAGATCGTCGAGCTCGGCCTCAAGCCGAAGACAGAGGCGTTCGATCTTCAGCGAGGCTACACAGGCATCTGGCACGACAGAACCGCGAGCCTGCATTCGGACCGGAATATCCTCTGGGAGTTCATCTCCACTTACGTGAAGCGCATTTCCTGACCTCGATCTTCATCGCGCCCAGCGGAACGGGAAGGTGAAGCCGTGCCGGGCAGGCGATCGACGACCGGCTGTTCCCCCTCGGCTGTCAGCGTGGATACCCAGGAGCTCGCGGGCATCTGGGCACCTCTCATGGCCGTCACCTCGCCCGCAGTGCCTCGGGGCATCGGGTTCCTGGGCCTGCGCGTCGTGAGTCGTCGTGGCCCACGGGCGGCGCAGCGGGTTGTGGTGCAAATCTGATCTCCGGCGCCTCAATCAGTGAGATCATGAACCACGGCCACGCTCCATCCCGGGGAGGAAACCGCTACTTGCAGCGGGACAGAACCGAGGCTTCTGATCGACCGTCCGACGCACCCCGTGCAGGTCTGTCAGCGTGTTTCTTCCAGGACCCTTTCTCGCAACCAGAGCGTTGCATTGTCCCAGCCCTCTCCAAGGGCAAACTTCGCGTACGTCAGCCCGTCGAGATACGTAGCCCCCTCGGATACAGAGCGCAGACAGTGGTAGATACCCCTGCCCGCGACCCATCGCCGCCATACGTCTTCGTTGCTATCACGGTGAGCGAAGAGCTGTCCCTCCCACCATGATCCGAGATTTAGGACGTCTCTTTTCACCTCGGAGAGAATGGCCGCGTCGAACTGCTCACCACCGCGTGCTTGTCCGATGACGCTCTCAATAGCGGCGCCCTCCGGACCGAAGATGTCGAAGAGAGTCACCGCGACACGGCGCAGCATGATGTTGCGGACAGGCGCGGGCGCGCTGCGGATCCAAGCGTCCAGCCCTGGCTCGTGGCAGGCGAAATCAAGGGGCGGAATCTCGCTTGAGATCGGTTGCTCGATCTCAATTCCGAGATGAGGTCGATCCAAGAAGCCTTGCGGGAGCCGTACGCCTGAGCGTGCCTCGATCATCGCCAATGCCCTGGCCCGCTTGGACGGCCAGATCCGCGAGGCGCCCGAACCGAGCGTCTCTGCTTCTGCTTGGAGAAACACCTGCTCCGAGCCGAGCAGATACGACCGAGGGAGGGGAAAGTCTTTGATCTGCGCGAGTATGTGACCATTCGCCGCGTAGAAGAAGAACGCGCCCATCACATTCCAGCTGACATGCCACACCCGAGCGTGGCGACTGAGCCGGCACAGGACCGTATCCAGGCCCGCATACGTGAACCCATCCTCTTCGAGCAGGGCGATGCCGGATGGAGTCTCGTGTGCATGGATTGGTGGGTACGGGTCTTCCGGGTTTACGTCGACCACGTCAGGACGGCCGCCGCCGGTGAGACGTCTGGCCGTTTCACGCAGCGAAATAGGGCCATCGAGGGGCTGGATCACCGTCCAGCACAGACTCGACTCCAGATCGGGGTCCGTGCGGAGAAGTTCGTGATAGTACTCGAGCGCCTCATCGCCGATCACTGATGTGTCTCCTCTGCGAGTAGCGTCTTGACCGGCGCGGAATCCCGCGCCGGTCAAGACACCGATGTCGGCTAGATCATCCTACGCCGGTGTAGTACGGCGAGCTGGTGTTGATATGGCCCGGCCAGCAGTGATCCTCCATCCGTGGTGGATTGGTCAGTGTGGTGGCGAACCGGTTGAAGAAGTGGTCTTCGAAGATGACCCGATCCTCGTTGAAGAGCCGGTTGAGCACCTTGCCGGCGATCTGGTTCGGCCCGGTCTTTCCTCCGGGCATGGCACAGACGGACAGGTGGCCTGCCTTGTCCGTGTCGACAGTCCGGTTGCTCGCCGCGGCGTAGGGGTACTCGTCGCATTCCTGCCCAGCAGCGCCATAGCCCGGCCACAGACTGCGGCATCGAGTGACAGCCCTCGCACGAATGTTATCAACGAGTTGGTCGTGGTTTTGGGTGGGAGTCCTGCCGGTTCTGGCCAGATATGCGTTGGCGGGTGGACGTGCCGTACCGTTCACCGCGCAGCCCGGGATTGTCTTCTGCGGGTTGTACGGGAAGGTCACGGCCTTGTTGTAGCAGGCGCTCCAGTAGTGGACGTAGGCCGCGTCGTAGCTGTTTCCGAGTTTCCACTGGACCGAGGGGATGACGGGAAGAATGCATCCGCCCTTGCGGCGGGACACGCCTTCCGCGTTGTCGCATCTGACGTGCATCTTGGTCTGGGTCGTCCCGTAACGCCACTCCACCCATTCGCCGTCGTCGTCGCCTTCGTCCTCGAAACTGATTGCGGCGTACGGCTGGAAGTCGCAGCTGGTGATGTTGTCCACAGGGTCGGGGGACGCGCTCTGGGGCGCGGTCAATCGGAAAGTTCCGGCCTTTTTCCAAGGGGTCGTCGTGTCCCCGACCTTGACACCCATGGCCGTCCAGTCCTCGACAGACTTCGTCAGGTGATTTACCTGCGTGGCCCCACCGAAGCTGGTGACGTGCTGGCAGGCGGTCTGGCTGCGGGCCGGTTCCATCCCGATGGTGAGGAGGACCGATTCGACGCGGTTCCAGACGTCATTGACGTTGCCGGTCGTGCCGATGTAGAGGTCGAACCAGATGTCGCGCGCCGAGGCGCTCTCCAGTTCGCGCAGGCCTGACCAGGTCTTCGCGACGAACATGATGTCGATCGACTGCATCGCGTGGACTTCGTCCCGGTCACCCGAGTCCTCCTCGTCGTCGGGTTCCATCACCTGGACGGCGTGCCGCCAGCAGCCGCTGTATCGGTTCTTGAGGTAGCCGTAGCTGCGCTTGAGCCAGCCGTGCAGCTTGCGGCAGTCATCGGGATCCACCCGGTCATAGCGCGGCGCTGGAGCCGCGGCTCGTGCCGCCACGCCCGCGCCTTCGGCAGCCGATGCAGAGCTGCCGTCGTACAGGGCGAAGACCTCGCCGCTTTCGAGCGCGCGGGAGAAGAGCCACGTCTCGTCGAGCATCCCTCTCATGGAGGCGCCCAGCATTGTCGGCCCGCTCGCGTTCCAAGACGCGAAGCTGAGCTGCGACGTGCCGATGAAGTTGCCATTGAGGTACAGGGTCGCGACCTTGCTGACCGGGTCGAATGTGCCAGCGAGATGGAACCACTCGCCGACAGGCGGTTCAACTCCGGACAAGACGCCTTCCACTGCGGGTGCCGCCTGGTCGCTGCCGGTGAAGGTGAAGACGAGGCCATGCTCGGGGTCGTTCCCGAGCGTGAAGGCCGCTTGGTGCTCTCCTCTTTGCTCGATGACGGAATAGCCTCCGTCTTTGTCATCCCATTTGAGCCATGCGCCGACAGTGAATGCCTGATCGGTCCGCATCACCGACCCTGAAGTTTGGGCGAGGGGCGCCGCCTGGGTGGGTGTCAGGTCGATGGAGCCGTTGGACCAGCCGGTCCATGGCGAGGCCGTGGAGGTCCCGGAGTTGACAGCGCGGGCGCGCCAGCGGATCTTCCAGCCGTCGGCCAGCTTCCCGGCGGGGACGCTCACCGTGGCCTGGCCGCCGGAGGTGACCACCGCGGAGGCTCCGGCCCAGATCTGGCCCGTGCCCTGGCCGGTGGCCGCCGGGTCGTGGTCGACCTCGAACTCAGCCCTGACTGACTGCCCTCCAGGATCCGTGACCGTGGCCATGAATGCAGGGGTGAGGCTGGTGATCACGGTCGTTCCGCCGATGACGGCGGAGGGGACGACCGCGAGACCGCTGACGGTCGGCTTGGGCAGAGCGACGGCCAGCGATTGCCACTCCGACCAGGCCGACGCCGCCGTCGGCGACACGGCGCGGGCTCGCCAACGGATCTGCCAGCCATCTGCCAGAGTGGATGCGGGGATGGTGGCACTGGCCTGGCTGCCGGAGGCGACGTCATCGACGCCACCCGCCCAGATCTGGCCCGTCCCCTGGCCGGTAGCGGCCGGGTCGTGCTCGACCTCGAACTCGGCCCTGAGCCTCCCCCCGGCCGGGTCGGAGACCTGCGCCAGGAGGCTAGGGGTGAGCGAGGCAGTGTGCGTCTTCCCGTCGACGACCTGCGATGGATCGACTCGCAGGGCTGTCACCGCCGGTTCGGAGACCGGGTCGGCGACGTCGATCATCACGCTCTGCCAGCCCGCCCAGGGCGAGGCGACGGTGGTGCTCGGATTCACCGCGCGGGCGCGCCAGCGGATCTTCCAGCCGTCGGTCAGCTTCCCGTCGGGAACAGTGGCACTGGCCTGGCTGCCGGAGGCGATGTTGTCGACGGTGCCGGCCCAGATCTGGCCGGTTCCCTGCCCGGTAGTAGCCGGGTCGTGCTCGATCTCAAACTCGGCCCGGACGGGCTGCCCACCGGGGTCGGTGACGGTAGCGAGCAGGCTCGGCGTGACACTGGTGCTCACAGTGACACCCTCGACCAGGGTCGAGGGTGTCACCTGGAGACCGGTCACGGCGGGGTTGGGGACATCGACTGTGGCCATCTGCCAGGCGGACCATGCCGAGGTGGTTGCGGCGGTCGCGTTGGACGCGCGGGCCCGCCAGCGGATCTTCCAGCCGTCGGCCAGCTTCCCGGCGGGGACGCTCACCGTGGCCTGGCCGCCGGAGGTGACCACCGCGGAGGCTCCGGCCCAGATCTGGCCGGAGCCCTGCCCGGTCGCGGCCGGATCGTGCTCGACCTCGAACTCGCCGGTGAGACGGCCGCTCGCCGTGTCGGCGACGGTCGCGGCAAGCTGCGGGGCCAATGAGGTTGTCACGGTGACGCCGTTCACGCTCTGCGCCGGCGTGATGGCGAGGTTGGAGACGACCGGCTGCGAGGCGGGTCCGCTGGTGGTGATGGTCAGTGTGGGCGGCTGGTTGAAGTCGGTGTCTTCGGAGGCTGTGACGTAGCGCCAGTTGGTCGTGGTGCCCTCGGTCGGTGACTGCACCACCAGGCCGTGGTCGGCGGCTCCGGCGGCCCAGTCCTGGGCGATGCCGGTGACGTTCCACTCCAGGCGCTGAGCCCCGCCGGAGCAGGTCAGGTCGTATCCGGCCTTGTTGGTCTGCGCGTCCTCGGTGGTCGCGGCCGGCTTGTTTGCCCAGTAGAGGTTGTCGGTGTCCCAGGCGCCGGTCACCCGGCGGACCTGAAGGCCGTCACCGACCGACGCTCCGCAGGCCGAGCTTTCGAAGTTGTACAGCGACACCTTCGCGTCGGTCACCGTCTGCCCCTGCAGACTTCCTGTGGGGAAGCGCAGGTATGAGCGCATCTTCTGGGTCTGCTGCACGCCGGCGATCATGATCGGGTTGCCGGGGGACGCCGGCCAGTCGACCGTGTCGGTGCTGGCGAGCGTGACGTCCTCGCTGCTCGTCGACGCCGCCATCGGCTGAATCCGGACCGGGTAAGTGGTGGCGGAATCGGTCAGGAACTGGTGATCGGGTTTGAGTACCAGCTCAGTGCGGCCATTCTTGGTGACCACCTCGGTGTTGACCTTGGAAGTCTTGGCGAGCGGATAGCGGCCCTTGGCGCTGCCATCCCACATGATCGGCTGTGGTGCCGAGGCGACCAGCTTCTTGTCCTTGCTCCTCAGCAGCAGTCGTCCGGCCATGCCCTCGGTCAGGGTCAGGCCGTCGTCGTCTACGCCGATGCGCAGCTCCAGCGGCTTCGACGCCTTCTGTCGCAGCACCACCTCGTGCCGGAACCCGGTCGGCAACACCGTCACCACCAGGTCGGCGCCGACTCCCGCCGCGTCGGTGTAGGTTGCGACGCTGCCCTTGACCATTGGCTTCGGCAACGGCGTCGGCCAGCGCAGCGCATAGGACTTCCCATCGGCGGTCATCTTGACGAGTGCATCCGTGCCACCAGCGGATAGCTCAACAGCCACACCGTCGGCGATCACGTTCGGCGTCAATCTGCCGTCCTGAGTCCTCAGCGTGGTGTCGATGGGCACCCACCCCCCGTTGCGCTTGGTCCGCACCGGACCGGCCGCGACTTCTGTTCTGAACGAACGTCCGTCTCGCAGGGCATAGGTGATGCTGGTGGCGGTGGTTTCTTCGGTGACCTCCACGTCGCGGCCTTGACCTGCGGCGAGACCGGATGCCATCGCTCGTGCAGCCTGTGGGCCCTCCGGCTTCGGCCTCGATCCGGTGGTCGCGGCGATGTTAGTCACGGCCGAACCTCTGACGCCGGGTGTCCAGGAGGTTCCGCTGTTGACGGTGGCGTGATGCCCGTTCCCTGACGCGTCGGCCGCTTGGGTGCCGGAAGCCTCGTCGAAGGACCAGCGGCCGGCTAGGTCGTCCGTCGGTGGCGGCAGTGGTGCCTCAACGTCCTCCGGCGAGGCGACGTAGTCCTGGTCGCTGTTGCGGCGGTACTCCGCCGCCTCGGCCTCCGAGATGGGGTCCGGTTGAGGCAGAGTGTTCGATACGCGTCCGCGTGCGGCCAGCTGGCCGATCTCTCCCTTCGTGGTCGGCGCTGTCTCACCCGCGTCCAGCATCACGACGGAGGCCTTCGGCGGGAGCAGGAAGTCGACGGTGAGGATGGGTGGGTGGAGTTGCCCCTTACAGGCCTCTAGCGGGGTGCTCCTGCAGCCGCCTGCTTCGTCGGTCCGATAGCGGCGCCAGTTGGTGCTGTCCGATTCGCTGCCGGCAGTGAGTTGGACGCCGTAGTTGGTTTCGCCGTTCGACCAAGCCTGGGCGATCTCGTCGATCGAGTAGACCAGGTCCCATTCTTTGCCTGCCCAGCTCGCGGCTCCACTGGTGCAGTTGGGGCTGTAGGCAGCATATTCGGTGATCTGCCCCGTGGAGGTGACCGACGGCTGGCTGTTCCACGTCATGGTCGCTTCGTCCCAGGCCGACGTGATCCGCCGGGTGGTGATCCCGGAGCCGACGTAGGTCCCACAGTCGTTGGACAGATGGTTCCACAGGATCAGGTCAGCGTTCTGGACCTTGAGGCCGCGGAACTCGGCGGGCATGTCGGGGAACTTGATGTAGCTGCGCCAGCGGACGGTGCCGCTGTTGGACTTGCCGACCAGGATCCGGTCCAGGTTGAAGTTGTACCAGCTGTCCTGGTAGTCGGCGTTGTTGACGAAGGTGTCCCAGCCCTGCTGGGGCAGACCGCCTGCGCCGGTGTGGGTCTCCCACCAGTCGGCTGCCACGGCCGCCATGGTCACGGGGTAGGTGACCGCAGGGTCGGCCAGGAATGTGGCGTCCGGGGTGAACACCAGCGACTTACCGTCGTCATCGAGGCTGATGGCGGCTTTGCCGACCTTGCCCGCGTCGATGGGGGCGTAGGCGTCGGCGGCCGTGGCGTCCTGCAGGAGCGTTGGCCGCACCTCGGTCAACGTCTCGCTGTCCTTACCCACGATGATGGGCTGGCCTTGAGCGTTCTTGCTGAAGGAGAGTCCGGTGGGCAGTGCCACCGGCATTTTGAAGGTGACCGGGCCGGTGGGCCGTTCGGTGATGACAACCTGCTGCCGGAAGCCGGTCGCGGTCGCGGTCACCAGCAGGTCGCGGCCTTTGCCGTAGGCGGCTGGGTATCGCGCGGTGTTGCCCTTCAGTGTGGGCTTGGGCAACGTCGAGGGTGTGGTGATCTTCGCTGTGTCGGCGCTTGCTGTTGCTTGGCTCTTGAGTAGGGTCTTGTCCTGTCCTGCAGACAGCGTGAGGGTGCCGTTGATCGCCTTGGGTTTGATCACGCCGGCCTGCTCGACGAGCGTGGTGTCGATCGGGGTGAAGCCCTTGCCGTCAGTGTTCTTCACCCGGACTGGCTGGCTGTGCAGTTCCATCCGGAGGGTCTTGCCGTCGGGGTTGGCGTAGACGGTGGCATTTTCTGAGCGTAGCGACTCGATTTCGACGCGACGGTTGTCCTTCTTCGCCTGCGTCAGCGCTTTGCTGGTGGGGGTGGAGGGCGTGCTTGGTGGGGGCGTCGTGGGGCTGCTTGTAGGAGTAGTGGTGGGGGGTGGCGTGGGGCCCTGAGCGATTGCCGGTGCGCTCATTGACGCGAGCGGCAGCGTCAGAGCCGCGAGCAGGGCAACGCGACGGCGCGTCCGGACGGGTAAGCCCGACGCTGTTCGTGATGTGTTCACTCCAGCCTTTCGAACAAAAGTGGCAAAACGGAGTGATCATCACATGTGTTGCGATCTTGTGTAAAGATCCTTTTCGGTGACGGAGCAGGTGGTCTTCTGTGAGCATCGGGCGTGTGGAGCCCGTATCTCTACTGGCGCCAATAGCGGATCGCCCGCCAGCGTGCAAGAGGATGCCTTGGCCGTGCTGAGCGAGCAGGAACTGCTCAGCCAGGGGTGTGATCCCACGCCAAATGCCGGGGCATCGACAGTTGGAGCGTGCGCGGCACCGAACGCGGTGCCTGCACGGTTACGACGGTGTCAAGAAGGCCCTCGGGGGGAGACGCCATCTGATGGTTGGTCCCCTTCGGCATCGTGCTGGATGCCTGCGTCATGCGAGGGCAAGGCCCGACAGAGGAGGGCGGCAGCAGTTCCCGTGTCTACGCTCGCATGATGCCGGGCTCACATGAGCGTGCCAGGCAAGCGATCGATAACCGGCTTTCCAGCCTCGGGCCACCAGGATTGAGATCAAGGATCTCGGCTGACACTCGACGCGTCCCCTATCATGCGGACCTCGCCAACGGTGTGGTCCGCTTCGTTCTGCCAGGGGTCATCAGGCAAGGCCGTAGTGCCGTGCAAGCCGTGGAAGACGGCGAGTGAACTCTGCCTCGTCGTCGAAATCCCACCCCTCGCCATCGGGCTCCGCGTGGCAGGTCAGAAAGGGAAACTTGCTGCGGACGCCTCGTGCGCGAACGGCCTTCCCCAAGCTGTCCGTTTCGAGGCCAGTCGCCCGCCTGTAGGGCTCGAAGGTGACGTAGGCGAAGGACTCGAACCTGGGGTCGTCCTCACCCGGCCACACTTCTCGCCGGATACGAGTGACCCGCTTCAGGCTGAATCTGCCATCCCGGCTCCAGGTCGTCCTCTCGTGAGAGAAGTTCTTCGACAACTCGAGGAGGCGCTGCGCCTCCGGCAGCTCGAGGATCCGATCAGGACAGCCGGCGACCTTCTCGAAGGCGTCACGGCCCAGGCTGATCAGCCAGTTCACGAAGTACTCGAAACCATCGGACGACCCGAATCCGGTGACGGTCCAGAACGCCGCGTACATGTCCCAGGAGCAGGCCCGGTTGGCGCACACCGTGAACAAGGCCTTGAAGTCCACGACCTCCTCGGCGGACAGGCCGGAGAGCTGATCCTTCAGCCATGCCACTCGCGCCTGCCGGGTCTCGGTCTCGCGGGCCGAACGCTCCACCAGTTCCCAGAAGCCGTCGATGTCCACGGCTGCGATCATGACACCTCACGGGCCCTCCTGCCCGGTGATCACGGAACAGCGACGGAACAGCGCTCTTCCGAACCGCTCGACTGATACACCAAAACCCGGGGCCGTACGCGCCCAGCCCCGGGTTTCTGCAGGTCATGGACCTACTTGAGGAGCTGCCTGGCCATCACCATGCGCTGGATCTGGTTGGTGCCCTCGTAGATCTGGGTGATCTTGGCGTCGCGCATCATGCGTTCCACCGGGAAGTCCTTCGTGTACCCGTACCCGCCCAGCAGTTGCACCGCGTCCGTGGTGATCTCCATGGCGGCGTCCGAGGCGGCGCACTTGGCGGCGCTCGACAGGAACGTGAGGTCCTTCTGCGGCCGGCCGTGCATGGCGAGCTCCGACTTGGCCGCCGCGTGGTAGGTGAGCTGCCGCGCCGCCTCCAGTTTCATGGCCATGTCGGCCAGCATGAACTGCACGCCCTGGAAGTCGGCGACCGCGCGGCCGAACTGCTTGCGCTCCTTGACGTACCCGATCGCGAAGTCCAGCGCCCCCTGGGCGATGCCGAGGGCCTGGGCGGCGATGGTGACGCGGGTGTGGTCGAGCGTGGCCAGGGCGGTCTTGAAGCCTGTGCCGGGGTCGCCGATCATGCGGGAGGCCGGGATGCGGACGTTGTCCATGATGACCTGGCGGGTCGGCGACGCCTTGATGCCGAGCTTGCGCTCCTTCGGCCCGAAGGAGACGCCCTCGTCCGACTTCTCCACGACGAACGCCGAGATGCCGCGCGCCCCGGCCGACGGGTCCGTGACGGCCATGACCGTGTAGTACTCGGACACACCGGCGTTGGTGATCCACATCTTGGTGCCGTTGAGGACGTAGTGGTCGCCGTCGAGCACGGCGCGGGTCTTCATGGCCGCCGCGTCCGAGCCGGCCTCGGGCTCCGACAGGGCGTACGAGAACATCGCGTCCCCCCGCGCGACCGGCGCGAGGTAGTGGGCCTTGAGCTCCTCGGAGGCCGACAGGAGCAGCGGCACGGTGCCGAGCTTGTTGACGGCCGGGATGAGCGAGGACGAGGCGCAGGCGCGCGCCACCTCCTCGATGACGATGACGGTGGCGAGCGCGTCCGCCCCCGCGCCGCCGTACTGCTCGGGGACGTGGACGGCGTGCAGGTCCGCCGCGACGAGGGCCTTGTAGACGTCCCAGGGGAACTCGCCGGCCTCGTCAGCCGCGGCGGCTTGAGGGGCGATCTTCTCGTCGGCGAGGGCCCGGACCGTCTCCCTGAGCATGTCGTGCTCTTCGGCGGGCGCGTAGAGAGGGAAGCTCATACCCAGATACTAGGATGTCCGACCAGTTTGTTACTAGTCAGTACGGTTTGTGAAATGGCACAGGTGGCACAGAACGAGATAACGCGGGCCGGTAACATGCCTGGCGATCGAAAGGAGCTCACACGTGCCATATCGCCTCACGGTGATCGGGACCGGATACCTGGGCATCACCCATGCGGCCTGCATGGCGGACCTCGGATTCGACGTCCTGGGCCTCGACATCGACGCCGACAAGATCAATCGGCTCAACAGCGGTGAGCTGCCGATCCACGAGCCCGGCCTGGAATCCGTCCTGCGCCGCGGCCTCGATTCGGGCCGTCTGCGCTTCACCACCTCGTACGAGGAGGTGGCCGAGTTCGGGGACGTCCACTTCATCTGCGTCGGAACTCCCCAGAAACACGGCGAGTATGCGGCCGACGTCTCCTACATGGACGCCGCCGTGGACTCCCTCGCCCCGTACCTGAACCGCGAGTGCCTGGTCGTCGGCAAGTCCACCGTGCCCGTCGGGACCGCCGGGCGGCTGGCCGACAGGCTGGCCCGGCTCGCCCCGGCGGGTGTCCTGGCGGAGCTGGCCTGGAACCCCGAGTTCCTGCGCGAGGGCTACGCCGTCGAGGACACGCTCAAGCCGGACCGCATCGTCATCGGTGTCCGCTCCGAGCGCGCCGAGAAGATGCTGCGGGAGGTGTACGAGCCACTGGGCGAGGTGCCCATGGTCGTCACCGACTTCGCGACCGCCGAGCTGGTCAAGACCGCCGCCAACGCCTTCCTCGCCACGAAGATCTCCTTCATCAACGCCATGGCCGAGGTCTGCGAGGCCGCCCACGCCGACGTCAAGCAGCTCTCCGAGGCGCTGTCGTACGACGACCGCATCGGCGGCCGGTTCCTCAACGCCGGGCTCGGCTTCGGCGGCGGCTGCCTGCCCAAGGACATCCGGGCGTTCATGGCCCGGGCCGGCGAGCTGGGCGCCGACCAGGCGCTGACGTTCCTCCGCGAGGTGGACGCGATCAACATGCGCCGCCGCGCCCGCATGGTGGACCTGGCCCGCGAGCTGGCGGGCGGCTCGTTCCACGGCTGCACGGTCGGCGTCCTGGGCGCCGCCTTCAAGCCGAACTCCGACGACATCCGCGACTCCCCCGCGCTCGACGTGGCGGTCACGATCGGCCACCAGGGCGGCCGGGTCACGGTGTACGACCCGATCGCGCTGGGCAACGCCCGCAAGGCGCACCCGGAGCTCAAGTACGGCGAGTCGGCCCTGGAGGCGGTCCGCGGCGCCCACGTGGTGCTGCTGCTGACCGAGTGGCAGGAGTTCGTGGAGCTGGACCCGGAGGAGCTGGGCTCCGCCGTGGCGACCCGCCGGATCGTTGACGGCCGCAACGCGCTCAACGCGGAGGCGTGGCGCTCCGCCGGCTGGCACTACCGCGCCCTCGGCCGCCCCTAACCCAGGAGAAGCCGCTCCCGGCCTGCAAGAAGCACCGGAGGTCCCCACGTACGAGCAGGGGCCTCCGGAGGTGAGGTCAGCGGAGCTCCGCCGCCTCCTGGCGGAGCTTCTCGCCCTTGGCGTAAGCCTGCTCCTTCAGCCTGCCCTGGAACTCCTCCATGCGCCGCCGGAGCTCCGGGTCCGAGGCCCCCAGGATGCGTACGGCCAGCAGCCCCGCGTTGCGCGCCCCGCCCACGGCGACCGTCGCCACCGGCACCCCGGCGGGCATCTGCACGATCGACAGCAGCGAGTCCATCCCGTCGAGGTACTTCAGCGGCACCGGCACCCCGATCACCGGCAGCGGCGTCACCGAGGCGAGCATGCCGGGCAGGTGGGCCGCGCCGCCCGCCCCGGCGATGATGACCTTGAGCCCGCGCCCGGCCGCCTGCCGGCCGTAGTCGATCATCTCGGCCGGCATCCGGTGCGCTGACACCACGTCGGCCTCGAACGGCACGCCGAACTCGGCCACGGCCTCGGCCGCCGCCCGCATGACGGGCCAGTCGGAGTCACTGCCCATGACGATGCCGATGGTGCCGGCAGCGCCGACCGTGCCGATGGTCATGTGTACTCCCCCGTGGTCAGGTAGACGGCGGCGTGCCGGGCGCGGGCGCGGACCTCGTCGAGGTCGTCGCCCAGCGCGGTCACGTGGCCGATCTTGCGGCCGGGCCGGACCTGCTTGCCGTAGAAGTGCACCTTGACGCCCGGGTCGTGGGCCATCACGTGCTCGTACCGCTTGAACAGGTCGGGGTCGTCGCCGCCGAGCAGGTTGGCCATGACGACGACCGGCGCGGTCATGGCCGGCGAGCCGAGCGGCAGGTCGAGCACGGCCCGCAGGTGCTGCTCGAACTGGGACGTGCGCGCGCCCTCGATGGTCCAGTGGCCGCTGTTGTGGGGGCGCATGGCCAGCTCGTTGACCACCAGCCCGTCGCCCGAGTCGAACAGCTCCACGGCGAGCAGCCCGGTCACGTCCAGCTCCTGGGCGATGCGCAGCGCGATGTTCTGCGCCTGCGCGGCCCGCTCCGGGTCGAGGCCGGGCGCGGGGGCGAGCACCTCGACGCAGATGCCGTCCTGCTGGACGGTCTCCACGACGGGGTAGCTGACGCCCTGGCCGTGCGGCGAGCGGGCCACGAGGACGGCCAGCTCCCGCTGGAACGGCACGAACGCCTCGGCCATCAGCGGCACGCCGCCGGCGAACGCCTCGGCGGCGTCCTCGGCCGAGCGGCACACCCACACGCCCCGGCCGTCGTAGCCGCCTCTGACCGCCTTGAGCACCACCGGCCAGCCGTGCTCCCCGGCGAAGCGGGTGACGTCCTCGACGCCGGAGACACGGGCCCAGGCGGGGCAGGGCGCGCCGATGGCGGTCAGCCGCTCCCGCATGACGGCCTTGTCCTGCGCGTGGACGAGCGCGTCGGCGCCGGGGTGGACGGTGACGCCGTCGGCGGCGAGCGCCCTGATGTGCTCGGTCGGCACGTGCTCGTGGTCGAAGGTGATCGCGTCGCAGCCCTTGGCGAAGTCGCGCAGGTCGGACAGGTCGCGGTAGTCGCCGATCCGCGTGTCGACGATCACCCGGGCGGCGCTCTCGTCGGCCGAGTTGGCCAGCACCCGCAGCTCCACGCCGAGCGCGATGGCGGGCTGCTGGGTCATCCGGGCGAGCTGACCGGCGCCGACCACGCCGACGACCGGGCCGATGGGGCGGTAGGAACTCACGTGTCGTGAGCTTACCCGGCCTTTCCGAGCTCGGCCCGGCCCGGGTCAGCCCGCCGGGCCGCGGCGCACGCCGACGGTCGTGAGGCCGTCGGCGGCGGTGAGCACGCTGGCCAGCTCCACCAGCTCCGTCCCCTCCGGCGACAGCCCCTTCAGAGGGTGCCTGAGCGCCGCCCTCCCGGCCTTGGGCCGCTGCCGGTAGGTGAGCCGTACGACGTCGAAGACCAGCATGGACTCGGCCGACAGCACGACGGCACGCGGCGGGCCCTCGACCAGCTCGACGTCGATGGCCAGCCGGTCCGGCCTGACCTGGGCGGGCCGGCTGACGATCTCGTCCAGCAGCCCGCGCACGGGGTCGCCGGAGGGGAAGCGCACGCCGTTCACGCCGGCCGGGTCGGTCAGGTACGTGAGGTGGCGCTGCGGCACGAGCCGCGCCTCGGTGGCCAGGTCCGGCCCGGCCGTGACGCCGGCGTCGCCGGGACGGACGGGCTTGCCGCGCGCGGGGATCGGGCCCGCGCCGAGCCGCCAGCGACCGTCCTCGAACACGAACACGAAGTACGCGGGCGACGGTTTCCTCGCCAGCGCCGCGAACCAGCCACCCTCCTCCGGCAGGAAGAACTCCGGCTCGCTGTAGAGAGCTGGGCGGCCGTTCCGGGTGCCCTTGCAGGCACGGCCGCCCAGCGGCTTCTCGGCCCACGTGGTGAGCCCGGCGACGGCGGCGCAGTCACGCCGTTTCCACGCCTCGTCGAGCTCGGTGAGCACACCGAACGCCGGCTCGGCCGTGGACGGGTCCACCCGCGGCGGCGGGGACTCCTGGGCCGGGAGCGGCTGCTGCTCGGCCGCCACGGTGCCACCGGTGTCGGCGGGGGCCGTACCCGCGCATCCCGCCGCGCATACGGACAGAACGGCGAGCAGCACGAGCGGTCGTAACGGCACGGTGGGGTCCCGAAGGTCATGGCCGTGGGAACGGCGGTCCGTCTGAGCCCGACACCGGCGCGCGTGGCCCGCCGGCGGTCTGCCTCCGCAGCGTAATACTCATGATCCGCATTTGTCCGTGCATAAGCCGATATTCAGGGGGGTGTTGGTAGGGGTCCCGATCTTCACCGCTCCGGCCCGTGCGTGGGGCCACGGCCAGTACGCTGGTGTGGTCAGCCCGGCCGTGGGCAAGTTGTCACATACGCGGACACCAGGCGGTCAGGACGCGGAGCAGGAGAGGACCGAGCCGGAGACGTGGATGTGATCAGGGTCCTTTACCAGCGGTTCTCGTCCTTGCTGCACGAGCTGACCAAGTTCGGGCTGATCGGCATCGCGGCGTTCGTCATCGACACGGGGATCTACAACGCCCTTCTCGTCCTTGACTGGGGGCCGATGACGTCCAAGGTGCTGGCCACGGCCATCTCGGCCACCTTCGCGTACGCGGGCAACCGGTTCTGGACGTTCCGCCACCGCGAGCAGAGCGGCCTGCGCCGCGAGTACTTCCTGTTCTTCCTGCTCAACGGCATCGCGCTGCTGTTCGGTGTGCTGGTGATCGGCTTCACCAAGTACACCCTGCACCTGCACGACCTGTTCAGCCTCAACGTCGCCAACATCGTCGGCGTCGGGCTCGGCACGCTGTTCCGCTACTGGTCGTACAAGCGGTGGGTGTTCCTGGAGGCCACCGACCCGATCCCGGCCGAGCTGCCCGACACCGAGGTCCGCCAGGAGCGCTGACGCCAGGCACGGTCAGGCGGGAGGCACGGTCAGGCGGGCCCGCTGACCACCCGCGTCCGGTTGTTCTCCTCCACCGGCCGCAGGAAGATCGCGAACGTCGCCGGGCGGCGGCGCACCAGCTCCAGCCGGCCCCCGTCGGCGGCGGCCAGGGCGCGGGCCAGCGTCAGGCCGAGACCCGTGCCGCCTCCCCCGCTCACGTTCCGCTCGAAGACCTTGGGCGCGATGTCGTCGGCGATGCCGGGCCCCTCGTCGGCCACCTCGATCACGATGTAGCTGTCGCCCTGCGTGGTCGTGACTATGACGGTGCCCCCGCCGTGACGCAGTGAGTTCTCCAGCAGGGTGGCGATGACCTGCCCGAAGCCGCCGGTGGTGGCCAGCGCCTTGAGCCCGCGGGTGCCCTCCAGGAGCAGCGTGCGGTCGCAGCCGCGGAACACCGGCTCCCACTCGGTGATCTGCTGGATCAGCACCTCGTCGATGGAGACGGGCTCCGCCTGGGCGTGCCGCTGGCGGCGGGCCGCGGCGAGCAGCTCGTCGATGACGGCCGTGAGCCGTTCGGCCTGGACGATGGCGGCCTCGCCCTCCTCACGGACCACCGTGGGCTGGTCGGAGGCGGCGACGATCTCCTCCAGGCGCATGGTCAGCCCCGTCAGCGGGGTGCGCAGCTGGTGGGAGGCGTCGGTGGCGAACTCCCGCTCCCGGGTGAGCAGGTCGGAGATGCGGGTGGCACTGCGGTCGAGCACCTCCGCGACCTGGTCGAGCTCGGGTATGCCGTAGCGGTGTCTGCTCGGCCGGGCGTCGCCGGAGCCGAGCCGCTCGGCTATCTTCGCCAGGTCCAGCAGCGGCAGCGTCAACCGGCGAGACTGCACGATGGCCAGGCCGACGGCCACGGCCAGAGCCGCGACGGCGAGGGCCACGATCAGCAGCAGGCGCGCCCGGACATCCTGCTCGACCTGGTCCCGGTCGCGGCTCACCCGCACATAGATGCCGTTCTCGGACTGGGCGTCCTCGGCCATCTGGTGGCCCGGCGGCGACGCCGTGCCGACGATGGTCGCCTTGGGAGGGTTCGCTCGTTCGTAGATCTGGATGTAGCGGCCGGGATACTTCTGTTCGAGCTGCTGAGGGTCCAGCGGCGTCTCCTGGATGCGGGAGTACTCCACCTCCCCCACCAGTCGCGTCGCCTCCGCCCTGAGCTCCTGGGCCGCCTCGTCCACGATCAGGCGGCTGACCACGATGCCCAGGGGGACCCCCAGCAGCAGGACCGCGATGACCGCGACGACCAGAGTGGAAGTGAGCAGGCGGCGGCGCATCGCCTACTCGCGTTCGAAGCGGAAGCCGACTCCCCGGACGGTGGTGATGTAGCGGGGCTTCGCCGCGTCGTCGCCGAGCTTGCGGCGCAGCCACGAGATGTGCATGTCGAGCGTCTTGGTCGAGCCCCACCAGTTGGTGTCCCACACCTCGCGCATGATCTGCTCGCGGGTGACCACCTTGCCGGCGTCGCGGACCAGCACGCGCAGCAGGTCGAACTCCTTGGTCGTCAGATGCAGCTCCTTCTCCCCCATCCAGGCGCGGCGGGAGTCCGCGTCGATGCGGACGCCCTGGACCACCGGGGTCTCGGACGTGCCTCGGCGCAGCAGCGCGCGCACCCGGGCGAGCAGTTCGGCCAGGCGGAACGGCTTGGTGACGTAGTCGTCGGCGCCGGCGTCGAGGCCGACGACCGTGTCGACCTCGTCGACGCGGGCGGTGAGTATGAGAACCGGAGTGCCGTGTCCTTCGGCGCGGATCCGGCGGGCGACCTCCAGCCCGTCCATCTCTGGCAGGCCGAGGTCAAGAACGATCAGGTCGATGCCCCCCGACAGAGCCCTTTCCAGGGCCTGCGGGCCGTCGGGGCTCACCTCAACCTGATAGCCCTCACGGCGAAGCGCGCGCGCGAGCGGCTCGGAAATCGAGGTGTCATCCTCGGCGAGAAGTACGCAGGTCATGAAGCGATCGTAGGACCTTAAGCGATCGTTTCCCGGGCACAGCGCACGGTTTGACTTGTCGTTGACCTATCCATTGACCTGGGCAAACGCTGATAAATATCGGTTAGCCGGGCTTAAATTACCGCGATTAGCGGCCGGGACGGCGAATGAGCGCGTCCAGCGGCGCGAAATGGCGTACCGGGCCGGGCGTGTCGCACTCGGGCGTGTCGTTCATAAAATCCGTCCGGGAATGTACGGCCGTGTCCTGTGCCTCCGGCGGCGCGCACCCCGCCCGGAGACGGCGACGCCCGCCGGAGGGGGCCCCGGCGGGCGTGTCGCGCGAACGGGCGTCAGACGGTCGACGGCTCCGTGTAGCGGGCGAGGTAGAGCTGCTCGCCCAGGCTGTGGATGAGCGCCAGCTCCGTCTCCAGGTAGTCGATGTGGTGCTCCTCGTCGGCCAGGATCTCCTCGAAGATGCGGGCCGAGGTGACATCACCCTTCTCGCGCATGAGCTGGATGGCCGGGCGCAGCCGCTGCACCACCGACAACTCGATCTCCAGGTCGGCCTTGAGCTGCTCCTCGACGGTCTGCCCGATGTGCAGCGTGCCGAGCCGCTGGTAGTTGGGCAGCCCTTCGAGGAAGAGGATGCGGTCCGTCAGGCGCTCGGCGTGCCGCATCTCCTCGAACGACTCGTCGCGGGTGTGCTTGGCCAGCTTCGTGTAGCCCCAGTTCTCCTGCATCTTGGCGTGCAGGAAGTACTGGTTGATGGCGGTCAGCTCCGCCGTCAGCTGCTCGTTGAGCAACTCGATGATCTGCTTGTCGCCCTGCATGTACGGGCCCCTCGTGCTATGCGGTCGTCAGTTCCTCAGACCGTTTCAGCATCGCACAGATTTTCCGGACACAAGAGGCACAGTCCCCACCGGCACCAGTGGTGTCGCGCACCTGCCGGGCGCTGCGCGCGCCAGCGGCGATGCAGTCGTGCACCTCGTTCTCGGTCACGGCACGACAGACGCACACGTACATGCGGGGGAAGCCTCACTCTCTGGACGGTCCGTAGGTTAGGCATGCCTAATGTAACCCAGTTTGGTAAGGCTTGCCTACGTTACCTCCGCCACACCGAGGTAAGGGTTCAGTGTCCTCTGGCCAGCCATTCCTCCAGGTGGGGGGCCTCGGCGCGGATGGAGGTGGACTCGCCGTGGCCGGTGTGGACGACGGTCTCGGGCGGCAGCGTCAGCAGCCGGTCGCGGATCGAGGCGATGATCGTGTCGAACGAGGAGTAGGACCGGCCGGTCGCGCCGGGCCCGCCCTTGAACAGGGTGTCGCCGCTGAACAGCACGCCCAGGTCGGGCGCGTGCAGGCACACCGCGCCCGGGGAGTGGCCGGGGGTGTGCAGCACCTCCAGCGTGACGCCGCCCGCCTCCAGCTTCTCGCCGTCGGCCAGCGGCTCGTACGGCACCGCGTCGCCGTACACCTGCTCCCAGAGCACCTGGTCGGCGGGGTGCAGCCGGATCGGCGCGCCTGTCAGCTCGGCCAGCTCACGGGCGGCGTTGATGTGGTCGTTGTGCGCGTGCGTGCAGACGATGGCGGTGACGGTGCGCCCGCCGACGCGCTCGGCGATGGCGCGGGCGTCGTGGGCGGCGTCGATGACGAGCACCCGGCGCGCGTCACCGGCCAGCCAGACGTTGTTGTCGACGTCCCAGGTACCGCCGTCGAGCGTGAACGTCCCCGAAGTGATGACCTTGTCGAGCATTTAGAGGACCACCACCGATCGCAGCACCTCGCCGCGGCCCATCTTGGCGAACGCCTCCTCGACCTCGTCGAGCGCGATGGTCTCGGTGACGAACTTGTCGAGCGGCAGCCGGCCCTGCAGGTAGAGGTCGATGAGCATGGGGAAGTCGCGGCTCGGCAGGCAGTCGCCGTACCAGGAGGACTTCAGCGCCCCGCCGCGGCCGAAGACGTCGAGCAGCGGCAGCTCCAGCGTCATCTCCGGGGTGGGCACCCCGACGAGCACGACCGTGCCGGCCAGGTCGCGGGCGTAGAAGGCCTGCTTGTACGTCTCGGGCCGGCCGACCGCCTCGATGACCACGTCGGCCCCGAACCCGCCCGTGAGGTCGCGCACGGCCTCGACCGGGTCGCTCTCGCGGGAGTTGACCGTGTGGGTGGCCCCGAAGTCGCGGGCCCAGCCCAGCTTGCGGTCGTCCACGTCGATGGCGATGATCTTCGACGCGCCGGCCAGCGAGGCGCCCAGGACGGCCGCCCCGCCGACCCCGCCGCATCCGATGACCGCGACCGAGTCGCCGCGCGTGACGCCGCCGGTGTTGATCGCGGCGCCGAGCCCCGCCATGACGCCGCAGCCCAGCAGGCCGGCGACGGCCGCCGGCGCCTCGGGCGAGACCTTGGTGCACTGGCCCGCCGCCACGAGGGTCTTGCCGAGGAACGCGCCGATGCCGAGCGCGGGCGACAGCTCGGTGCCGTCCTCCAGCGTCATCTTCTGGGTGGCGTTGTGGGTGGCGAAGCAGTACCACGGCCGGCCGCGCAGGCAGGCGCGGCACTGGCCGCACACCGCCCGCCAGTTGAGGATGACGAAGTCGCCCGGCTCGACCCCGGTCACGCCCTCGCCGACGGCCTCCACGACGCCCGCCGCCTCGTGGCCGAGCAGGAACGGGAAGTCGTCGCTGATGCCGCCCTCCCGGTAGTGGAGGTCGGTGTGGCACACCCCGCACGCCTGCACGGCGACGACGGCCTCCCCCGGCCCGGGATCGGGCACGATCACGTTCTCGACGGAGACTTCCCGGCCTTTACCTCGGGCGATGACGCCCCGCACTTCGTACGGCATGGCAGCCATCCTGCGTCAGGAGGATGATCGCCGCAAGAGATGGGGGCGCACCACGCCGAGACCCCGGGCGGTCCTGCGCCGCATGCCGCGCACCTCGAATCCCGGCTCGCCCGCCAGTCCCTCGGCCAGGCCGGAGTCGACGACGACCGTGCCGGGCCTGGCGATGGCGGTGAGGCGGGCCGCCAGGTTGACCGTGGTGCCGTAGACGTCGCCCATCATCGGCACCACCGGCCCGTACGCCATCCCGATGCGCAGCTCGGCCGTGCCGGCCAGGTCGAGCGCGATGGCGGCGGCCCGCGCCGGGGTGGGGGCGGTGAAGAGCACCTCGTCGCCGAGGGTCTTGACCAGCCGGGCGCCGTGGGCCGCAACGATGTCGGCCGCCCGCGCCTCGAACCCCTCCACCAGGTCGGCCAGCTCCCGCTCGTCCAGCTCCCTGGCCCGCCTGGTGAACGCCACGAGGTCGGCGAAGCCCACGGCCATCGCCACGCGGCCCGGCGCGGCCTCGGGCGTCGCCACGCGGCCCGGCGCGGTCTCGGGGCGCGGGTCAGGGGCGGTCTCGGGGCGCAGGTCGGCCATGGCCAGCAGGCGCGTGCCCGCGGCGGCGAGCTGGGCCCGCCAGACGTGCACGAGGAGGTGCTCGAAGTCGGGCAGCAGCGCGCGGGCCGTGTCGAACACGCGCGCCACGTCGTCGTCGGACGGCTCGCCCTCCGCGGGCAGCAGGTGGCCGATGATGATCTCGGCCTGCCACTGGGCCAGCCGGGCCGTGGTCTGGCCGAGGGCACGGGCCATGCGGACGACCGTGGGCTCGTCCAGCAGGCCGCGGTCGAGCATCGTCCGCACCCGCGTCAGGGCGGCCACGTCGGCCTCGGAGAACGCGACGGCGTCGTCGGCGTGGGTGGGGAAGCCCAGGGCGCGCCAGACCCGCTCGGCCAGCTCCTGGGGCACTCCGGCGCCGGCCGCCACCTCGGTGCGGGTGCGGCTGGCGGGCGCGCCGGCCAGCAGCAGGCCGATCTCCTCAGCTGTGGGCCTGCGCGGCCCCTCCCGGCTCAACGGCCCTCCTCGCTCAACGGCCCTCCCGGCTCAACGGCCGTCGAGCTCGCCGTCGGTGGCGTCCTCCAGGAGCCGGAACAGGTCGGCCCGGACGTCCTGGAGGTGCGGGATGTCGCGGAGCACGATCTGGCCGCGGTCGCCCGCCGACTCCACGGTGAGCGTGCCGCAGCCGAGCAGCCGCTCGACGAACGTCTGGTCGGAGCTGACGGTGTTGACCTTGGCCATCGGGATCTCGTCGGTCGACTTGTTGAGCACCCCGGAGCTGATCGTGAAGCGGTGGGTGGTGAGCACGTAGCCGGTGTTCTTCCACTGGAGGTAGGGGACGAACGACCAGACGGTCAGCAGGACGAGGGCGACGGCGCAGACGGCGATCCTGGCGTAGGAGGCGTACTCCCAGTCGCCCGGGACGAAGTACACCGCCGCGCCCGAGGCCGCGGCGATGAGCACGAGCGCGGCGACGGGGCCGACGAGGCGCTTCCAGTGGGGGTGGAAGGACCTGACGCGGCGCTCACCCTGGGTGAGGTGATGGTCCGGGATGGTCATGCGCACATGCTGCCACCTACCGGGACGCGCGGCTACGCCCGTGGACGTAGGGGGGCCGTCACGCGGACGGGCGTAGGTGGACGACATCGCCGGCGCTGAGCGTGTGCTGCTCGCCACCGGCGGTGAGCCGGAGGCGGCCGGCCTCGTCGACGCCGGTGGCGCGGCCCGTCAGGAAGCGGCCGCCGGGCAGCTCCACCCGCACCTCACGCCCGATGGTGGCGCTGGAGGCCTGGTAGGCGGCGCGCAGCCCGGCCATGTCGGCGTCGCCGCCGGCCTCGGCCCAGTCGGCGTAGTGGCTCTCGACCTCGCGCAGCACCGCCCGCAACAACGGGTCGCGGTCGAGGCAGGCGGCCTCCTGGATGGCCAGCGACGTGGCGGTCTGCACGGGCAGCTCGTCGGCCCGCAGCGACACGTTGAGGCCCATGCCGACGACCACCGCGTCCTCCACGCGCTCGGCCAGCACCCCGGCCAGCTTGCGGTCGCCGACGAGCAGGTCGTTCGGCCACTTGAGGCGCACGTCCACCTCGGCCAGCCGGCGCACGGCCGAGGCGGCGGCCACCCCGAACAGCAGCGGCAGCCAGCCGTGCGTGGTGACCGGCGGCGCCGGCCTGAGCAGCACGGACACGGCCAGGCCGGAACGGGCGGGAGCGGTCCAGGTGCGGCCGAGCCGGCCCCGGCCCGCCACCTGCTCCTCGGCGACCAGCACCGTGCCCTCCACGGCGCCCTCCCGGGCCTGGCCGGCGAGGTCGGCGTTGGTGGAGCCGGTGCTCTCGACCACGGTCACGCCCGTCCACAGGCCGCCCGGCCGGACGAGGGCGCGGTTGAGCGCCGCCTCGGAGAGGGGCGGGCGGTTGAGGTCGGAGTAGCGCGAGTCGGGCACCTGTCCATCTTGGCTGACGCGCGGCACCGCCCGGACGCCGCCCCTGCCCTCCCGCGGGAGAGCCGGTGCGCCGGGCTTGGCCCGGCCGGGAAGCGAGCAAGATGGAGGGGTGAGCAAGCTTCTCGATCCACGCAACTGGGCGTCCTGGCGGCCGTTCGGCCTCGGTCTGCGCAAGCCGAACAACTACCTTGAGCTGCTGAAGGCGTTCCGGGCGGTCAAGGGTCGCAGGCGTTACGCCTGGCGGGTCCTCACGCAGGGCACGTGCGACGGCTGCGCGCTCGGCACCAAGGGCATGCGCGACTGGACGATGCGGGAAGTCCATCTGTGCAACATCAGGTTGCGCCTGCTGCCGCTCAACACGATGCCGGCGCTGGACGTCTCGGTGCTGCGTGACGTGTCGGGGCTGGAGGGCCGGCGCAGCGCGGAGCTGCGCGAGCTGGGGCGCCTGCCGTACCCGATGCTGCGCCGCGCAGGTGAGCCCGGCTTCACGCGCGTCCCGTGGGACGAGGCGCTCTCGATCGCCGCGGCCGGGCTGCGCGACGCGCGCTTCGGCGCGTACCTGACCAGCAGGGGCGTGCCGAACGAGAACTACTACGCCGCGCAGAAGGCGATGCGGGCGCTCGGCACCAACAACATCGACAACGCGGCGCGCATCTGCCACTCCCCCTCGACGGTCGCGCTCAAGCAGACGATCGGCGCGGCGGCCACCACCTGCTCCTACGCCGACTGGATCGGCTCCGACCTGATCGTCTTCATCGGCTCCAACCCGTCGAACAACCAGCCGGTGGCGATGAAGTACCTCTACCACGCCAAGAAGGCCGGCACCCGGGTGGCGATGGTCAACGCCTACCGCGAGCCGGGCATGGAGCGCTACTGGGTGCCGTCCAACGCGGAGTCGGCCGTGTTCGGCACGAAGATCACCGACGAGTTCTTCGGCGTGAACGTGGGCGGCGACATCGGCTTCCTCAACGGGGTGCTCAAGCACCTGGTCGAGCGGGAGTGGGTGGACGAGAAGTTCGTGGCGCTGCGTACGACGGGCTTCGAGCGGGCGCGCGAGGCGGTCCAGGCGCAGTCGTGGGAGGAGCTGGAGGCGCTGTCGGGGGCCTCGCGCGACGAGATGCTGCGGCTGGCGCGGCTGCTCGCGGAGGCCAGGTCGGCGGTGCTGGTGTGGTCGATGGGCATCACGCAGCACACCTTCGGCGAGGACAACGTGCGGGCCATCGTCAACCTGGCGCTCGCGCGCGGGTTCGTGGGGCGCGAGTACTGCGGGCTGATGCCGATCCGCGGGCACAGCGGGGTGCAGGGCGGCGCGGAGATGGGCGCGTACGCCACGGGGCTGCCGGGCGGGCTGCCGATCACCCCGGAGAACGCCGGGAGGTTCGCGGACCTGTGGGGCTTCGAGGTGCCGGCCACCCCCGGTCTGACCGCCACCGACATGATCGACGCCGCCCACGCGGGCGAGCTGGACGCGCTGATCTCCAGCGGCGGCAACTTCCTGGAGGTGCTCCCCGACCCCGGGTACTGCCGCGGCGCGCTGCGCCGGCCACGCCTGCGCGTCCACATCGACATCGTGCTGTCGTCCCAGATGCTCGTGCCGTCCGAGGGCGACGTGCTGCTGCTGCCCGCGCAGACCCGTTACGAGATGACGGGCGGCGTGACGGAGACCTCGACCGAGCGGCGGATCATCTTCTCGCCGGAGGTGGAGGGGCCACGGGTGGCGGAGGCGTGGCCGGAGTGGAAGATCTTCACCGAGCTGGCCGCCCGCAGCCGTCCCGCGCTGGCGTCGAAGGTCCGTTTCACCGGCACGCCCGCGATCCGCGAGGAGATCGAGCGGGCCGTGCCGTTCTACGCGGGCATCGCGGGGCTGAGCGCGTTCGGCGACAACGTCCAGTACGGCGGGCGGCACCTGTTCGCCGACGGCGGCTTCCAGACCCCCGACGGGCTGGCGAGGTTCTCGGCCGTGCCGCTGCCCGCGCTGGAGCGGCCGGACGGGTCGTTCATGGTCGCCACCCGGCGCGGCAAGCAGTTCAACAGCATGGTCCACGAGCGGCTCGACGGCTTCAACGGCGCCACGCGCGAGGCGGTGCTGATGAGCGCCTACGACGCCGACCGGCTCGGCCTGCCCGACGGCACCCCGGTCGAGCTGCGCTCCGGCGAGCGCTCCTACCGGGGCAAGGTGCTGAGGGCGCCCGTCATGCCGGGCAACCTGCAGATCCACTGGCCGGAGGGCAACGTCCTGCTCGACGAGTCGCGCCGCTCACCCGACGCCCGGATCCCCGACTACAACGCGACGGTGACGGTGCGCCGCGCATGAGCGAGCGCCCCGGGCCCACGACCCGCGTCCGCATCCGGCGGCTGACCGGCCCGGCCGCCACGGAGCGCCGTGACGACCTGGCCACCGAGGAGCCGCTGGAGATCCGGCTCGCCTCGCTCGACGGCGGACGCCGCACGGTGGCGATCACCATGCGCACACCGGGCCACGACTTCGAGCTGGCGGCCGGATTCCTGCACGCGGAGGGCCTGGTGCGGGCCGGCGGCATCGCCTCCATCGGCTACTGCACCGACGAGGACGTGCCGGTCGAGGCCCGCTACAACACGGTCACCGTACGGCTGCGCGGCCCGATCCCCGAGCTGCCGGCGCTGGAGCGCCACTTCCTGACCTCCAGCGCGTGCGGCGTGTGCGGCTCGGCCAGCCTCGACGCGCTGCGCGACCGCTGCCGTCCGGCGCCGCCCGGCGCCGTCGAGCTCACCCCCGAGGTCCTGTACGGCCTGCCGGACCGGCTGCGCGCGGCGCAGGGCGTCTTCGGCAAGACGGGCGGGCTGCACGCGGCCGGGCTGTTCACGGCGGAGGGCGAGCTGCTGGCCGTACGGGAGGACGTGGGCCGGCACAACGCGGTCGACAAGCTGACCGGCTGGGCGGCGCTGGCGGAGCGGCTGCCGCTGGACCGGCACGTGCTCATGGTCAGCGGCCGGGCCAGCTACGAGATCATGCAGAAGGCGCTGGCGGCCGGGATACCGGTGGTGTGCGCGGTGTCGGCGCCGTCGTCGCTGGCCGTGGACGTGGCCAGGGAGTTCGGCATGACGCTGGTGGGCTTCCTGCGCGGCGAGCGCTGCAACGTCTACGCGGGCCACGACCGCGTCCGCGTCTGACGACATGGGTCGTGGCGGACATCATCCATGACGTGCCGCCACCGGCGGCTCCCATCGGCGTAGGCGGCATCCCGCCCAAACAGTGGAACACATCATTCCGTTCTGCTATTCTGGAACAGAACAAAGCGTTCCGTTCCTTTACGAAGAGGTGTCAGCATGACCGCCATCAGCGCCGAGATCCGTCCCTTCCGCGTCGAGATCCCCCAGGCCGAGCTCGACGACCTGCAGACCCGCCTCGCGCTGACCCGCTTCGTCGACGAGATCCAGGGCGCCGACCAGGGCGTCAGCGTCGAGCGGGTCAGGCGGCTCGTCACCCACTGGCGCACCGGCTTCGACTGGCGCGCCCAGGAGGCCCGCCTCAACGCCCACCCGCAGTTCACCACCGAGATCGACGGGCAGAACATCCACTTCATCCACGTCCGCTCCGACGACCCCGACGCCCTGCCGCTGCTCCTCACCCACGGCTGGCCCGGCTCGATCGCCGAGTACCTCGACGCCATCGAGCCGCTGTCGCGCCACCACCACCTGGTCATCCCGTCGCTGCCCGGCTACGGCTTCTCCGGCCCGACCACCGAGACCGGCTGGGACAACATCCGCATCGCCCGCGCGTGGGCCGAGCTCATGTCCCGCCTCGGCTACGAGCGCTACGGCGCGGTCGGCAACGACGCCGGGTCCATGATCTCCCCCGAGCTGGCCCGCATCGCCCCGGACCACGTCGTCGGCGTCCACGTGACCCAGCTCTTCTCCTTCCCCTCCGGCGACCCGGCCGAGTTCGCCGGCCTCACCGAGGAGGACCAGGCCGGGCTGGCTGTGCTCGACTGGTTCTGGAAGGAGAAGGGCGCGTTCAACGTCCTGCAGTCGCAGCAGCCGCAGACGCTGGCGCACGCCATCACCGACTCCCCCGCCGGCTTGGTCGGCTGGCTGGCCCAGCTCTTCGACGAGGACCTCGACGACGACTTCGTGCTGCTGAACGCCGCGATCCACTGGTTCACCGGCACGTCCGGCTCGGCGCTGCGCCTGTACTGGGAGAACGCCCGCGCCCAGCAGAGCGCTCAGCAGGCCGCCAAGGAGCCGACGACGGTGCCGATGGCGCTGGCCATGGCCGAGGGGGACTTCAGGTCCATCCGCCGCTTCGCCGAGCGCGACCACGCCGGGATCGTCTCCTGGAAGACGCTCCCGGCCCCGGCCCACGGCCACTACACGGCCCACACCGCCACGGAGGCCCTCACCTCCGACATCCACACCTTCTTCGCCGGCCTGCGCTGAGCGCGGCGCGGGTCGGCGAGGAGATCTCACTGGACCCGTCTGGGAGATGGCGGCTACACTGTGTGAAGACGCCGCCGCTTTTCGGAGCGGCCGGAAGTGAGCCCGGGAAGGTCCCTCCGGACGGAGGGGTCCCGGGCTCGCGGCTTTCACGGGCCGGTTCGGTGGATCTCCAGGCAGCCGTCCAACTTTTTCAGGTAAGTGTCATCGCCAGTACGACTTGACACCATGGCGCCGGCCACCCAGTCGGCCGCCCAGAGCAGTGGTTCCGCCGCGCCTGCGAGGTGGTGCACGCGCGTTCGCACAGGCAACTGCCTCCGCGCCAACAACGCGTCCACGAGGCTTCGGTCCTTCCTGTTCTGGGACGCCTCCCGAGACTCAAGGATGAGCTCGGTGACACCCGCCCTGGACAGCTCCCACAGCAGTAGGTCCAGGCACTTCCTACGACGTCGTTCAGCGCTGGCGCCGGGATCACCCTCATGAAGCACGATCACGAAGAGCACACCCAGGCCTTCCAGGAGTTCGCAGATCTCCATGCGGCGGCAAGCCGACTCCTTGACCCAGTGCACCTTGCGTTGGCCGCCAAGGCGTAGCGAGACCAGACGCTGCCTGATCTCGCCGGCCGACGCGCTCTGCACGATCACCGAAGCCAGGATGTAAACGTGAGGGTCGAGGCGCTGGTTCGACTCCGACTCGTCGACGTAGGCGATCCATGCTGCGGGGTCTGCATCAGCGAATCCGTGGCAGGAGGAGAGCATGCGATTACGCTAAGTCAAAACACCCCACTCTTTTGAGAGAAGTCCGAAGGGAAATCGCCACCGCTCAGCCATGGCCCTGCGGGTCAGCCGGTGTTCTGGAGGCCGGCGGCGACGCCGTTGACCGAGAGCAGGAGGAGCGTGGACAGGCGCTCGCGCTCGTGGTCGGACGGGGTGCCGGTGCGTAGGGCGCGCAGGGCGCGGAGCTGGAGGTGCGACAGCGCGTCCACGTACGGGTCGCGGAGCTGCACGGCGCGCGAGAGGACCTTGCGGTTCTCCAGCAGCCGCGTGTGCCCCGTGACCTCCAGCACCAGGCGCCGCGTCCGGTCGTACTCCTCCAGGACCTGGCGCGCGAAGTCGGGCCGGCCGCCCAGCTCCAGGTAGTGCTCGGCGATCGAGCGGTCGGTCTTGGCCAGCGACATCTCGGCGTTGTCGAGCAGGGCGTTGAACAGCGGCCACTCCTGGTACGCGGCCCGCAGCTCCTCCAGCGAGCCGACCGCGGCCAGGCCGGCGCCCAGGCCGTACCAGCCGGGCAGGTTGACCCGGGTCTGCGCCCAGGCGAACACCCACGGGATGGCGCGCAGGTCGTCCAGGGAGCGGGGAGCGCCGAGGCCGCGGCGCGCCGGGCGTGAGCCGAGCCGCAGGGAGCCCAGCTCCTCCAGCGGGCTGACCAGGCTGAACCACTCGGGGAAGCCGGGCGCCTCCGTGAGCGACCGGTAGGCGCTCTCGGAGGCCGTCGCCACCCGCTCGGCCAGCGGGCGGAAGCGCTCGGCCGCGGCGGCCGTGCGCGCGCCGACCGTGACCGAGGAGGCGAGCAGCACGGCGTTGGCCACCTGCTCCATGTGGCGGCGGGCGATCGCCAGGTGGCCGTAGCGGGCGAAGATCACCTCGCCCTGCTCGGTGACCTTGAAGCTGCCCGCGACCGAGCCGGGGGCCTGGGCGAGCACGGCGCGGTTGGCGGGGCCGCCGCCCCGGCCCAGCGCGCCGCCGCGGCCGTGGAACATGCGCAGCCGCACGTCGTGCTCGGCCGCCCAGGCGGTCAGCCGCTCCTGGGCCTCGTACAGCCGCAGCGTGGCCGCGGCCGGGCCGAGCTCCTTGGCCGAGTCGGAGTAGCCGAGCATGACCTCCATGCGCCGGCCGGTGGCGGCGAGCCGCTCGCGCACCTGCGGGATGTCGAGCATGCCGGACAGCACGTCCGGCGAGTTGGCGAGGTCCTGACCCGACTCGAACAGCGGCACCACGTCGAGCACCGGCGCCCGCGTCCCGAGCGCGTGCCGGGCCAGCTCGTAGACGGCGGCCACGTCGGCCGCGCCCCGGGTGAAGGACACCACGTAACGGGAGCAGGCGCGCACGCCGAACCGCTCCTGGATCCAGCCGATCACCCGGATCGTCGACAGCACCTCCTCGGTGCGCTCCGACAGCTCGCCGCCGGCCCTGATCTCCTCCAGCGCCGCGGCGTGAACCTGGGAGTGCTGGCGCACCTCCAGCTCGGCCAGGTGGAAGCCGAACGTCTCCACCTGCCAGATGAGGTGCTGCAGCTCTCCATACGCCTGGCGGGCGGCGTCGCGGGCCAGCGAGTCCTGGGCCAGGCGCAGGTCGGCGAGCAGGTCGCCGGGCGACAGGTAGGCGAGGTCGAGGTCGCGGCGGCGGGTGGCGGCGATGCGGGCCGCGACGAACAGCAGCCACTGCCGGTGCGGCTCGCGCGGGGACCGGGTGGCCAGCTCGGAGACCAGCTCCGGGTGGGCGTCCTCGGCCGCGTCGATGGCGCTCTTCAGCTCGGGCGACGGCGGCGCGAACTCGGCGGTGGCGGTGAGGGTGCGGCCGATGCGGGTGGTGGCGTTCTCCAGCGCGGTCAGCACGTGCTCGGCCTGGATCTGCACGGCCTCGCGGGTGACCTTGGCGGTGACGTTGGGGTTGCCGTCGCGGTCGCCGCCGATCCAGCTTCCGTAGCGGATGAACGGCCGCGCCAGCGGTGCCCGGGTGCCCGTGCCGTCGGCCAGCGCGGCGTCGAGCGAGCGGTAGACCTGCGGGACGACGCGGAACAGGGTCTCGTCGAAGGCGGCCATGGCGGTGCGCACCTCGTCGAGCGGGTCGAGCTTGCTCGGGCGCAGGTGGGCGGTGCGCCACAGGAGGTCGATCTCCTCCAGCAGCCGCCGCCGGCTCTCGGCCCGCTCGGAGGCGCCCCGGCCGGGGGTGTTGTACTCGGTCAGCCGCCCACTGATCCGCTGGATCGCGGTGACGACGGCCCGCCTGCGCGCCTCGGTCGGGTGGGCGGTGAGCACCGGGTGCAGCTCCAGGCGCTCGACCAGCTCGGCGACGCGGTCGGCGCCCAGCTCGTGCACGGCGTGCGCCAGCGACTCGCGCTGAACGCCGCCCTCGGTGTCGCGCTCGCGCAACGTACGGATGCGGTAGTGCTCCTCGGCCAGGTTGGCCAGATGGAAGTAGCACGTGAACGCGCGAGCGATCTGGACGGCCCGGTCGATCTCCCACGCCTCCACCATGGCGGTGATCTCGTCGGCCGACGCCTCGCCCCTGCGGGCGGCGATGACCGCCTTGCGCAGTCTCTCGACGTCGGCCAGGAGGTCTTCGCCCCCCTGCTCGGCAATGACCTGTCCGAGCAGCTTGCCGAGCAGCCGCACATCGTGCCGGAGCTCGTCGGGCATCTCGGTGACGGCGGCGCTACGACGCTCGATCCCCTGGTCAATCATGTGTCGAAGGGTATCCAGTCGCCGACGGAGGCCGTAGTCCGGTCTCACCTAATGGACTAGACCACTGCTCACGTGGGACGGGACACGGCCGCCACGAGCTCGGGCATGCGGGAGAAACCGATCGTCGCGCCGAGCCGGCGGCCGAGCGTCTCGATCAGCAGACCGTAGACCGGGGCGACGACGCAGAGCCAGACGAGTCCGAACGCGATCGGCACCGCGAGCGGCAGCGTCAGGGCGGCGATCCCGGCGAAGGCCCCCATGGAGGACACGAACGCCTGGCCGCCCTGCCCGGGGGCGGCTCCAGTGAAGGCGTTCATGCGCTCGGGCACCGTGTACGGGATCGCCACGCTGGTCACGGCGCCGACGCCGAGCCCGACGCCGAGCGCGCCCCAGCCGGCCAGGACGGCGAACGGGATGGCCGTCGGCTGGCCGGTCAGCAGCGAGCCGGCCACGGCGATGGCGACCAGCAGCGGCGTCGCGGCGATGGCGTTGGCCAGGTGGCGGCCGGCCAGGTCGGTGCGGAAGCCGTCCTCCGAGCCGATGGCCACGACGTTCATCCAGAGGGACGCGCCGTCGATGCCGTAGAGGTTGCCGGACTGGAGCGCGATCATGATGGCGGCCATCGAGGTGGTCGCGATGGGCAGCCACGGGCCGGCCCCGCCCGGGATGTTGGAGCTGAGCGAGAGGGCGAGCACGGCGCTGACCACGACCGAGGTGAACCAGAGCACCCGGAACCGGGGCTCCCGCCGCAGGTACTTGAGCTCCTTGGCGACCACGGCCGCCAGCGGCCCGTCGGGCAGGAACCGGTCGGCCAGCCCGCTCCCCTCGCGCACGGAGGAGCCCTGGGTGGAGGCGTCGGGGGTGACCAGCGCCCGGCTCAGCGCCTTGATCCACAGCCAGGCGGCCAGCACCACGACGAGCGCCACGACGGCGACCTCGGCCAGGCCGAAGAGCCCGCCGTCGGCGATCGCGTGGGCCAGCATGCCCGGCGGCGTCCACCGCAGGACTCCCGCCGTGCCGCGCAGCATCGCGGCGGGGTCGCCGAGGTTGGTGTTGAGGAGCAGGTTGGGCAGCTGGGCCAGCACCACGACGAACAGCGCGGCCACGGCCAGCATGTCGCGCCCGCGCCGGGTGCGCAGGGCGCCCGACAACGACGTGGTCACGAGCCGGGAGAGCACCAGGCAGAGGGCGAACTGCAGGAGCACCGCCACCGCCCCGACGAGCACGCCGCCGGGGCTCGTCGCGAGGCCGGCCAGCCCGCCGGCGACGACCACGAGCGTGGCGACCGGCCAGACGCCGGTGGCCGACGCGGTGAACATGCCGACCGCCAGCTCACCCGTGCGGAGGGGGAACAGCGACAGCCGGGCGGGGTCGAGCGTGTCGTCCAGCCCGAACGCGAGCAGCGGCACGACCATCCAGCCCACGAGGATGGCGGAGTAGGCGACGACGACGATGTCGGCGGCCACGTCGTGCGGCGCGAGGCGCACCAGCGCCATGAGCGCGAAGCCGAGCACGGCGAGGCCGGCGGCCACGACGAGGGAGAAGACGAAGCCGAGCTTGCGCTGGAGGTCGCCGCGCAGGTTGCCGGCGAGCAGGCGCAGCTTGAGCTGCGCGAACAGCGCGACCGTGCCGCTCACGACTCCTCCTGATGGGCGCCGAGCTCCTGGCGGGCGCCGGGCTCCTGGTGGGCGCCGAGCCAGGTCAGGCCCGCGTCGCCGCCCGTGCGGGGCCCGCCGACGAGCTGGAGGAACGCCTCGTTGAGGCTGCGGCCGCCGCGTACCTCGGCGAGCGGCCCCTGGGCCACGATGTGGCCGCCGCTCATCACCGACACCCAGTCGCACAGCCGCTCGACCAGGTCCATGACGTGGCTGGAGAAGATGACGGTCGAGCCGGAGGCGGTGAAGCGCCGCAGCACCTCGGTGAGGGTGCTGGCGCTGACCGGGTCGACTCCCTCGAACGGCTCGTCGAGGAACAGCACGGCCGGGTTGTGCAGCAGCGCCGCCGCCAGCCCGATCTTCTTGCGCATGCCGGTGGAGTAGTCGACGACGAGCTTGCCGGCCGCCTCCTCCAGGTCCATGACCCGCAGCAGCTCGGTGGCGCGCCGCTCGACGTCGGCCTTGTGGATGCCGCGCAGCCGGCCGTTGTAGAGGAGCAGCTCCCGGCCCGACAGCCGCTCGAACAGCCGCAGCCCTTCGGGCAGCACGCCGATGCGCGCCTTGACCTGGAGCTGGTCGCGCCAGACGTCGAGGCCGCCCACCTCGGCACGGCCGCCGTCGGGGCGCAGTAATCCGGTGACCATGCTGAGCGTCGTCGTCTTGCCCGCGCCGTTGGGGCCGACGAGGCCGGCGAAGCTGCCCGCCGGGACGACGAGGTCGACACCCGCGACCGCCACCTGCGGTCCGTAGCGCTTGAAAAGGCCGTGCGTGCGAACCGCGTCCGTCATGGATCCACTCTAGGAGGAGGGATTACCCTTGCGCGCATGACAGCGGACGCCATACCAGAAAAGCCGGACACCCACACCACGGACAACCACACGGACGTCCACACCACGGGCGGGAAGATCGCGGACCTGGAGCGGCGGCTGGACGAGGCGGTCCATGCCGGCTCGGCCGCGGCGGTGGACAAGCAGCACGCCCGGGGCAAGATGACGGCCCGCGAGCGGGTGCTGGCGCTGCTGGACGAGGACTCGTTCGTGGAGTTCGACGCGCTCGCCCGGCACCGGTCGACGATGTTCGGGCTGGAGCGGCGCAGGCCGTACGGCGACGGCGTGATCACCGGCCACGGCACCGTGGACGGGCGGCAGGTGTGCGTGTTCTCGCAGGACGTGACGGTGTTCGGCGGCTCGCTCGGCGAGGTGTACGGCGAGAAGATCGTCAAGGTGCTGGACATGGCGCTGAAGACGGGCTGTCCCATCATCGGCATCAACGAGGGCGGCGGCGCGCGCATCCAGGAGGGCGTGGTCGCGCTCGGTCTGTACGCGGAGATCTTCAAGCGCAACGTGCACGCGTCGGGCGTGATCCCGCAGATCTCGCTCATCATGGGCGCCGCGGCGGGCGGTCACGTGTACTCGCCCGCGCTGACGGACTTCGTCGTCATGGTGGACCAGACCTCGCAGATGTTCATCACCGGGCCGGACGTGATCAAGACGGTGACGGGTGAGGAGGTCACGTTCGAGGAGCTGGGCGGGGCGCACACGCACAACACCAAGTCGGGCGTGGCGCACTACCAGGCCGCCGACGAGAACGACGCGCTGGAGTACGTCAAGGAGTTGCTGTCCTACCTGCCCTCCAACAATCTGGACGAGGCGCCGGCCTACGACACGGCGGCCGACCTGGAGCCCGATCCCGAGCTGGACGGGCTGATCCCGGACTCGTCGAACCAGCCGTACGACATGCACCGGGTGATCGAACGGGTGCTCGACGACGGTGAGTTCCTGGAGGTCCACGCGCTGTTCGCGCCCAACATCGTGGTCGGGTACGGCCGGCTGGACGGGCAGTCGGTCGGCGTGGTCGCCAACCAGCCCATGCATTTCGCCGGATGTCTTGATATCAACGCATCCGAGAAGGCTGCCCGTTTCATACGAACATGTGATGCTTTCAATATCCCAATCCTGACATTTGTTGATGTTCCGGGATTCCTGCCGGGTACAGATCAGGAATGGAACGGAATCATCCGGCGCGGGGCGAAGCTCCTCTACGCCTACGCCGAGGCCACCGTCCCGCTCGTCACGGTGATCACCCGCAAGGCGTACGGCGGGGCGTACGACGTCATGGGCTCCAAGCACCTGGGCGCGGACGTCAACCTGGCCTGGCCGACCGCGCAGATCGCGGTGATGGGCGCCCAGGGCGCGGTCAACATCCTGTACCGGCGCGAGCTGGCGGCGGCCGACGACCCGGACGCCGAGCGCGCCCGGCTGGTGACGGAGTACGAGGACACGCTGGCCAACCCGTACATCGCGGCCGAGCGGGGTTACGTGGACGCGGTGATCAAGCCGTCGGAGACCCGGGCCCAGGTCGTACGGGCGCTGCGCGCGCTGCGCAACAAGCGTGCCTCACTACCGGCGAAGAAGCATGGGAACATCCCCCTATGAAGCCGCACCTCAGGATCGTCCGGGGCGACGCCACGCCGGAGGAGATCGCCGCACTCGTGGCCGTCCTCGCCACCCGCGCCGCCCCGTCGCGACCGTCCGCCGCGCCCTCTCCACAAATGTGGCGAAACCCGGCTAGAAGGATGCGTAAGCCCCTCTCTCCGGGGAAGGCGGCTTGGCGGATGAGCGCCCTGCCCTAGAGAGATCCCAGGAAACGGGTGTCAACTTCCCAGGGAGTTGGGACTATCTAGAAAAAAGCAGGAGTATATAGTCGGCCGATCAACTAACGCTGCGGCCTGGAGGACATCATGGCCATCCCAGACCTCATGCCGCATCCTGTGGCGGCCAAGTACGCCGTCCTCGTGGATGTCGGATACCTGTACGCCGCCGCGGGTGAAGTCCTGCTGGGGGCCAAGGAACGTAAAGAATACCGGGTGGCCGCGGATGAGCTGATCCAAAGTCTCCAGAAGCATGCGATGGAACGTATTTCCGGTGAGCTGCTGCGGATCTATTGGTATGACGCCGCCCGCGACCGCGTGCCCACCGTGGACCAGCGGGTCATCGCCCAGCTGCCCTGGGTCAAGGTACGGCTTGGCAACCTCAACGCCCGCGGCCAGCAGAAGGGCGTCGACGCGCAGATCAGGAGCGACCTGGAGGCGCTGGCCCGCCACCACGCGGTGACCGACACGATACTGCTGGCCGGGGACGAGGACATGGTGCCCGCCGTGGAGGCCGCCCAGGCGTACGGGGTGCGCATCCACCTGTGGGGCGTCGAGCCGCCGTACGGGACCAACCAGGCCGAGCGGCTGGTGTGGGAGTCCGACACCGTCGAAGTGATCTCCGCTGATTTCCTGAGGCCCTTTTTCAGCCGTGCCCCGCAGCCCGTGCCGGTCGCGCCGCCCGTGGCCGCGCCGTCGCCCGCGCAGGTGTTCGCCGGGCGCGCGCCCGTCAAGCCGCATGTCAAGCCCGGCCAGGTGGCCAAGCTCGGCCCCAGCCGCCCGCGGGTGGAGGACGTCGGCGAGCACGTGGCGCAGAAGTGGATCCTCACGCGTGGCCGCGACAACATCCGCGACCTGCTTCCCGGCCCGATCCTGCCCACGGTCATCGACACGGAGCTGCTGATCGAGGCCGAGAAGGAGCTGGGCCACTCGCTGCGGCCGTTCCCGGAGGCCAGGGTGTGGCTGCGCGACGGGTTCTGGGCCCGGGTCTACCGGGAGTTCGACCTGGGCGTGGGCGTCTCGTCCAAGTGACCGGCGGGGAGCGGGCCCCGCCACGCCCGCTCCCCGAGGATCGCCATGGCGGCGGGCAGCAGCACGCCGCGCACCACGGTGGCAGCAGCGACTCCAGATGACCGTCCTGGAAGACCCGGACGAGCACCCCGTACGAGGCCCCGATCGACAGCAGGTTGAGCGCGATCGACATCAGCGGGATGGCCCACGACCGGAACGTCACCGCCAGCAGCACGAACGCCAGCACGAGCACGAACCCGAAGACGGCCGGGGTGCGGCCGTTGACCTGCTGCGCGAAGTCGTACGGCATGGCGGTCTTCCCGCCCACGGCGTAGCCGTGCCTGGGCCGCCGAGTTGCCTTCTTCAGGTGCGGTGCCCGAGGAGCGTCTCGGCCACCGCGGTGCGCGCGTACAGGACGTACCTCCCGGTGCGGTGCGACGTGCACAGGCCGGCGTCGCGCAGCGCCGTGAGGTGCCGGCTCACGCCCGGCTCGGCCAGCTCCAGGCGCCGGGCGAGGTCCTGCGTGGAGGCGGGCTGGTCCAGCTCGGCCAGCAGCCGGGCGCGGGTGCGGCCGAGCACCGTGGCCAGCGCGGAGGGCGTGTCCGCCGCGCGGCTCTCCCACAGCGTGGCCACGCCGCGCGGCGGGTAGCGGACCGTCGGCTGGTACGGCGGCGTCGTGACGGAGAAGACCCTCGGCCAGGCGAACACGCACGGCACCAGCAGCAGCCCCAGGCCGCGCAGTGAGCGGACGCCCGACACGTAGCGGTTCCGCACGTGCAGCCTGCCGTCCTCCCAGGTGACGCCGTCGTCGAGGTCGGCCAGCATGCGGTCCGCGCCGCCCTCGGCGAGCACCCTGGCGCGGCGCAGGATCTCGCCGTCGAGCAGCGACCTGATCCTCGGCCAGTACGGGGCGATGGCCGCCTCCCAGTACCCGCCGACCTCCTCCGCCAGGCGTTCCAGCCCCTTGTCCGGGTCGTCGTACAGGGCCTGGACGCGTTCGGTGCGGGGGCCGCCCACGTTGTCGAGGTCGGCGCGGACGCGGCCGGCGGCGGCGCGCATCGTGGCGAGCTCCACCTCCAGGTCGGGCGTCGAGGTGGACGGCGGGGTGCAGGTGAAGCCGGCGATCGAGACCGTGGGAACGGGCACGAGGTCGGACAGCAGGCGGAAGTCGACGTCCGCCAGGCGGCGCCGTACCTGCTCGGCCCAGGGGCGCAGGGCGGAATGGGCGGCGGGGTCCTTGACCACGCGGACGCTGGCCACGACCTCGCCCAGGGGTGAGACGGCGAAGCGGATGTTGGCCATGTCCTGGGCCGTGAACGCCAGGGTGAGGGGCATGTGGATTAACGCCTCACTTCATCAATAGCCCTATAGGCCGATATTTCAGCATCGTCGGTGGCATGACTTCCACCTCCTCCCCCGCCACCCCTGTTCCGGCCGCCGCCGCGACCCCGCTGCTGCGACACCGCGGCTTCCGCAGCCTGTACGTCGCCGGAGCGGTCAGCGGGCTCGGCAGCCAGGTCAGCCAGGTCGCCCTCCCCCTGCTCGCGGTCACCGCGCTCGGCGCGGGTCCCGGCGAGGTCGGGCTGCTCAGCGCGCTGGGCACGCTCACGGTGCTGCTGCTCGGGCTGCCGGCGGGCGTCTGGGTCGACCGCTCACGGCGGCGGAGCCTGATGATCATCACCGATCTCGCGCGGGCGGTCGTGCTGCTGTCCGTGCCGGTCGCGTGGTGGATGGGAGGGCTCGGCATGGGCCAGCTCTACGCCGTGGCGGTGCTGATGGGGGCCGGGACGATGGTGTTCGACCTGGCGGCCGTGAGCGTGCTGCCGGGGCTCGTCGGACGGGATCGGCTGATGGCGGCCAACTCGCTGCTCGTGGGCACCCAGGCCGGGATGGACGTCACCGGCAAGAGCCTGGGCGGCGTGCTGGTGCAGGCCGTGGGGGCGCCCGTGGCGCTGCTGCTCGACGCGCTCAGCCACCTGTGGTCGGCCGCCTGGCTGCGCCACGTCCCCGAGCCGGCTCCCCCGGACCGCCCGGCGACGGCCGAGGGGGTGGGACGGCAGATCGCCGAAGGGGTGCGCTTCCTGCTCGGCAACACCGTCCTCGTCGCGCTGTGCGCGATGGGGGCCATGGCGAACCTGGCCTTCCCCCTGCTCTCGGTGCTGCTGCCCGTGCTCCTGGTCCGGCAGCTCGGTTATCCGGAGTGGGTGCTCGGGGCGTACCTCGCGGCGGGCGGGCTGGGCACGCTCGCCGGGTCGGCCACCGCGCACCTGTTCGGCCGCCGGCTCGGCGCCGGGCGGACGACCCTGCTGCTCAGCCTCGCCACGGCGCCCCCGGCGTTCGTGATCCCGTTCCTCGACCGCGGCCCGTGGCTGTGGGCCGCGGCCGGGGCGTGGTTCGTGCTGACATTCCGCACGGGGGTGAACAACGTGCTGCTGGTCAGCGTGCGGCAGCGGATCATCCCGGACGGCATGCTGGGCCGGGCGAACGCCACGATCCGCCTCGTCCTCATCGGTGCCGTCGGCCTCGGCGGGCTGCTCGCGGGCGTTCTGGGCGAGGTGTGGGGCGTGCGGGCGGCGCTCTGGGCGGGTGCGGTGATCATGGCGCTGAGCTGGCTGCCGGTCGTGCTCTCGCCACTGCGCCGTCAGCGTTGATCTCGCCCCGCGACAGGGTCCGATTTCCGCCACTCACCCCGTACGACCTGCTGACCTGCGGTTTCACGTTGAGGTCCGATTTCCGCCGGTCCCACCGTCCCGACAGCGCATAACGTCGGAGGCATGTCACCACTGGAGCTCGACTTCGAGTCCTGCTACCGGGCGGTCTCCTCCAGGGACGCCCGGTTCGACGGGCGTTTCTACACGGCGGTGACGACCACGCGCATCTACTGCCGCCCGATCTGCCCGGCACGCACCCCCTCGTCCAGGAACGTGCGCTTCTACCGGCACGCCGCCTCGGCCGAGGCCGCCGGCTTCCGGCCGTGCAAGAGGTGCCGGCCCGAGCTGTCGCCCGGCGACCCCGGCTGGGACGTGCGCGGCGACCTCGTCGGGCGGGCGCTGCGCCTGATCGACGACGGGGCGGCCGACGAGCGCGGCGTCGCCGGGCTGGCGGGGCGGCTGCACATCACCGAGCGCCACCTGCACCGGCTGTTCGTCGCCGAGCTGGGCGTGGGGCCGCTGGCCGTGGCCAGGACCAAGCGGCTGCTGCTGGCCAAGCAGCTCCTCACGGAGACGGCCCTGCCCGTCACGGACGTGGGGTTCGCCGCCGGGTTCGGCAGCGTGCGGCAGTTCAACGCCGCCATGCGGGAGACGTACGGCTTCACGCCGAGCGAGCTGCGCGCCACGGCCGGCGGTCCGGCGCGGGCCGCCGGGGCACAGGCGCCCCGCGTGGGGGCGCCGTTGCGGCTGCGGCTGCACCGGCGCGAGCCGTACGACGTGGAGGGGGTCTTCGCCTTTCTCGCCGCCCGCGCGATCCCGGGGCTGGAGGTGGCGACCACCGCCTCCTACAGCCGGGCCGTGCCGGGGGGCGTCATCACGCTCACGCCGCTGCCGGGGCACATCGCCCTGGACGTGGCGGTGGACGACACACGGCAGCTCGCCCGGCTCGTGGCCCGCTGCCGACGCCTGCTGGACCTCGACGCGGACCCCGGCGCGATCGCCGAGGCGCTCGGGCAGACCTCGCTGCGTCCCCTGGTGGAGGCGCGGCCGGGGCTGCGCGTGCCGGGGACGTTCGACGGGTTCGAGCTGGCGGTGCGAGCCGTGGTGGGGCAGCAGATCTCCGTCGCCGGCGCCCGCACCCTGCTGGGCCGGATCGTCGCCCGCGCGGGCCGCCCGGCCGCGGGCGCGGACGCCACGACGCCGGCGCTGCTGTTCCCCTCGCCCGAGCAGATGCTGGAGGCCGACCTCCAGCAACTCGGGCTGACCGGACGCCGCGTCCTCACCCTCAAGGAGCTGGCCGCGCGGGTGGCGGACGGCCGGCTCGACCTCGACGGCGGCCAGGAGCCCGCCGAGGCCGTCGAGGCGCTGCTCGACGTGCCCGGCATCGGCCCGTGGACCGCCAGCTACATCGCGCTGCGGGCGCTCCGCGACCCCGACGCGTGGCCCACCGGCGACCTGGTGCTGACCAAGCGCATGGCCGCCCTGGGCATCACCGACGACCACATCGAGCGGTGGCGGCCCTGGCGGGCCTACGCCGCCCTGCATCTCTGGAGCTCATCATGATCGACACTATGGTCCTGCCCACCCCGATCGCCCCCCTCTCCCTGCTCGTACGGCAGGGCGTGCTGATCGCGGGCGGGTTCACCGGCGAGCCCGGCGAGCTGTTCGCCCGGCTGTCGCCGGAGCTGCGGGCCGAGGGCATGTCCGTCGCCGCCGACCTGGGCCCGGTGACCCAGGCGGTCCGCGACTACTTCGACGGCGACCTCGACGCGCTCGACGCGATCCCGGTCCAGCAGCCGGGCAGCGAGACCCGCAGGCGCCTCCACCAGGCGCTTCGGGAGGTCCGGGCCGGCACCACGGTGTCGTACGCCGAGCTGGCCGAGCGGGCGGGGCTGCCGAGGACGGCGGCGCGCGCGGCGGGCTCGGCCTGCTCGCAGAACCTCATCGCGCCGTTCGTGCCGTGCCACCGGGTGCTGCCCAGCACCGGCGGCTACGGCGGCTCCCTCTACGGCGTGCCGGTCAAGGAGTGGCTGCTGACGCACGAGTCCACCGGCCGCCCCGCCTGATCGCGGGTGCGCAGGGCGTGGAATCCCGCCAGGCCCGCCACCGCCAGCCCGGCGACCCCGAGCAGCGCGGCGGTCCAGGCGGGAGCCACGTACCCGAGGCCGGCCTCGATCGTGAGGCCGGCCGCGAACGAGCCGATGGCGTTGCCCACGTTGAAGGCGCCGATGTTGGCGGCCGAGGCCAGCGTGGGCGCGCCCGCCGCGGCGTCCAGCACGCGGGTCTGCAGCGGCGGCACCGTGGCGAACCCCGCCAGGCCGAACAGCGTGATCACCACCATGAAGGCGATCTGGTTCCGCGCGACCAGCGCGAGCGCCACGGCCAGCACCGTGAGCAGCGCGACCGAGCCGTAGATGGCCGGCATGACCGCCCGGTCGGCGAGCCGGCCGCCGACGAGGTTGCCCACGACGAGCCCCACGCCGAACAGCGCCATCACCACAGGGACGGCCCCGGCGGAGAACCCGCCCACACCGGTCATCATGGGCGCCACGAAGGTGATGACGGCGAACACCGGCGCGAACCCGAACACGGTCATCGCCAGCGCCAGCCACACGCCGCCCGAGCGGAACGTGGCCAGCTCCCGCAGCACGCCGCCCTCCGGACGCGGCCGGCGCGGCACCAGGGCCAGCACGCCGGCGAGCCCGGCCACGCCGATCGCGACCACCAGCCAGAACGTGGCACGCCAGCCGAACCCCTGGCCGATCCAGGTGCCGAGCGGCACGCCGGCCACGTTCGCCAGGGTCAGGCCGGTGAACATGAGCGCGATGGCGCTGGCCCGCTTCTGCGGCGCGACGAGCTCCGCGGCCACCACGGAGCCGACGCCGAAGTAGGCGCCGTGCGCGAAGGCGGCCAGCACACGGCCGATCATGAGCACGCCGTACGAGGGCGCGAGCGCCGAGAGCAGGTTCCCGGCGATGAACAGCACCATCAGTGCCAGCAGCATGGTCTTGCGCGGCAGCCGCCCGCCGAGCATGGTCAGGGGCGGCCCGCCGACCGCCACGCCCAGGGCGTATCCCGAGACGAGCAGCCCGGCGGTGGGGATCGTGACACCGAAGTCCGTCGCCAGGTCGGGCAGCAGCCCGTTGGTGATGAACTCCGTGGTGCCGATGCCGAAGGCGCTGATCGCGAGGGCGAACAGGGCGAGAGGCATAGAATACTCCTCAGACGACGTTAGTAAGCGTAGACATTATTTGCACACGCCGACTAACTCACCATACAACGATGCCTGGAGGGTGTCACATGCCGCTGCCCGACGACGCCGCGGAGGCCCGCGCCCAGGGCTGGCGCCGGCTCGCCGCGCTGCACGCGCGGATCGAGGACAGGCTGGAGAGAGCCCTGCAGAAGGAGCACGAGCTGAGCGTGAGCGAGTACACCGTGCTCGACGCGCTCGGCAGGCAGGACGGCTGGCACATGCGCATGCAGCAGCTCGCCCGCGCGGTCGTGCTCAGCCAGAGCGCCACGACCAGGCTCGTCACCCGCTTGGAGAACCGCGGCCTGCTCCACCGCTACCTGTGCGAGGACGACCGGCGCGGCATCTACTCCGAGGTGACGCCCGAGGGCCGCGCGCTGCTCGCCGCCGCCGAGCCCACGCACGACGCCGTGCTCAAGGAGGTGCTGGCGGAGGCGGCCGAGGTACCGGAGCTGGCCCCCCTGGCCGCCGTCATCGCCTGACCGCCGCCGGGCTTTCCCGAGGCTTCCTCCCGTGCCGTCGTGCTGCTGGGGCGTTCACTCCGTGCCGTCGTCCTGCTGGCGCGTTCACCCCGTGCCGTCGTCGCGTACGCTGCTCTGCACCTCGCCGACCGGCACATCCCGGGTGGCGCTCATCCGGACGGGCTGGTACTGCACCTGCACCCCCGGGTCGGCCACCTCCACCGGCCACACCGTCGTCACCGTCAGCTGGTACACCTCGCGCGGCTGGTCGATCGACGCGCGCAGGTAGCTCACCCCGCAGGTGTACGTGCCGCCCTTCGTGTACGGCTTGCCGGCCGGACCGCAGTCGGCCGACACCTTCGCCCGGTCGTCGCCGGTGCCCGGGTCGATGTCGATGCTCTTCAGCGTGGCCACCACGGTCGCGCTCATGATGCCGGGCAGCGTCGCCGTGGCCGTCCGCCTCGTCTCGCCGGCGTCGTCCAGCCAGACCCAGGTCGGCAGGTTCACGAAGCTCTTGGCGTCGGGGTTCAGCCGGATCCTGGGCTCGGGCACGGTCAGCGCGGCCCGGGCGATGTCGGTCAGCTCGCGGATCGTGATGCCCTGGGGCGGCGTGGTGTTCGGCGGCACGAAGACGAACATCTCCAGCCCGGTCCAGCACGAGATGCCCCGCGGATCGCTCTCGCTGTAGGCGGGCGTCCACCAGCGGCCCGGCTTGCCGACCTTGTCCTTGAACTGCTCAAGGAAGCGCAGGAAGCTCTCCTCGTCGGCCTTGATCCGGGCGAAGTGGTCGGGCGAGCTCTCCTGCTGCTTCAGCATCTCCTCCGGCGTGGGGCCCGGCTCGTACCAGCAGGGGCTGGTCAGGCGGTAGCCGTCACGATTGCCGCCCTTGACGCCGTTGCCGCTGATGATGATGCGCGAGCCCTTGAGGGTCAGGACGCTGGTGTTGTTGTTCTGGGTCGCCTCGGCGGAGACTCCGCCCAGGTCCTTCGGCGGCTTGCCCCGCACACCCGCGCCCTGGACGCCCGCACCCTGGACGCCCGCGGCGGTCACCATCAGGCTCGCCACCAGCAGAGGGATCAGCGGCTTCATCGGTCACACCCTTTCTCGCCGGCGACGAACGTCCGGATGCGCCACGTACCGTCGTCGTAGCGGTGCGCGGCCACGCCCTGCACGTACGGGGCGCGCGTCCAGGCGGGCTGCTCGGCGACCGCCTTGCCGGTGCGCGTGGACACCAGGCGCACCCCCGTCTCGTCGAAGCACGCGTTGACCTGCGCGCCCTTGCCCATGACGGACTGGACCCGCAGGTTGTACACGCGGGCGACGCCACGCAGGCTCCGCTCCCGGTCGGCGAACGCGTCCACCCACCGGCCCGCCACGCCCACGGCGTCGTACTCCAGGTTGTCGAGGTAGCCGTCGTCACCGGTGACCACGGCCCGCCGGGTGTCCACGTAGTAGTCGGCGACCAGCCGCACCAGCGGGTCGGCGTCGGGCGGCCACTCGATGCGGACCCGCAGCGCGTCACCGATCCGCACGGTCTGGGTGCCTTGGGGGATCGCCGACTTCGCCGTCGCCGGCCGCCCCGTGCTCCCGTCCGGGACGGATGGCGTGGTGGCGTCCGAGGACGCGGTCCCGGTCGGCGGCGCGCTCACGTCGGTCGGCGGCGCGCTCGTGGCGGGCGCCGGGGCGCCCCCCGGCGTGTACGGCCGCGCACTCTGCCCCCCACCCCCGGCCGCCGCCACGCTCCCGGCCACCACCAGCACCACAACCCAGCCGGCCCGCCTCATACGGCCGATCCCGCCGACTCCCGCACCCCACCGGCCCCTTCCGGAGCCCCGCGCACCTTCGGCTCCCGCAGGCCGCCGTACCCATCGCGTTGATCTCATGCCGTCGACTCCCTCACCACGTGGATGCGCCAGGCGGGCAGCAGCTCGTCGATCAGCGCCTCGGTCTCCGGCGCCAGCCCGCCCGTGTAGGAGTGCGCCCCCGATCTCCGGGTCAGCGCGTCGACCACCGCGCGCAGCCGGACGAAGTCGCGGGTCGCGTGCGTCGCGCGCAGCAGGTCGCGCCACAGCCCCTCGTCGTCGGCCGCCAGCAGCAACGCCGCCCGTACGGCCGCCCCCGCGGACTCCGGCTCGCCGTGCGCGAGCCGCAGCTCGCACAGCCGGTGGGCCGCGTCCGCCACCGCCGCCGTGACGTCGTACTCCAGGTCGTCGGCCGCCAGCCACGCGTACCGGCCGGACGGCCGCCCGCTCAGCAGCGGCCCGCGAACCAGCCCCAGCGCCCGTTCGAGCAGCACGGCGCGCGCCGCCGGATCCCGGTGCGACCGGCGCACCAGCTCCCGGAACAACGCCCAGTCCGTGCGCACGCCCGGGCCGAGACTCAGCCGGCCCGCCTCGTCCACCCGCAGGTGCTCCTCGCCGAGCCAGCCCGCGACCCGGGCGATCGTGGCGTCGCGCACCATGCCCTGCACGCCGCGCGGCCACAGCACACCCCCGAGGACGACCGGGTGAACACCGCCGGGATGCGTGGCCAGGTACACCAGCATCTCCGCGGCCAGCGCCATCCGGCCCTCCTCCAGCGGGTCGAGGCCGACGATCTCGATCGGGCCGAGCATCCTTACCTCCACCTCGGCGGGCCGCAGGTCCTCCAGCGGCTCGGCCTCGGCGATCGGCTCGCCGTCGTACCGGCCGGCCGTACGGAACAGCTCGACGAGCGCCTGGTAGTGGCGGCGCGGCAGGAGCTGGGCGGTCACCTCGAAGCCCAGCTCGGCGATCCGCGCCTTGCCCTCGGAGGTGATCTCCAGGGTCCAGGTGGCGTGCGGCACGTCGCCGGTCACCACGTAGCCGGCGGTGTCGTTGCGGGCCAGCAGCGCCAGCCGGCGGGCCTCCTCCTGGGTGGGGGTGACGGCCGACAGCAGGTAGTGGGCGTCGCGCGGGCGGCCCGTGATCCGCCCGGTCAGCACCTCCTGGCGCGGCGCGGCGGCCGCCTCCAGCTCCGGCAGCACCTCGGCCAGGCTGCCCACCGCCCGCACCCGTTCCGGGGCGATGGCGGTCAGCTCCTGGCCGAACCCGACCAGCGTGATGCTCATGCGGTCGGACCAGCGGTTGGTGGCCAGCTCGACGGCCAGCGCGGCGAGCGCGGCGGTGGTCTGCGGGCCACGGATGTTGATCAGGCCCTGGGCGGCCTCCAGGTCCACGAGTACCCGGCCGCCCGCGTCGGTGCCGAGCGACACCAGCCCCGGGTACGGCGCTCCGCCGGGGCCTCCGCCCGCACCGGCGGCGTCCCAGCGCTCGGCCAGCAGGCGGCCCTCGTGGGCCGGCAGCCGCCACACCTGGCCGCCGTCCTGCACGGTCCAGGGTGCGGGCGCGTCGCCGTCCGGCGGGTGGATCCACAGGTCGAGGGTGCGCGCGGACAGGTGCGCCGCGTACACGGTCGGCGGCGTGCGGCCCTGCGCGGCGAGCTCGGCGCCCAGCACCCGCAGGCCGATGTCGAGCAGGCGCGTGCCGGGGGCGTCGGCGCCGATCCGCAGCGCCACCTCGGCGCTGGCGGCGTCGCCACGCGGGCGCGCGATCCGGCGGCCGAACGCGCGCCGCCACAGCTGCTCGCGCCGCCGCCGGCCGAGCAGCGCCAGCAGGCCCGCGGCGGCCAGCGAGGCCCCGGCCAGGTAGTCGACGAGATCCAGCCCCTGCCCCTGCTCCTGCTCCTCCTGCCGCTCGGCGCCCTGCTGATGCGGGGTTCGCTGCTCGGGGCTGTGGTTCTCGGGGCTCTGGTGCCTGGCCTCCTGGCGGACCTCGTCGGCGACGCGGCCCGGCGTGACGGTCGCCCGGCCGGGGTGCTCGCGCAGGGTCTGCGCCCGCGCCTGCTCGGCGGGGACGACGTGGGCGTGGCGGGCGTCGTCGGGCATGTCGAGGACCCAGCCAGGCCTGATCAGGTCGGCCATGCGCAGGCGGGCGCCGTCGGGCTGCTCCTTGTGCTGGTTCAGCTCGAAGATCTCGGGATAGCGACGGCCGTCGCCGAGGCACTTCTCGGCGATCTCCCACAGGCTCTCGTGGTGGCGGCCGTGCGGCGGCTGCACCACGTACACCTTCTTCGCCCGGTGCTGGACCGTGTGCGGCGTCTCGGCCGGCTGCTCGGCGACGGGCGCGGTGAACGCGACGGCCGCCACCACCGGCGCGGCGGGCGGAGTCATGCCGAGGCGCGCGATCGGCACGGCCACGGCCCCAGCGGTGAACAGCAGCAGCACCGCCGAGACGAGCCGGTTGGCCAGCGCCTGGGTGCCGCCGGAGAACGGGACGCGGGCGGGCATGCCGACCCTGCGCACCCCCGCGTACACCTCCACCATGACGCACGCCACGAGCTGCAACCAGGCGAGCCACACCAGCAGGAGGAGCACGGCGACGATCGTGGACGGCCCGACGCTGCTGGTGAGAAGGTCGAGGTCGAGCAGCTCGGGCGCGATGGGCGGTCCGGCGAACCTCAGCAGCGCGTACGGCACACCGCCGACGAGCCCGACCAGGACGACGAGCGCGCCCAGCCCGGCGACCACGTCACCGGGCCCCCGCCGCGCCGCGACCCGCGCATGCCCAGGCCCTGCTCCGGCCGCACGCCTCTGCCCGGCTTCCCGAGCGATCGGCCGACCGGCCGCCCGCGTCCCCTCCCGCCCGGCCCCGGAATCCCAGCCATCGCCCCGACCTCCATCTTCACGCCGGGAATCCCAGGCACCTCCACGGCCGCCGTCACGTGCCCGCCCAGCCTCATGCTGTGAGTCCCACGCACTCGCGCGACCAGCATCTCGTCCCTGCCCAGCATCCCGTCCCTGTCCAGCGTCACGCCCGGACTCCCACGCGCCTCCGCGACCGCCGTCGCGCCTGGATTCACGGCCCCGGGGTTCGTCGGACCGTTCGCGCCCGCGACTCTGCCACGCCCCCCGGACCCGCTCCTGCGCGGACTCCCGCATCGGTTCCCGCGCGGATCCGCGGCCCCGCTCGCGCCCGTACCGCGGCAGCCGTTCCTCCTCGGTCGCCGGCCGCGCCCCGGGCCGCCGCGGCACCCCGTCGCCGGCCCCTCGGTCCTGCCGCGCAGCCGGTTCCTTCGACCCCGGCCCACTCGAGTCCGCGCCGGACCGGTCACGCCCTGAGAGCTCCTGTTCGGAACGGTCCTTTCCGGATCGTGCGTCCCCCTGGCTCCCGGCACGCCAGTCACCCGAGAACACGGACGGCCGGGGAGCCTGCCACGGCCCGGCCGCCGGCCGACCACTCGCAGGCGGAACCGACGAACCGGGCGGAACCGACGAACCAGGCGGGACCGGCGAACCAGGCGGGACCGGGGGGACCGGCCGGCCGGGGAGGCGTGGCCGGTCGCCGGAGGGCTCGCGCCTTGGCGGTGGCTCTGGCGTCGGCATCGCCTCTCCTTTCTCACATCAAGCGTGGGTGCTCATCGCCCCCACATCCATCGACTGACGGGAATCGGTCTGGCTCATCTGGCCTCTGGGCCGGCCGACGCCTCCCCTCGCATCTCGCCGCCCTGGAACCCGAGCGCGCCGAGGAAGAACGCCTGCCAGGCGACGTTGACGCCGACCGTCACCACGGCCTGGTCCCCGCCCACCTCACAGGAGGCGGCGCCCACCCCGTCGCCCCCCCTGCGCGGTGATCAGCTCCTGGGCGCGGGCGCAGACCTCACCCTGGTCGAGCAGCCTGGTCTCGCCGGTCTCGCGCAGATGGTCGATGTCGATCTTGTCGGCGCCGGCGCGGGCGGCCTGCTCGGCGATGTCGGCGGCCCGGAGCCGCGCGTTGATGGCCGCGCCGCCGTCGACCAGCAGCCCCGCCAGCATGAACACCACCACGGAGAACAGCACGGTGAACACCGACATGGACCCGCGTTCCCGGCGCCGTGTCATCCCCTGCGGCCACGGACGGACCCGCGGCCCCTGGCCGGGGTGACGCGCGCTCACTCCACTCTCCTGAGCTGCTCCAGCGGGACCACCGCGGTCCCCGTCATGTCGTGGGTCGCTCCGAAGCCGAGGAATCCGAGGTCGAGCTCGCACGTGACCTCGGCCGTGGCCTGTCCCCCAGCCCGGAAATCAGACTTGTCGAGGGAGACCGACGGCTTCCCGCAGCTGCCCTGGAGCGCGGCGGTGGTGGCCTGCTCGGCCGCCTGTCCCGCCGCGTCGAGATCGCGCTGGACGGAGGCGGCGCGGGCCGCGTCGCGGGCGGCGCCGTTGACCTCGCCCTGCGCCTCCACCACCCGCCCCGCCCCGGCCAGGAACATGAGGAAAAGCAGGAAGACCGGCGCGAGCATGACGGTCTCCACCGCCATCGACCCACGCTCTCCCCGCCCACGCCTGCCGCGCCCGTGCGCGCTCACCCGGTTCGTGGTCATTGGCAGTCGTCGCCCCCGTTGTCGGGCCGGAAGCACTCCACCGGACCGCCCGACGTGGCGGTGATCGTGAACGTGAGCTGCGGCAGCAGCGGTATGACCTGTACGGCGCTGCCCGTCACGGTGACCCACCGCTGGTCGGGTTCGCGTTCGGAGGTCGTGGCCGTGGCGCCGGCCAGCAGGCGCGGCCCGATGGCGCGCACCACGTCCGTGGCCTTCGCCGTGGCCGCCGTCTCCCAGTCACCCGAGTCGAACGGCGCCGAGCGCGCCACCCGGGCGCCCTCGCGAGCCGCCGCCTCTGCCACCTGCCGGCCGTGGAACCAGAGCGCCACCTGCACGATGAGCAGGACGACGGCGAGCACGACCGGCATCAGCAGCGCCAGCTCGATCACGGTGGCGCCACGCTCACCCCGGGGTCGTTCCCGGGAACGCGGGCGAGGGAGGAGCCGGGGGGAGGCGGCGATCATTGGTTGCCGCTGTCCCCGCCGCCGAAGCTGGTCTGGATGTCGTTCTGCTTCTGCTCCACGAGCGTCTTGATGAGCGTGGCCAGGCCGAGCGCGACGCCGGCGATGATCGCGGTGATGATCACCCATTCGACGGCCGAGGCGCCGCGGCTGGGCGCGGTCCGGGCGCGGTGGATGCGCACGCCGAGGTACGCGCGCAGGTAGACGATCCAGGGATGGTTCATCAGGACCCCAACATCTTCATAGCGGCCGGAAAACTGAGAAAGATCACGAACCCGGCGCAGAGCAGGAGCTGCGCCACGAGCATCGACTGGGAGCGCTCGCCGGCCCGGCCCTCGATCTCGGCCAGTTCGCGGCGGCGCAGCGTGGCGGCCCGGGCCGTCAGCGAGGCGCGTACCTTGGCCCCGTCGTCGGCGACGAGTCCCAGCGCGGCGGACAGGTCGCGCAGCTCGTCGACGTTGATCTCCTCGCCGAGCTGGCCGAGCGCCTGCCACGGGGTGATGCCGACGATCCGGGCGCCGCTCAGCGCGTCGCGGATGCGTGACATGGCCCAGTTGGGCTGGTCGCCGCTGATGCTGACCGCCATCATGAGCGCCTCGGGCACGCCGCGCCCGCCCGCGAGGTTCATCGAGACGAGGTCGAGGAACGCGCCCACGACGTGCCGGAAGTCGCGCCGTTTGGCCGCCGCGTCCCGCTTGACCTGGAGGTCGGGCAGGAAGAAGAACACCGCGGCCATCGCCAGAGCCGCCCAGAACGGGATCGTCAGTGACGCGCCCCAGCCCATGAGGAACAACCACGCGAGCAGTACGGGAAACGCGAGCAGCCCCGCCGCGGCGAGCAACGCCTTGGTGGCCAGGTAGCCCTCGAACGACCGCCCCACCAGCGCCAGGTCGGCCTTGGTGGAGCGGACCTCCCAGCCGCGCGCGCCGTACACCTGTGCGAGCCGGACGCCGAGACCGCGCCGGAAGGCGCTGACCTCCTCCTCGGCCGTCACGAGCTGGATGCGCGGCGCGCCCGCGTCCTCCTGCACGGCCTCGATCGCGAGCAGCCGCGCCACCAGGCCGGGCCGGGCCGGGAACAGCGCCCGTACCAGCAGGAACAGCCCGAGGCCGAGCACGCCGCCCGCGAGCACCCCCTCAACCACGGCCGCCTCCCCGGACGCCGGGCGCCTGGACCGTCGTGGTCAGGCCGTCAGCCATGGCCACCTCCGACGAGCAGTCGCGTGGGTTTGTCGAAACGCGCCAGCCGCCGCATCCAGGCGAAGCCGGCGCCGAACAGCCCGGCCACGACCACCAGCACCGCCTGGCCGAGCAGGCTGCCGTACTCGCTGACGTACGACGGGTTGAAGACGACCAGCAGCCCCGCGAACACCAGCGCCGTGATCACCACGATCTGCACGCTGCGGCGGGTGGATCGGCGTTCGGCCTCCACGCGACGGCGCATGTCGAGCTCCTCGCGGGCCGACACGGCCAGGGCGCCCAGCACGTCGCGCAGGCCGGGGCCGCGCAGCCGGGAGTTGAGGATGAGCGCCGCCACGACCAGGTCGGCGGAGGGGTCGTCGAGCTCGTCGGCGAAGAGGGCGAGCGCCTCGGGCAGGGCCATCCTGGTGTGCAGGCGGTCGATGAGGGCACGCAGGTGCGGTCTGAGCGTGGGCGCCGCGGCCCTGATGGAGGCCGGGATGGCCTGTTCGAGACCGGCCGCGCCGGCGATGGTGTCGCGCAGCGACTCGGTCCAGGCGGCCAGCCCTTCGAGGCGATGCATCGCGGCGCGCTCCTCGGCGGCGCCGCCGGACAGGCCGCGCCAGGAGAACACCAGCAGCACCGCGCCCGCGGCGAACACCGGCCAGCGGGTCACCGCGAGCACGACGGCCGCGGCCACGGCGGCGATCGCGGTGCGGGTGGTCAGCATCCTGACGAGCTCGCGCTTCGGCCGGGCCGGGCGGGGGCGCATGCCGTACAGGGAGAGGAAGAGCAGGTAGAGGCCGCCGCCGGCGGCGGCGCCCGGGAGCAGGGCGAGCGGGTCGAGGCCGGTCATCACCACACCCCCGGGGTGTAGCCGTGGGCGATGAGCTCCTGCAGGCAGGAGACGGGGGCGTGCGGCAGGGCGGCGCCGTCCGGACCGGGCACGAACACCTCGCTGGACAGCACGCGCCCGTCGCAGCCGTTGACCTCGCGGATGCTGGAGACGTAACGGCGCAGGGTGCCGCCCCGCTGGTAGTCGTTGCGTTTCTCCACGAACACCACGAAGTCGATGGCTCCGGCGATGAGCATGTGGGTGGCGTCGATGGGCAGGCGCTCCCCGGCCTGGAGGGCGTAGGTGGCGATGCGGTTGAACACCTCCATGCTGGAGTTGGCGTGGATGGTGGACAGGGAGCCGTCGTTGCCCTGGGTCATCGCGTTGAGCATGGTGACGATCTCGTCGCCGAGGACCTCGCCGACGATCACGCGGCTGGGGTTCATGCGCAGGGAGCGGCGGACGAGCTCGGCCATGGTGATCTCGCCCTGGCCCTCGGAGTTGGGCAGCCGCTGCTCGAAGGCCACCACGTTGGGGTGCAGCTCGGGGAACTGGTCGAGGCCGAGCTCCAGGGCGCGTTCGACGGTGATGAGGCGCTCCGTGGGCGGGATCTCGTTGGCCAGGGCGCGCAGCAGGGTCGTCTTGCCGGCGTTGGTGGAGCCGGCGATCATGATGTTCTTGCGGGCGGTGACGGCGGCCGTGAGGAACCTGCCGATCTCCGGGCTGATGGTGCCGTTGCCGACCAGGTCGCTGAGGAACACCTTGCCCAGGCGGGCGCGGCGGATCGACACGGCCGGCCTGAGTGTGACGTCCATGACAGCGCTCAACCGGGAGCCGTCGGGCAGGCGCAGGTCCAGCTGGGGGTTCGCGGTGTCGAACGGCCTGCTCGACAGGCCGGAGTAGGCGGCCAGGATCTGGATCAGCTCGATGAGCTCGTCGTCGGACTCGGCGACCGGCTCCTGCATGAGCTCCTGGCCGTCGGCGTAGCTGACGAAGACGCGGTCGCAGCCGTTGATGTCGATGTTCTCGACGTCGGGGTCGTCGAGCAGCGGCTGGAGGCGGCCGACGCCGAACAGCGCGGCGTGTATGCCCGCCGCCAGGGCCTCCTCCTCCTCGACGGTGGGCGGGGTGCGGCCGAGGCCGATCTCGCTGCGGGCGTGCTCCTCCAGCACCTGGGAGATGAGGGCGCGGGCGAACTGGCGCTCGTCCTCGCCGGTCATCGGGGTCAGGCCGTTGGCCTGGTCGAGTCGGCGTTGGTGGGCCAGCCGGTCGCCGACGTCCTGCCGGAACCGCTTGACGAGGGTGTGGTCGATCACGGCCGGCTCACCAGCCGTCCCGCGAGGTCGCGTGCCGTACGGATGAGCAGAGAGCGGTCGAGGCGGCCGCCCCACTGGCCGCGCAGCAGCTCGGCGCCCTTGGGGTCGTGGGCGAGGCCGTGCACGAACGCCACGCTCGGGCCGACGATGCGGCGCACGTCCTCGATCGAGGATCGGTAGTTGCGCGGGTCGGCGATCACGACCACGCCGTGGGCCTTGGTGACGGTCAGGCGTTCGCGCAGGTGGGCGACGTGGTCGAGGGTGGCCCTGGTGAGCAGCAGCACGGTCTCCGCCTCGGCGAGCAGGTCCCCGAGCTGGGGATGGCCCCCCAGGCGGCCGCAGTCGGCGATCACGTCGGCCTCGGGTATGGCGGCCAGCGCCCGGCCCAGCGGTCCCCAGAGCCAGGTGAGGCCGGCGGCCTGCTCGCCGTGGGTGAGCCCGGCCAGGACGTCCAGGCCGCCGACGATCTTCTGGGTGTGCTGGTGGATCTGCGCGGGCTCCAGGCCGCGCCGCGCGCCGGCGGCGAGGGTGAGCAGGCCCTTGCCGGGGTTGAGCACGCCGCCGTCGGACGCGGGGAGCCGGTAGGCGATGTCGCCGCCCGCCGGGTCGCACTCGGCCAGCAGTACGGGCCTGGGCCAGACGGCGGCCAGGGCCGTCGAGGCGGTGGTGACTCCGGGCGCGCCCTTGTCGGCGGCCAGCACGATGAGCGCCACGTCAGCGCGCTCCCGGCAGCTCGGCCACCGCGATCTCGCCGCTGGAGGCGTAACGGAGGATCTCCGGCGAGGCCGTGGCGTCGACGATGACGGTGATCAAACCGGTTCCGCCGGTCCTGCCGGGGGCGCCGACGCTGAAGACGAGCGCCTTCTCGGCGAGCACCTGGCTCTCCGTCTGGCTGGTCCGGGCCGGGACGTGGACGACCTGCACCCGGTCGCCCTTCTGTAGCCCGGCCGGCGCCTGGCCGGACTTGAGCGCGAGACCCACCTTGGCCTTGCCCGGGACCAGCTCCGAGCTGGCCCTGACGCCCATGCCGTTGGTGAGCAGCGTGCCGGGCAGGATCGTCACCGCGGCGAAGCTGTCGAGGACCTGCTGCCGCTGTGACCAGCTCACGTAGTCGAGGCCGCTGTCGGCGATCTGCACCTCTTCGAGCGCCTCCGCCGTGAACTGCTGGCCCGCGCCGAGCTGCTGGGTGACGCGGATGGCGGAGATCCGGTCGCCGCTGCGCATGACGAGCAGCGTCGTCGCGAGCGCCCCGCCCAGGATCAGGAGCACCGCGAGGGCGGCCAGCGCAGGCTTCCGCTCGCGTGGAGGGACGGGCAGCTTGCGCGAGGCCGGGCCGGACAACCCCGCCGTGTTGACGGCGGGCTTTTCGCTGGTCCTCATGGGTGGGGGGCTCCCATTAAGTGGAATTGTGGAATTCACGCCATTATGTGCAGCCCGGCCTCGGGGTGGGGCGGGAATGCGAGGAACCATGCTCGTTTCGCAGGTGGGAAGCTGTCAACTCGACGTATTCGATACTCATTGTTTCTACCGAGTTGACGGCATTGCCTTTTTGGAGCTATGTGTCACGACTGTCACATGGGTCCCGTTATGCACGAGCCTTTATGCCACTTCTCAGCGGGCCGGGTGGTGGGCGGCCTGTCACCGGTGCGGGCGGCCGCTGGGCGGATCGCCTCTCGGCCACCGCTCGTGGCATGATCGAGCGGCGCACACGGGCATGGCCCCGGCGAAAAATACGCATCACCCGGCAAGCCGGATAACTGCCCGAAAACCCCCAATAGGACAGAACCCGAATCCCTCGCAACAGAAAACCCGGCGTGTCGTCCACAGGCCATATTCCGAACCACGCGTTATCCACAGCCGGCCGCTTCCATGCCATTGGCGTCAACCCGGAAGCCTAATCTCGCTGCGGGCGCTACCTTGGCGCCGAGATCCGACCGAGGAGACGGCACATGCGGATCATGCTCACCGTGCTCGGCGAACGGGGCGACCGTGACATCGTTCTGGAAGGCGACGACGAGGCCACTGTCGGCGCGGTGAGCGAGGCGCTCGACGGGCGGCAGCCGCTCGCGCAGGTCGTCCGTCTGCCCCGCTCGCGAGCCCCGTACGGCCTCCCCGGCGCGGAGCCTCAGGAAGCGTCTCGCCCGTCATGGGGGCCGGGGCATCCGGCCGAGCCCGGCGGCACGCTGTGGCGCAACGGGCGTGCCCTGGACCCCCGGGCTCCCGCCAGGGCCGTGCTGCGCGACGGCGACAAGGTGACGCTCGAACCGCGCCTGGCGCGGCTGACGATCATCGAGGAGCCCGGCGGGGTGGCCGAGGTCCGCGTGGTGGGCGGACCGGCCGCCGGTGCCGTGCACCGGCTGGGCCTGGGCGTCCACGTCATCGGCTCCGATCCCATGTGCGCGCTCGCCGTGGCCGACCCGGCGCTCGCGCCCGAGGCCGTCGTCCTGCGCGTCACGCCCGGCGCGATCACGGCCGAGCCGATCCGCCGCGCCGCCCCCGGCCAGGCTCCCCGGCCCAAGCTCAAGGGCCGATGGGCCGACGAGGTCGCCGAGATGACCGCGCGGGTGGCGGAGCGGGAGGCCGCGGCGGCTGATCCCGGGTCGTGGCAGCCGCCCGAGCTCGACGGCCGCCCGCTGGCCGGTCCGGCCGACTGGCCTGAGCACGCGGTGCTGACATGCGGGTCCTCCGTGTTCGCGCTGACGGCGATCGAGCCTCAGGACGCACACCTCGATCCCCGGCCCGAGGGTGGCGTCGCCTACAACCGGCCGCCACGGCTGCGCCGCACCGACGGCGAGCGCGCGTTCGAGCGGCCCGCGGAGCCGCGCCGGGCGGAGGGCATGCGGCTGCAGCTGCTCGCCGCGTTCCTGCCTGCCGTCCTCGGCTGCACGCTGGCGTACGTCCTGCACCAGTGGTACTTCCTGCTCATGGCCCTGATGACCCCCGTCATCATGATCGGCCAGTGGTGGAGCGACCGGCGGCACGGCCGCAAACAGCATCGCAAGGCGCTCAAGGAGTTCCAGCAGCGGCTCAGGGAGTACGAAGAGGTCGTGGAGCGGGCCAGGGCCCGCGACGAGGTGACGCGCAGGTCCGACGCGCCCGACCCGGCCGAGGTGCTGCTCACGGCGACGGGCCCGCGCCGGCGGCTGTGGGAGCGGCGCGTCCACGACCCCGACGCGCTCCGTCTGCGGATCGGCCTGGCCGATCTGCCCGCCGACCTCGACCTCACCGAGGAGCAGGGCGGCCCGATCGACCCGCCCATCTGCCGCGCCGTGCCCGTGGCGCTGGCCATGCGCCGGCTCGGCGTCGCCGGCATCACCGGACCCCGCGACGCGGCGACGGGCCTGGCCGGATGGCTGGTCGGCCAGGCCGCGACCCTGCACAGTCCGCGTGACCTGGCGATCGTGGTGCTGTCCGCCCGGGCCGACGGCGAGCGCCGCTGGGGGTGGGTGCGCTGGCTCCCCCACTGCGCGCCCCGCGGCGGCGAGGACTGCGTGGCCCTGGTCGGCACCGACCCGGAGTCCGCCGCCCGGCGCGTCACCGAGCTGGCCACCCTCATCGACGAGCGGCAGAACGCCACGGCCCCCGAGCTGGGCAAGATCCCCACCGGCTGGGGCGACGCCGGCGGCTCGGAGAAGCCGGTCTTCTCCACCTACGACGAGCGTCCGTACGACGTGCTGGTCCTGCTCGACGGCGCCCAGGCCCTGCGCGGCCTGCCCGGCATGCCGCAGGTCCTGCGCCAGGGCCCGCGGGCCGGCGTCTACACCCTGGCCATCGACGAGGACCAGCGGCTGCTCCCCGAGGAGTGCGCGACGGCGGCCGCGTGCGGCACCGACGGGTACGTCCGGCTGCGAGGTGGGGGCCTCGACGTCATCGGGCCGGTTCTGGCCGACCTCGTGTCGCTGATCTGGTGCGATCGGCTCGCCCGCGCCCTGTCCCCCATCCGCGACGTGAGCAGGGACGACCCGTCGGGCAACCTGCCCAGCGCGGCGCGCCTGCTTGATCTGCTCGGCCTCGCCAAGCCCACCGGCCAGGCGGTGGCCGCCCGATGGCGCGGGCGCGGCTCCACCAAGGCGACGATCGGCATCGGGCCGGACGGGCCGTTCGCGGTCGACCTCGCCCTCGACGGTCCCCACGGGCTCATCGCCGGCACCACGGGTGCGGGCAAGTCGGAGCTGCTGCAGACCCTGATCTGCTCGCTCGCCGTGGTCAACCGCCCCGACCAGCTGACGTTCGTGCTCATCGACTACAAGGGCGGGGCCGCGTTCAAGGAGTGCGTACGGCTGCCGCACACCGTCGGCATGGTCAGCGACCTCGACGGCCACCTGACGCAGCGGGCGCTCGACTCGCTGGCGGCGGAGCTCAGGCGGCGCGAGCGCCTGCTCCTCGCCGCCGGGGCCAAGGACATCGAGGACTACACCGGCGATCCGCTGCCGCGGCTGGTGCTGATCATCGACGAGTTCGCGGCGCTGGTGGCGGAGCTGCCCGACTTCGTCACCGGCCTGGTCGACATCGCGCGCAGGGGCCGCTCGCTGGGCATCCATCTGATCCTCGCCACCCAGCGCCCCGCCGGCGTGGTGACGGCCGACATCCAGGCCAACACCTCCCTTCGGATCGCACTCCGGGTCACGGAGCCGATGGAGTCGTCGGACATCATCGACATGCCGGACGCGGCACACATCTCGAAGACGACTCCCGGGCGCTGTTACGTCAAGTCGGGCGCGAGCGCGGCGACGGCCGTGCAGACGGCCAGAGTGGGCGGCCGGAGCCCCCTGCCCCGCCCTCGCCGGCCCCGCCACCTCCTCTCGGCCCCGTCACCCGGCCTTCTCCCGGACCCGACAGCGGATGACGATCATCCAATCCCCGGTGTCCAGCCGGAGAGCGGGACGCGGGCCGAGCCCCAGGCCCCCCACACCCGGCGAGGCCCCGCCTCCGCCCCCCACTCCCCCGGCACCACGAGCTCGCAGCCCTCTCACGCCAGCCCGGACGCCGGTGGACAACCGAACACCCGCTCCCCCCACCCGCGACCCGACGGCCGCCCCTACGACGCCACCGGCTCACCGACGAGTGCCACCCCCACCAACCCCCCACCGGTCAGACCGCACACCGACGGCCGCCACCACGCCCCGTACACCACCCGCACCCCAGACGACCGCCACCATCCCCCCCACACCACCCGAACTCCAGACGACCGCCGCCATGCCCCCCACACCTCACAGAGCCCAGACGGTCGCCCCACCGGCGCAGACGCCGTGCCGACCACTGACGGCTACGGCAGCGGACCACACCCCCTGCCGGACGACTTCGGAGGCGGCATGCCGAAGGGCTCGTCGGCCGCCGGTGGCCCGGCAGACCCGCACGCTCACACGGCTCTGCCCGGCTCCAGCCGGACAGGCGGCGCGGCCCCCGGCACAAGCGGAGCAGGCAGCACTCCGACCGGCACATTCGGCGCAGGCGGTGCTCCGACCAGCACGCCCGCCTCAGGCAGCGCTTCTCACGACCCAACAGCACCAGGCGGCGCATCTCACGGCCTGACGCGACCCGGCGATGCGTCTCGCGGTGCAAGCGGGTCGGGCGGCCCCTCGCCGGGTGACCGGTTCCCGGGCCTGGCCTCGCTGCCCCGTACCGACGGCTTGTCCGTGCGCCGTGGAAAGGCACCCGCTTCAGGAGGCCGCCCGCCCAGAACCGAGAGCTCGCCACCAGACCGGAGCGGCAGCGGCATCCCCGGTTCCCCGCCCCCGCCACTGACTTCCGCGCCTGGGCGGACACCTCCCCATCAGGACCCCGACTACCTCGGCGCCCCTGTTTTCCCCTACGACGGCGGTTCGGCCTTCCCGCACGACCCCCGTTCCGGGGACGACATGCCCCCGCTCTCCCCTCGCCACCCGCTTGCGCCCGACGACGGCTTCCCGGGAGAGCTGGTGTCATCTGGCGACCCCGCTTCGGCTGGAGTGGCCGGCCGTCTCCCCGGTGAAGGTCTCGGGCGGGACGGACTCCATGAGATCTTGAACATTCTCGGCCCCGCCGACCGGGGAGGACCGGCGAGGGGCGGCGACGGCTTCGGGCCCGATGGCACGGGCGGTGGCTCCGTGGTCGATGGCACGGGCGGTGGGTCCGTGGTCGATGGCGGTGGCGGCGGGTTCGGGGCTGCCGACGATGGCCGAGGGAGCATACGGGTCGTCAACGTGGACTGGCGGTCGCTCGGCAAACCCTTGCCCGCGCCTCCGGAGCCTCCGGAGGAGTCGACCGTCACCGACCTGTCCATCCTGGCCGACGCCGTTGTGGAGGCCACCCGGCTGACCGGGGTCCGTCGACAGCCGAGCCCGTGGCTGGAGCCCCTGCCGACACACCTGGTCCTCGACCAGGTCCACCCCATGACCGGCCGTGCGGCACCGTACACCGGACTGAGTCCTCTGCCCGGCTCTCCGGAGACGGACACAGGACAGAGACCCCTGACCGGCCCCCCGCAGACGCACACGGGACGGAAACCTCTGACCGGCCGTGCGGATGCGGAAGCCGGTTCGTACCGGTCCGGTGTGACGGAGGTGGAGCCGATCGCGTTTGGTGTGGTGGACCGGCCGTGGGCGCAGGACCGCCGGGCCCTCGCGCTCGACCTGCGTCAGGGCGGCCATCTGCTCATCGCGGGCTCTCCGCGCACCGGCCGCTCCACCGCGCTCCGGACGATCGCGGGTGCCATCGCCGCCCAGGCGTCTCCGTCCGACGTCCACGTGCACGCGATCGACTGCGGCTCCGGCGCGCTGCTGCCCTTGATGGCGATGCCGCATTGCGGTGCGGTGGTGACACGCGACCAGCTCGACCGCGTCGAACGTCTTCTCGGCCGCCTCCGCGCCGAGGTGGGCCGCCGGCAGCAGTTGCTCGCGGAGGCCGGGCATGCCTCCCTGGCGGAGTTCCGGCTGGCGGGTCATCGTCTTCCGTGGCTGGTGTTCATGCTGGATCGCTGGGAGGGGTTCGTCGCCGCGTTCGAGAGCTATGACTACGGGCGGCTGATCGACGCGGTCCTGCAACTGCTGCGGGAAGGGTCGGCGGTCGGCCTGCGAGCGGTCGTGACGGGTGACCGGTCCTGCCTCATGGGGCAGGTGTCCACGGTGTTCGACGACCGCCTGATCCTGCGGCTCGCCGATCCAGCCGACTACGGGCTGGCCGGGCTGCCGCTCAAGGGGTTGCCGTCGTCCATGCCGCCCGGACGGACCCTGTCGATCGGCGAGCACGGCATCGTCGAAAGCCAGATCGCTCTCCTGACGGCCGACGCCTCGGGCCCGGCTCAGGTGGGAGCCCTGCAGGATCTCGCGCGAGCGGTGTCGGCCGGTGTTCAAGACTCGCCGGAAGCGATGACACTCCACGACCTGCGGCCGGCGAGACCTGGCCAACCGGCGGTACCTGGCCAACCGGGGGCGGGACACGGTCAGCCTGGGAGCGTTGATGGGTTGTCCGGGACGGTCGAGCCGTCGGACGACGGAGGCAGACGCCGCCTGCGGAACGCTGGGCAGGCCGCGTTCGCCCGAGGTGCGTGGCTGTGGGAGGGAGAGCCGCCGCTACGGGTCGACGCGCTCCCCATGCGCATCACCGCCGGCGAGGCCGAAGCCCTCGATCCCGGCTTCAGTCCCCCGTCTCCGCTGTGGGCCCTCGTCGGTGCGGGCGGCGACGCGCTGGCGCCGCTCGGCATCGACCTGTACGCGCAGGGACCGGGCGCGGTGATCGCCGGCCCCTCCCGCTCGGGCCGTTCCTCGGTGCTGGTGACCGCCGCTCACTCGCTCATCGCGTACGGCACACCGGTGGTCGCGATCGCGCCCAGGCGCAGCCCGTTGCGCGACCTGCGGGGCGCCGTGGCGGTCTTGGACGGCAACGCCACCGATCTCCAGGAGCTACTGGCCGAGCACGAGGAGTACGTGGTCCTCGTGGACGACGCGGAGCTGATCAGCCCGGACGGGCCGCTGGGCATGGCGCTGGAGGAGGTGTTGCGGTCCGGACGCGACGGGGATCACGGGCTGATCATCGCGGGATCCACCGGTGATCTGACACAGGCCTACCGGGGGTTCGTGGCGGAGACACGCAAGTCGAGGACCGGGGTGTTGTTGTCGGTGCAGAGTCCGGCGGATGGGGACCTGCTGTCGGTACGGCTGCCGCGTGGCGCCGTAGGAGGGCCGCCAGGGCGAGGGCTTCTCGTCACGATGGGGACCATGACCCCCATCCAGGCAGCCCTCCCGGAGGGGGAGGTGTAAGGCAAGGCACCCGCGCAGGAGCGCCCGTTGACGGCCGCGTGGTCACACCGGCCACCGCCGGGACGGCCGCGTGGTCACACCGGCCACCGCCGGCACACACCCCGGGACACACCACCCCAGGGCACACCACCCCGCGGACCAACCAACCCCGGGGCACACCACCCCGCGGACCTACCACCCCCGGGGCACACCACCCCGGGGACCTAGCGCCCCCGGCACACCACCCCGCGGTCGTCGCTGGAGTGACCCGCCGCTGGACGGCGGACGGTCATGCCTGGTCGTGGCGGAGGGTGTGGCCGGTGGTGTCGTCGGCAGGACCTCCCCATACGTCGTCGACCTCGTGCAGCCAGGTCCCCGCCCCGTCGTTGCTCTCCTCGGGTTGGTGTCCGCTCCCATGCATAGGCGGGTACATCGGCATGCCCGATCCGGCGGCGTCGCCGGCCCTGACACCGGGTGAGAGAAGGCCGGCGTAGCGGCCGTCTCCCGCTCCCGTCGATGCTCCTGGCACCACGGTCGGGGTTGCGAGGCTGCGGATCTCCGCCGGGGACTGGACGTTGGCCGGGGTGTACGGGGTGGCGTTCGGGCTGGTGGGCGTGTCGAACTTGGGCTGCTGGAAGTCCGCGAGCGAGGTGTCGCGCGAGCCCGGGGTGGACGAGCCCGGGTCCTTGCCGGCATCGGCGTTGGGGTCGGGCACCTGCGGCTGCGGCGGCAGGTTCGGTTGGTTCGCGTCAGGGGTGCTCCCGACGGGACTGTTGGGCGTGGTCTGAGGTGGGGTGGCCGGGGTCGGGGACGGGGTGACCCCGCCCGGGTCCTGGACACCCGCCCCGCCGGGACCGCCGGCGCCGACGCCGCCCGGGCCGCCGTCCTGGCCGGAGCCGGGCACCGTGGGGCTGCCGGCAGTGGGCCCTCCGACGCCGGACGGAGAGACCGCGCCAGGGATGGGGCCGACCCCGGCGCCATTAGGGCTGCCCCCTCCGGCGGTCGGGTCGAAGCCGGCGGGGTAGGTGCCGCCGTTCGGGCCGCCGGGCCCTTTGAGGGGATCCGGCTTCCCGAGGCCGAGGTCGGTGGCCGTGCTGGCGTCGATCTTCGGCAGTGTCCTGCTGACGTCGGGGGGAAGCAGGTTGTACCACGTCTCAAGGTCGTGGTTGAGCCTTTGGAGATGCTTCGTGGCGACATCGTTGGCGGAGGCGAACCAACTGGTCCCGCCACCCGAGCCGTTGTCGTACCAGAGGAATTTCATGCCTTGGATGGGGGTCGCGTGGCCCCCCCACCCGTCCCAGCCGCCGGAGTCGCCGTATTTCGGCAGGACGTCACGCCCCAACGACTCCAGGGGGCGGCCCATCATGTTGAAGCGGCCCGACACCTGGTCGATCGACTCGTGCAGGGATTTGAGGGCGAGCTGGGCCTCGACCGAGGCCTTGTCCCCCCAGACGTCCGCCATGCGACGCGCCGCGTCCTCGATCCGCTGCAAGCACGTGGCCAGCACCGATCCCGCGTTGACGTAGGTGTTGCCTGCCTTCTCGATTTCGGGGGCGGCGTCGCGCAGGGCCTTGGAGATCCGCTCCACCTTGTCGGCGGGCTGGGTGCCGTGCACGTAGAAGTCCGCCTTGGCCCGGACCGGGAAGGTCTTCTTGTCGTACTCCATCAGATGCTCGCCGTAAGCCCGGTGTTGCTGGTCTCGACTTCCTTCTGCACGCCCGCGCCGGCGTAGATCAGCTCGATGGCCGTCGCGTACTTCTCGATGATCTCTTGGTAGACGAGACCGAAATACTGCTGGCCGTTCTGGAGCGTCTCGATGAACGCCGCGCCGGGCGCGTAGTCCGGATCAACCATCAAGGTCATCGGGAGGGCATGCTTCGCGAAATCCGTCGGCGTCCCGGCGCCCGTGCCGAGCATTCGCTTCAGGTCGGCTTCCAGGTCTTTCGCGATGCCCTCGAGCACCTTGGCCTCAAATGTGACCTCGTCTGGCTTGGGCTCCAAGCCCGGCCACGGCCTCTGGGGCCCCTCGCCCGGTGGGTAAGCCATCGTGCACCTCCCATAAGATCCACTAAGCCTGCAACTTACCGGAAAAGGTGAGGTTCAGGGGAGAAGTGGACACATCTGGGGCTGCTTCTATGCTGTCCTGATCGCGGGCGAAACGCGGCGGGACGCCGGAGCAACGGGGGTGGCATGCAGACCAGGAAGGATCTGTACCAGGCGCATCGGCTGATGACCCAACGTCTCGGCATGGCGCTGCTACAGGCTCAACCGGACGTGCCCGAATCCCCGATGCGCAGGCAGAACGTGGCCACGTTCGCGGGTGTGCTCATCGCGGTGCTGCTGCTGGCCGGTTTCGGCATCTGGGGGATGCTCAAGAGCGGCGGCGCGACCAAGCTGACGGACCCGGGGCAGCTGCTCGTGGAGGACGAGACCGGGGCCGCTTATGTCTACAGCCAGAAGGAGCGCAAGCTCCTGCCGGTCGCCAACTACGTCTCGGGCAGGCTTCTGCTCGACGTCGCCGACGTGAAGGTACGCAACGTGTCGGCCGCCTCGCTGGCCGACTTCCAGCGGGCCCCCCTCGTGGGCATCCCGGGAGCGCCGAACTCCCTGCCGGCCAAGGACAAGATGGTCCACGGGCCGTGGGCGGCGTGCGTGACCGAGGGCAAGGACGCCGCCGGCGGATCCAAGCCGTACGTCACGCTCGTGGGCGGCGCGGACGTCGGCGGGCGACCGCTCGGCGGCGACGCCATGGCCGTCCTCGACGAGCAGATGCGCGCCTGGATCATCTGGGCGGACCGGCGCATGCGGATCTCCGCCGAGGGGTTGCGGGCGCTGGGCGCGGGCACGCCGCGCAAGGTGCCGGCGCCCTGGCTCAACGCGATACCGCAGGCTCCCGTGGACTTCCGCGCACCCACGATCGAGAACAGGGGCCGGGCGGTGAGCGGCGGCAGGATCGGCCAGGTGTTCACCACCTCCGCGGTCGCGGGCGGCCAGCCCAGGTGGTACGTGCTCGTCGCGGACGGGTACGCGCAGATCACCAGCACACAGGCGACGCTGCTGCTGAGCGACCCGGAGACCAAGAAGGCGTACGGCAGGCGCCGGGCCGACCCCATCCAGACGGACGCGGCGACGGTGAACGCGTCGCCGTCGAAGGCACAGATGATGGGGGGCAACCTGCCGGAGAACCTGCCGAAGGTGGTGCCGATGCCCGTCGGGGCGCCGGTGTGCGCCGTCTACGCCGACACGGCGAAGGGATCGGCGCGGGCCAGGCTGACGGTGGGCGCGACGATCGCCATCCAGACGCCCAGGACGAGTGGCGGGCAGGACAGCTTCGACCAGGTACTGCTGCCGCCCGGCAGTGCGGTGCTGGCGGGGCTGCTGCCCGGGGAGGGGCAGATGGCGGCGATCGGCACGTATTACCTGGTCACCGATCAGGGGCGGAAGTTCGAGCTCAAGTCGGCCGACCTGATCGAGAAGCTGGGGTACGACTCGTCGGTGGTCGCCCCGCTGCCGGCGAACCTGGTGCACCTGATCCCGGACGGCCCCATGCTGGATCCACAGGCGGCCCTGGCCCCGCTCAAGGTCATGCGCTGAGTTCGTCCAGGTTCTCCTGGTAGAAGGCGACGTCGTCCGCCAGCCGCTCCCCCGTGAACCGCGCCGGGTCCTCCTGCCACGCCTGCCTGCCCTCGCTGGTCCAGAACGCCCCCGCCGGGACCTCACCAGCTCCCGGCGGCAGGAACTTGACCACCTCCATGGTGGCGTCCCTGGCGTACTCCCAGTTGAGCCTGGCGTCGTCGGCCCGGTCGTCCTCGCCGGCGGCGACCCCGAGGTCGTCGTGGACGGCCCGGCGCGCGTACTCGAGGGCGATGAGGTACCACTGCCCGGCGTCGATCAGCTCGGACAGGCCGAACCCGAATCGCTCACCGGTCCGGCGGGCCTCCGCCTCGCCGGCGTACGGGATCTCGACCTCGATCTCGCCCGCGGTCATCGTCCACGCCTCGGCGCCCTCCGTCAGCTCCGGCTCCACGTCGCCCGCGGAGAGGTTGACGAAGAGCGCGGCCTCCGTCAGCGTCCTGGCCCTACGCATCGCGGTAGGTGTCCCTCACCACGAGCAGCCGCTCGACCCGGAACCTGCCGGGCTCGGCGGCGTGCACCCGGAGCCCACGGTCGGTCCAGAACGCCTGCTCGGGGACCCTGTCCCGGCCTTCGGGAACGAACTTGAGCACCTCCTCGACCGCGGCGCGCGCCATCGCCAGCGCCCGAGCGCCTTCCTCCGGGTCGGGCGGCACGCTGCTCCCCACCTGATCGGCGACCCACAGCCACTCACCGGCGTCGATGAGCTGGGAGGGCTCCGCCCCGCCGAACGTGGGCCAGCCGTGGGGCGCCGTCTCCTGCTCCGGCAGCCCGAACACGTACTCCCGCTCGGCGCCGCAGTCGGCGCAGATGCCCGCGTAGGCGACGGCGAGCTCCTCCGCGACCCCGACCACGCCGCTCTCCCAGGGGGTCTCCACCGATCCGCATGCGCAGGGGGTGAGGTCGAGGTGGAGCAGGGCCTCGTCCCGGGTGCGCGCCACTGGCAAAGTCACATGGATCAACCTACTAGGGTGACGCCATGCACGTCGCGAGCTCGTTCGAGGAGGAACTCGGCCGGGCACACGCCCGCGGCGATCTGGCCACGTGCTTGTCCCTGCTGCGCACGACCGCCTTCGCCTGCCCGGTCAGCGATGAGCCGGCGGCGGGCGAGACGCCGGTGCCCTGGCCCACGTTCAGCGACGCCGAGCGCACGTGGGTGGTCGCCTTCACCTCACCGGAGGCGATGGGTGAGTCGGCCGGACGGTTCTTCGTCGTGACCCTGCTGGACCTGGTGGCCGGCTGGCCGGACCCGTCCTGGGGGCTGGCCGTCAATCCGGGCCGGCCGGTCTGCTTCTACCTGGAGCCCGGCACCGTGGCGCGACTCGCCGTGCCGTCTCTGCTGGAGGACGTGGCCCTGGGGCGGGCGTCCCGGGTGCCGGTCATGCAGAAGCTGCTCCGGCCGTTCGACGTCCTCGAACTGCTCACCACGGGAAAGCCGAGGGTGTCCGGTTACTGCCACATCGCGGCGGACGTGGCGCACCTCACGACTCCCACGGCACTGACGGAGGCGCTGTTCAGGGACGAGGCGCTGACGCGCGACGGCACGGTGAACATCCTGCGCTGGCCGGCCGTGGGGCTTTCGCTGTATCGCACCCCGTACGGCGGGACGGACGAGGAGAGCATGAAGGCCGTCGCCGGTTGGGTCGTCGAGGAGCCGCCGTTCGGTGGGATGGGGCTCGTGCCCAACGCGCACGAGATGATCCGGGAGTACAAGATCGACGGCATCCTGCTCCCGTACGGGGCGGAGATCGTGGAGCTGGACGCGGACGGCGAGGAGCGGCTGCGCGCCCAGTTCGACGCCGATCGCGGCAAGTGGCTCGTGCACGAAGAGGATCCCGCGTGACCTACCTGGCGTGCTGGGCGGGAGCCGTCTTCGAGGCGGCGCCGCAGCTCGGCGAGGGTGGCCTGTGGATGCGGCTGCGGAGCACGTCGCCCGCCGACGGGTTCGAGCGGCTGGAGGACGACCTGTACGTCCACGCCGTCCCGGCGGCGGAGTGCGCGTGGGTGCGCCACGTCATCACCGTCTGCATGTGGCGGGGAGCGCCCTTCCTGGTGTGCGCGGAGCGGGAGGACGAGTTGCTCGTCGAGTACGTCGGTGCGCATGTCACCGTGGCGAGGGAGCTTGACCTGGACCGGATCGACCGCGGGGTCCACCGGCTGTGGGTGCGCCGGGCCGAGGTTTCGGAGCTGCAGGAGCTGGCTGTGGAGATTGATAACAAGTAACACCCATGTTAAATCTGCCCCTTTTGTGCAGAGTGGTGTTCTTGGTACGTTCACCGAAAGACGCTCTTGGGGGATGTGTCGATGGACGTTGACGCAGCTGGCCTGCAGGCTTACGCCGACGAGCTCCAGGCCCGATTCATGGCGCTGCAGAGCGAAGCGTTGGATCTGCACGAACGGACCCGCGCGGTCGAGGTCACGGAGAAGTCCGCCAACGGCCTCGTCTCCGCCACCGTGGGGGCCGGCGGCGAGCTGATCAGGCTCGACCTCGACCCTCGCGTGTTCCGCGACCCCGACGCCCGAGGGCTGGCCGACACGATCACGGACACCATCCACCGGGCCGCGGCGAAGGCCCAGGACAAAGTGGTGGAGATCTTCGAGTCTGTGGTTCCCGCCGACCAGATGCGCGCTCACCTCGACGGTGACATCGAGACCGTGATGAAGCAGCTGGCCGGGCAGATGGTCGAAGGGGACGAGCGCCGGTGAGGGACGAGGAGGGCGTCGAGATCGCCGAACCCATCTCGACCGGCATCGGGCAGCTCGAAACCATGGCCGGCGACCTGGACACCGACTTCCGGTCGGACGAGGCGACGCTGCGCGGGCTGCTGGCGTCGCGAGTCTGGGGCACCGGGCCGGCCGGCACCGCTTTCTTCCAGGCCCTGCAGGTGTTCGGCGGCCCGGAACGGCTGCTGGACGACACCAAGGAGCTCGTGCGGGAGATCGGCAAGACGCCGCAGAAGTTCCGCAAGGCGATCACCCACTCCCTGAGCACCAACGAGGCTGTGGCGCGGCAGCTTGCCCATACCCTTCTCGGCCGCGACTGACGGGAACTGCGGCAGATGGCTGGCAAAAGGCCGGTAAATCCCAACTACGTGCCCAGCGAGGGCACGTCGGTCAGGCGGGTTCCCACGACCGAGGTCCGTCCCGCATGGGAGAGCTCGGCGTTACCTGGCTGGGTGAACTACACGTTCATCCCGCTGTTCATGGCGGGCGAGCCGTGGCCCGACTCCAAGTCGGTGGAGACGGGCCAGGCGGCCCTCATCCTCGACTCCATCGTGGCCAGCATGGGCGGGGCGGTGGAACGGACCGGCTCGGCCATCAGCACCATCGACGCCGGATACACCACTCCGGCCAAGCCGCCGGCGTTCACCCACATCGCCCAGCAGTTCGGCGACCAGACCGGCGTGGTCGCCAAGGCGAACCTCGCCGCGCAGTTCGCCGAGCGCTTCGGCTACTTCTCGGTGGAGGACGACTACACCAAGCGGTCGATCAACATCGCCTTCTGGGTGTCGGTCATCGCGGCCGCGATCGGCGTCGTGGCGGTCAGCGCCCCGTTCGCCGCGCTGGTCATCCGTCTCGCGGCCAAGATGGGCAACGCCCGGGCCCACCTGCTGATGCAGCGGCTCATGCTCGCGGCCACCCGCATGGGGCCGGTCGTCAACAACGCCCGGAAGACCGAGCTGGCGGCCAACGCCGCCACCCGCTACCTCCACTGGCAGCTCATGACGGAGCTGCCCGAAGAGATCCTCGAAGAGCTGGCCAGCGAGAAAGCCCAGTACGACCAGATCAAAGAGGGCCTGAAGGACAAGTGGGACTGGCAGAAGACCAAGGCCATCCTCGTCGGCACCGTCGTCGGCACCGTGGGCGGTGTCTGGCTCGGCAAGCACATGGGCAAGATCGTCGACGACATGCCGGGCATCCGCTCGCTGAACCGGATGGCGGGCGACCGCACCGGAGTGCTCGCCGCGTTCCAGCGCTATCCGGGGCGCATGATGATGACCGGCCTGCCGAACATGTTCGCCTCGCCCCTCGGCAGCGTCATCGCCAACAAGGCGGTGTACGGCCAGTGGGGTGACTTCACCCTGCAGTCGATGGTGGGCGGCTTCGCTGCCGGCGCCGCCAGGACGGGCACGATCAGCCCGTTCAACGTGGACCATCTGGGCGCGGCGGCGGTGCGCCCGATCACCACGCTGTCGAACTACGCCCGGAGCGTGGGGAGCCACCTGGCGGGCGCCGGGACCACCACCATCGCCTCGAACACCACCGCGGGCGGCGGACCCAACGGATCCGGTCCGACCACGGCCGGCGACCGGCCGTCCACCGGCGGGCCCGGACCGACCGGCCCCGACTCCACATCCGCGCAGCAGCCTGCGCCGCAGCCCGTCATCCCGCACCAGCGGGCGACCTCCGACGTTTCGGCCCCGCCGGCGACGAGCACCCGCGCTGACGCGAGCCAGCAGCGGACCCCCACGGGCGACCAGCAGCGCACGCCCACGGGCGACCAGCAGCGGGCACCGGCAGGCGACCAGCCGGGGGCGCGCCGGCAGACCGCGCCCGACCAGCCGGCCGTCACGGCGCAGGCCGACCGGAGCGGCACGACGCCGGGATCGCACGCGGCGCCGGACCGCGCCACGCCGTCCACCGCGCAGCAGTCGAGCGCCCCGGACCAGCGGACCAACGACCAGCGGACCAACGGCCAGCGGAACCCCGACCAGACGCAGGCCCCAGATCCCGCGGACGCGCACGACCAGCGTCAGGCGGCGCCCCAGGCCCAGGCCGCGCAGCCGCACACGCAGGCCCAGCCGCAGGCCCCGCAGCAGCCGAGCCAGGCGCAGGACACGCAGCAGGGGCCCACCCAGGCGCGGGACACGCAGAACCCGGCACAGGCGGCGCAGCCGCAGAACGCCCAGGACCAGAACGCCCAGCCGCAGACGCAGCCGCAGGCCCAGACCGCCCAGCCGCAGAACGCCCAGACGCAGCCGCAGGTTCAGGCCGCCCAGTCGCCGAACGGGCAGGTTCAGGGCCAGGCCGCCGCGCAGGCGGACACCGTCACCACTCCCGCCGCGTACATCCAAGCCGTGCAGAACGGCCAGGTCGCGCCGGACGCCCGTGCCGCGGCCACCGCCGCCGTCACCGCCGCCACGGCTCCCGCGGACTCCGCGACGCCCAACGGCGCGCCCGCCCAGGCCACCCCCGGCGGGCTCACCGCGACGGGCCCGATCGCGCCGATCCGGGCCGAGTCCGGACGGCGTGCCGACTACACCCTGGTGACGGCCAGGCCCGTGCGCCGGTCGCAGGAGGAGCGGTCGCGGTTCGTGGTCAGGCGGCGGCCCGCCGGCACGCCGAGGATGACCACGGGCGAGGTCCGCGCCCAGTTCCTCACCAACGCGGACCCCTCCGACATCACCGGCGTGCGCGGATGGACGTGGAGCGCCGACGACACCGATCTCGTCGTCCACCACACCACCCTCGGCGACATCCACTTCCGCGTCGAGCGGCCCGGCCGGCTCATGGTCCGCCGCCACGGCATGCGCCTGTTCCGGCCGCTGGCCCGCACCAGGGTCTTCGCCGGCACCGCCGAGCAGCCCCACGCGCTGCGCCCCAACCGGAACGTCGCCTCCGACCAGCTCGCCCGGCTGGTCGTCCACGAGATCTCCGACAGCCTCCAGGCCCAGCAGGCCCGCCAGGCCGGCGCCCACACCCAGCGCCGCCTGCTCGCCCCGCGTACCGGCGGCCACGACTTCTGCCTCGACACCCGCCACAGCGAGTACAGGCTCCTCAGCCGGCAGCTCGCCGAGGCCACCGGCGACGCCCGCCGCGCCGAGCTCCAGCGGGAGATCGACCTTCTTGTGGCCGAGCTCCGCGACCACGGCCACCCCCTGCCCGATGACCGGCAGGACCGGGACGCCATCACGGCCCCGCGCGCGTCACAGCCGGAGCCCGGGGCCGCGCTCGCGGAGCTGCGGTCCCATCTGGAGGGGCAGCAGGCGGCCGTCACCACGGCCTTGTCCGAGCTCATGCAGTCGATGACGGACCGGGCGTCCGCTCTGGACCAGGCCGACATCGATCTGAACAGGATCGGCATCCGCCATTACGAGGCGTCCGTCCAGCTGTCCGAGCAGGCCACGGCAGCCTTCAGGAACGGCGACCTCAGCACGGCCAACGCCCTGATCGCCGCCGCGCGGCAGCGACAGGGGACCGCCGACGCCTACCAGGCGGCGCGGGCCGCCGCGGCGACTGCCCGGGCCGCGCACCGGGCGGCGGCGGACCTGATGACCACCCGCCCGCTCCGCAGCGTGGATCTCGCCGACGCCGTCAGCAAGGCCCAGCAGGCGTACGCCGGCTACCGGCAGGCACTGCAGGACTCGTTGCCGTTCTCGGCACCGTTGCTGGACGTCGCCTCCGGCAACCTGCGGTCGGCCGTGGCCACGCGAGCCGCCACGCTGACCGTGCCCGCGATCGACCTGTACACGGCCGCCAGGGAGAACTCCGACGCGGCGGACCGCGCCTTCGAGCAGGAGCGGACCGCCCGCACCGCCGGCGACACCGCCGCCGCGGAGGCCGCGCACGCGTCCGGGATGCGGTTCCGGCAGGCGGCGACGGCATACGGCGACGCCGCGGCCTCGGCCTACCGGGCCCGCGCGGTGTACCAGTCGCTGCTCAACCGGTTGGGGGTCTCCAACTCCGAGATCGCCCAGGCGCTCCAGCTCGGTCAGACCCTTGAGCGGTTCGCCCTGATGACGGTCGACCTGACCGCCACCACGCCGGACCCCGCGGCATCGCTGGCCGACCTGCGCGCCGCGCTGGAAAGCCGGACCAGGGCGATCGCGGAGCTGCGGCAGACGCTCGGGCGGCACGTCACCGCGCTCGACCTGGCCGCCGCCGACATGCAGGAGGAGTCCGGCCGCTGGACGGACGAGTCGCTGGCGGCCTTCGGCCGGGCCCGCGACGCGATCGCCCGGCAGGAGCTCGCCGAAGCCCTGCCGTGGCAGACGGCCGGCACCGAGCTGCAGCAGGCGGCCGAGGCCCATGACGAGGCCCGCCGGCTGGCTGACCGGGCGCGCAGGGCCTATCAGGCCGCCGCCGACGTCCTGCCGTACGTCAGGGACGAGGGCACGCTCGACGTCGGCGTGCTCGCCGAGCGCATGCGGGAGGCGGAGGAGGAGCACCGGCGTTACCAGGAGGCGGTCGACGCGCTTCCGTCGCCGCAGACTCTCCCCGTAGCACCGGAGCAGCCGGTCGTCAGGGAGTTCGGCGAGCTGGCCGAGCGCCGGGCCGCGGTGCGGGAGCAGATCGCCACGCTCACCCAGGAGGCCGAGCGGCTCGGCCGGCTCGGCACCCTGTACGTGCAGCGGGGCGCGGAGGCCACCCAGGACATGCAGAAGGCCTACGAGGAGGCCGAGAAGGCGGTCGAGCAGCGCGACGACGGGGCCGCCGGACGGCGTGCCGACGCGGAGGCCGAGGCCGAGGGTCAGGCCGAGGTCGCCCGCCGGCAGTTCCGGATCGCCCAGCGCTACCAGGCGGCCGCCGAGGCGGCGCGGGCCGCCGCGCTGGCCCAGACGACGCTGCTGGCCCTGCTGAACGAGGCGACCTCCGCGGGGTCGCTGTCGCCGGAGCTCTCCCGTGGCGTCGCGGACGCCAACAAGGCCTACGAGGACTATCTGAAGGCGGAGGAGACCGCGCTTCCGCCGCGGGCGGGGATGTCCGCCTGGCTGCCGGTGAACGGCCCGATCGCCAATCAGGACAGGCTGGCCGCCGTCCTCAACCGCGAAGGGGATGCCGACTTCAGCCCGGAGGACGCCGCACAGTTGCTGCGCCGCGACTTCGGCGACGTGCTCTCCCCGGACGGGGTCGTGCTGAAGCTGGACAACGGCCGGGAGATCCTGGTCCGGGGACGTGTGGGCCACCTGGCGGAGATCCCCGGGGGCCACACGGAGGCCTCGGAGCTCATGGTCGGCAACTTCGCGGAGGACGGCGCGTCGGTCTCGGCCACGGCGCGCGGCTCCGAAGACGTCACGCCGAAATGGGACGCCGCGGCCGCGGCCAAGCAGTTGCCGTCGGAGCGCGCCCAGGCGGTGGCCGAATTCGTCGTGGCCGAAGGCTCCTACGGGCGGGGCACCAGCGACAGCCAGCGGGCCTCGGCCGGCAACTACGCCCAGCGGGGCTCCGTGATGGACAACCGGGGCCCGTCGACCAGGTACCAGGGCGCCTTGGTCCTGGAGGTGAGCCACCGGACGGCCACGGGCGACTGGGCGCCTCCCACCCGGGTGACGGGCGACGATCTGCAGGACTTCTGGGTACCCGCCCCCCTGACGGAGCCCGCCCCGGACAACCGCGTACGGCTGGACGAGAACGCGGGTCTGGACGGCGCCTTGCCGGGGCACGTCGCGATCGGCTCGACCGGCCTCGCCGAAACGGCGGACGACATGGTCGCCCACCTGGTGGACGCCGGCTACGGGCAGGCGGCCCAGGACCACGTGCGCACCATCATGACCGGGCAGGTCCCGGTGCACTGGTCGGAGGTCACGGGCGCGAACGGCTTCGCACGTCACTTCTCCGACGGCCGCCGGGAGGGCACCCTCCGGGTCCACGGCAAGGTGGTCCTGGAAGAGGTGGTGGGCCCGCCCAGCAACAAGCTGCACCTTGAGCAGGACCTGCCGATCGGTTTCAGCTCGGCCTGGCAGGGCCGCTCGGCGGGCACGTCCGGGCACTTCAACGTCACAGTCGGGGGGAAGCTCCCGCTGTGGAAGTGGGTTCCCAGGCTGACGTTCGGATTCTCGCGGGCCCGGTCGCACTCCGAATCGACGAACGTGGGCGGCACCGCCGTCATGCCCAACGTTCCGCGCTGGGCGGGCCAGGTGCAGTCGTACCGCTTGCGGGTGGTGTACACGGCCGTCCTGGAGCTGCAGGACGCGCCCCGGAAGGGCTTCTCCGGTGAGAGCAGGGCACTGTTCCTGCTCCCGGAGTCGCAGGCGTACCACTACAACCTGCCGGTGGACGCGGCGGCGATCGTGGGGCGGCGGCCCGACGGCACCCCCATCCTGCGCGACGACCCCTCGCCCGAGCCGCCGCCCGGCCGCAAGCTCGAACTGCCCGACCATATGAAGACCGGCAGGGTCCGCGGCGCCGGCCATGCCCGGATCGACGACGTCGCGGGCGCCGACCGGGTGTGGCAGCAGACCATCGAGGAGCTCCGCGACAAGGGGCTGCTGCCCAGACTCGTGAACGGCGTCCGCGTGTACTCCCGCGACGCGCGCACGGAGGCCAGCCAGCGCCGCAACGAGACCCTCATCGAGCAGCAGCTCACCACTCACCGGCTGAAGGAGGGCTACAACCGGGCCTCCCAGCACGGCTACGGCATCCGCCTCACGCTGCAGCGGACCGGCATGGCCACCGAGCACTTCCGGCTGCGCGTCCACGTGGACCAGGACATGGACGACGTGACGCCCGAGGGCGTGGTCCGGGCCCAGCCGGGGGTGAAACTGCCCATCGGCTCGCTCGGCGCCTCACGGACGGAGAGCACTGGCCAGTCCTGGGACGGCTCCGTCGGGGCGGGTCTCGCGGCTCCGGACGACGATGGCGTCGACACCAGCGGTGGCGGGGCGGGGTTCAAGCGCGCCTCCAGCCACGACCTGAGCGTGAAGCAGGGCGTCCAGATCAACGAGGTGGGCCTGGACGAGACCGACTCCGCGGCGTTCCTGATCGGAGGCAGGCTGCGCACCACCCTCGACGGTGAGCGGCTCGCTGAGGACGAGGTCAGCGCCCGCGTGCTCATACCCGTCGCCGAGCTGCCCTACGCCGACGACCGCCCGGACGGGCCGGAGCACCGGACGTCGGTGGAGGCGCTCAAGCGCGGCAGGACCGTCGCCCTGGACCTGGGCGACATAGCGGGCATCGTGGCAGCGGAACTGAAGGTGCCCAGGGAGGCCGTGTCCCTGGACCAGGTGGACGAGCTGTTCAGCGAGCCGGGCATGCTGGCCCATCCGGAGGCGTTCTTCAGCGACCTGCGGGTCGAGGTGATCGTCGACCTGCCCGGGCACGGGAACGTGCGCGTCCCGGTGTCGCTCCGGCTGGAGGCCGGCAAGTCCCGGGTCTTCTCGGCCGGCAAGTGGGTCGGCGGCAACATCCTCATGTCGATGATCGTCTCGGGTACGTCGTCCTCCGCGTCGACCACGTCCAACGTCGACGGCTCGACCGGTCTGCAGCTCCCGGGCACGCCGAGCGGCGAAGCCGGCCTGTCGGGGTCGCGCACCGTCTCGCAGGGACGGGAGCAGACGGTCATCCTCGCGGGCGAGGACCTGGACATCGACACCGGCGTGCAGTACCTGTCGGAGACGGACGTCGTCGCCCACATCAGCATCGGCGCGTCCTCCCTCGGTGCGGCACGCGAGCTTACCGGCGGCGGCACGGCCGTCCGCCGCAACGCCGAGCGTGACGCCCTGGAGCTCTACAGCCAGGGCGAGATGCCGCTCTCCCTGCACCATGCGGCCGACGCGGCCGAGCGGCTGCTGAACGGCACCCTCGAGCTGAACCGCCGCGTCGCGCTCCCGTTCGTGCGCCGCTACCTCAAGGACCTGAAGCAGGCCCGCGGCGAGCTGAGCGTCCGCGAGCGGCTCATGAGCTCGGTCGGCGTGCCGCACGTCCCGCTGACCAGTGAGCACACCAAGCGGCGCTTCGCCGAGCGCATCGAGGAGCTGATCGACAAGAAGGCCACCGCGGAGCTGACCCCGCCCGGCGAGCAGCCGAGCGGCTCGCGCAAGGCGAAGCCGCACCGCAGGCTGCGCGAGATGCTGTCGGACGCGCGTCTGCTGGAGCGGCGGGCGGAGCGCGTGGTGAAGCCCGACGGCTACGACGACGCCATCGGCATGAGCCTCCTCGGCCGCACGCGGCTGCACGCCCCCGGAGAACCCGAGCAGGAGATCGAGCTGCTCGAAGGCGTCACGACGGCCATCGACAAGGTCCTCCCCGGCGTTGTGGAGGGGGACATCGGCCTGTACCGGGAGCTGTTCGCCAGGTACGCCGGCGAGCGCTGGAAGGGCGGCCTGGACGACATGCTCGCCCCGGAGCCGCCGCCCGAGATCCTTGCGGTCAGCATCGGGGGCCGCGCCCAGCAGCTCGCCGTCACCATACGCGCGAGCTTCGGTGAGACCGCCGACCACGGGGAGGTCTACGACAAGGGCTCCATCAAGCAGAGATACCTCTACGGGGAGCTCAACGAGTCCACGTCCGTGAGCTGGAGCGCCGGCGGGAACGTCAAGGGCGCCGACGACGGCAGCATGGCGCTGTCGACCGACCGGGACCATTCCGGCTCCGCCAGCCGGAACAACCAGACCACGCGCATCAACGGCGCGGCCCGCTTCAAGGGCGCGGAGCCCAGCGTCCTGGAGCACCCGACGTTCGTCATCGAGGTCCAGCCCATCATCGACGGCAAGCCCGGGCCGGTGGCGAAGGTGGCGTTGCAGGGCACGATGGAGCGTGTCCTGCTGTCCGGTCTGGCCACCCGCGAGGAGAACGCGCCTTCCCGGGCGCCGGCGCTGCCCGACCCGCGGCCGGTGTCCCTGCCGTCCCTGTCCGGCGGCATGCACGTCGAGTGGGCGCGGGTCGACGGGCTGGCCGAGGCCGTCATCGCGCGGGCGCAGCAGAAGGACGTCTTCGGCAGAGAGCTGACCTTCGCCGAGAAGGCCAAGGTGCGCAAGATGCTCGGTCGCGTAGCCGTCAGGGACAGCCTGGAGGCGATGGCCGGCTCGCGCGGGCATTTCGCCTTCAGCCTCCAACTCGACCCGAACCGGGCGGACCAGGTGGTGGACGTCTGGGTGCAGGCCACCCTGACGGACCAGGACGTCGTGGTCGGCGACCTGGACGACACCGAGATCAGGACCGTGGACCGGCGGCGGGAGAAGTGGGAGGTCTCGGCCACCCGGGGACATCTCGTCCCGGTGGGCGTCTCCCTCAGCGAGGATCACAAGGCATCCGGGGCCGCCGTCAACGTGGCGCTGCACCAGCAGTCCGTCGACAACGCCTCCGTCAGCGGCGGACGCCGCAAGGAGAACAGCGTCTTCGAGAAGGGCGTCGCCTCGTTGGTCGACTTCCGGGTCGACGCCGATGTGCGGCTGGAGGTCCGGAACGTCAGGCGAGACGAGACCGAGCGCACGGTGGAGATGCCGTACGCCGCGACGGGCAGCGCCCGCATCATGCTGTTCAGCCAGTCGCTGGCCGACAACCGGGCCGAGGCGGAACGCGAGCAGGCGCATGCGGCGCGGCCGGCACCGGCTCCCGCCGCCGCCCCGATGTCGCTGGAGCGGCTGCTCAACTCTCCCGCCCCGATGTCGCTGGAGCGGCTGTTCGACCAGGCCGCCCGGCACGCCGGCTTCGACCCGGCCCGGCCGTACGTGGCGGCCGCGCGGACGCTCGAGCCCGGGCGTCCGGTTCGCCTGGTCGCCGACGCCGACCCGACGCGGCCGTACGGGCAGCTCCAGCAGGCTCGGCTGCTCGCCCGGGAGATCGGCGCCGACGTCACGATCGACGTCACGGCACCGGACGGGACCAGGCACACCTACGTCGCCGAGCCGGGCGGCGCGCTGAACGGCGACACGTTCGCCCCCCGGTTCGCCGCCCTGCCGTCCGAGCTGATCCTGGTCGCCGACCAGCAAGGGCTCGACCTGCACGCGCTGCACGATCGGACGGCCGGCCGGGACGGCACGCTGGCCGACCACATCCGGTCGGAGCTGCGCAGGCGCGGCATCCCCGAGCTCACGCCGCCCGCCCCCGCCTGGCCGGTCAAGAGCATCCCCGACGCGGGCGACGAATCGGTGCACAGCGTGCAGCCCGTCACGGTGACCGCCCGGCCCGTGCGCGGGTCGCGGGGTCAGCGGTCGCAGTTCGTGGTCAAGCGGCGTCCCGCCGGCACACCCAGGATGACCGTGGAGGAGGTGATCACGGAGTTCATGAACGGGGCGAAGTCCTCCGACATCGCCGGCGTGGACGGGCGGGTGTGGAAGGGCAGCGGCTTCATCACCCTGCACCACCAGGAGCTGGGCGACGTCCATTTCCAGGTGGTGCCGCCCGGCCGGCTCATGCTGCGCCGCCACGGTCTGCGCCTGTTCCGGCCGCTGGCCCGCACCAAGGTGCGCGCCGGCACCGCCACGCAGCCTCACCTGCTGCAGCCCAACAAGAACGTCGCGCGCGACCAGCTCGCCCGCGTCCTCGTCCACGACCTCTCCGACGCCCTGCAGGTCCAGGAGGCGCGCCAGAACAAGGTCCACACCCAGCGCCGTCTGCCCTTCCGCCGCGAAGACGCTCACGACGTCTGTCTGCAGTCCCGCCACGCCGAGCTGCGCCTCCTCACCCACCAGCTCGCCGAGGCCGACACCGACGCCCGCCGCGCCGACCTCCAGAACGAGATCGACCTGCTCCGGGCCGAACTCCACAGCCACGGCCATCTGGCGCCCGGCGACCAGATCCCGGTCAGGGTGCTCGGCGACGTGCTGGTCGCCGACGACGAGCAGCCCAGGCTGTTCGATCTCACCGTCGATGAGGCCCTCGACGCCTTCAACGCCCGGGTCAGGCCGAGCGACTTCGGCAACCGCGCCTCGGACTGGAGCTGGACCGACGCCACCACCCTGCTCGTCGGCAAGCAGCACATCCGCTTCGAGGTCGGCCCGGTCGACGGCGGCGCGCCCGCCGTGACCCGCCTCGGCACGGGCACCGCCCAGGACCCCCACCTGGCGAGGCTGGCTCCCAGCATGACCCCCGACCAGGCCGCCCTCGCCGTCCTGGGCGCCGCCTCCAACGCCCTCCGGCCCTCCACCGGACACCCCAACGCCACCGACCGCAGCATCTTCCGTCTGCTGTCCCGCGAGTTCCGCTCCACGCAGAGCCCCGTCCTGCGCGCCCAGCTCGACGCCTTCTACACGGCTCTCGCCGAAGTCATGCCCGACGTCGAGCCGGCACGGCCACGCAGCATCGACCTCAACCCCGACACCCGACCGCCGCTGCTGCCGCAGTACGACAACCACACCCTGGCCGCACTGCGCGACCGCAACGCCTACGACATCGACCCGCAGAAGGCGGGCAGAGCGTCACAGTGGGCCAGACTGCGCAACGGAGTCCCAGGGGTCCGCGAACCACTCCGAGGCGACAAGGTCGACACGCGGACCACCTGGAACAAGAACCACTCCACGCTCGAGGTGCGCTCGGTGTGGTTCAACGAGGGCCGCAAGAACCACCGCATCACCGAGTTCACGTTGCGGGTGCGGTACCGCCGCCATCCTGAGCTGAGCGAGGCGCGCCTGCTCACGGAGCTGTCGAACGCCTTCGACGCGGTGGACCTCTACTACAACCACCAGCACCGCCTGCGCGACGGCACCCAGCTGCACGTCCGGCTGGAGTTCGTGGAAGCCAAGAGGGACGAGCCCGCGGTCATGATCCACCCGGACACGGGGGGACGGGCCAACGCCACGAACATCCATGCGGGCGACGGACTCTCCGTCTGGGCCCACGAGCTGGGCCACCATCTGGGCTTCGCCGACGAGTACGCCGAGGCGGCGAAGAGCGATCGGCGCACTCTCGCCGACGCCCTGGTGCAGCGGGACGACTCCATCATGGTGATGGAAGAGCTCCTGTGGACCGATGGGACCGTCCGCGACCTCGGGGGACATCCCTTGCCCGCCCGGGTCGGCCTGCGCGACCGTCACCTCCTGCAGCTGTCCGACCTGGCGGAGAAAAAGCTCGTTGCCGTCCCCGGGCGGCCCGACGACCCGGATCCCCAGGCACGGGTGGACCAGGAGCAGTGGCGGCCACGTCTCCTCTCGACCGTCATGGGTTCGGCGGCACCCGCCGTTCCGTCCGACATCTACCGCCCGGTCATGCCCACGGCGGACAACACGCGACTGCCCGAGCACGTGCGCAGGCTGCTGAAGAGGTTCCCCGTCAGCGGGCCGGAGTTCTTCGAGCACGCGCTGCGCCTCGACCGGATGACCGCCGTGTACAAGGGCACCCCGGTCTCGCGTCTGACCCAGGGTCATCTGGATTACACCGACGCGCTGGTCTCCACCGTGGCCACCGTCTACAGCGCGTCGCCCGACTACCCCTTCACCGGCGCCGATCTCAGACGGATCAAGTCCCTGGTCGACCTGCTCGCCGGCCAGGACGGCCGTCTCCCCACCCCGCATGCCTTCCTCCGCCAGGTGGCGGAAGCCATGGACCAGCACCCCGAGCTGACCGATGTGGAGGGGCTGGCCCGGTTCGCCGAGTGGTACCAGGCGACACGCGGCCGGCGCTTCCCCGGTGAGCAGGGCGTGCCCGCCCTCCAGCGCGCGGCCGCTGAGCTGTTCGGCGATGTGGAAAGCACCGAGGCCGTGGCCAGGGTCGCCCTGCTGTTCGCGAACGCGGCGCACAATTCCGAGCACATCGCGCTCGGGCCCGCGGGTGAGCGGTGGACCTTCGTGGCGGAGAAGATCGCAGAGGCGCTCGCGTCGGGGACCCGCGGGAGCCAGGATTTGACCGACGCGGTGGAGAACGCGTTGAAAGCCGCGAGCGCCGTCGACGTGGACGAGAGCGGCGCCCACTCCGCGCATGAACGCGTCCAGCCCGTCACGGTGACCGCCCGGCCCGTGCGCTCGTCGGGGGGGCGGCAGTCGCAGTTCGTGGTCAAGCGGCGCCCTCCGGGCACGCCCAAGATGACCCCGAACGAGGTCACCAAGGCGTTCTTCGACAACGCGGACACCTTAGACATGCCCGGCCTGACGGGGTGGAGACAGACGCCGGGTGACACCATCGTGCTGTTCACCCTCGCGCACGGCGACGTCCACTTCCGCGTGGAGAAGCCGGGCCGGCTGATGGTGCGCCGCCACGGCCTGCGCCTGTTCCGCCCGCTGGCCCGCACCAAGGTGCGCGCCGGCACCGCCGAAGACCCCCACCTGCTGCGCCCCAACAAGAACGTCGCGCACGACCAGCTCGCCCGCGTCGTCGTCCACGACGTCACCGACACGCTCCAGGTCCAGGAGGCCCGCAAGAACGGCGTTCAGACCCGGCGCCGCCTGCTCTCCCACCAGGAAGACGGTCACGATTACTGCGCGCAGTCCCGCCACGCCGAGCTGAGCCTCCTCAGGCGCCAGCTCGCCAAGGCCGACACAGACGCGCGCCGCGCCGACCTCCAGGGCGAGATCGACCTGGTGGTAGCCGAACTCCGCCCCCACGGCCGCCCCCTGCCCGGCGATCAGGTCCCGGTCAGGGCGCTCGGCGACGTGCTGGCCACCGAGGGGCGGCGGACCGGGCAGGACGACCTCACGGTCGCCGCGGCACGCGCCGCCTTCCAGTCGCGGGTCAAGCGGAGCGACTTCGGCAGCTGGCCCACGCGCTGGACCGACGTCGGCAGGTGGTCCGCGGCGCGGCACTGGAGCGGCGCCGACACCCTGCTCATCCAGCGCCAATGGGTCCGCTTCGAGGTGGGCCCGATCGACGGCGACGCACCCGCCGTGACCCTGTTCGGCACGGGCAAACCGCATGATCCGCACGTGGTACGCCTGTCCCCCCACCTTGCCCCGGACCAGGCCGCCCTTGTCATGCTGGCCGCCGTCTCCGACACCCTCTGGCCCTCCGGCGGCCGCCCCACCACCGCCCACCAGGACGTCTTCCGCCTGCTGGCCCGGGAGTACCTCGCCACGCGGGACCCCGTCCTGCGCACCCAACTCGACGCCATGTGGACCGCGCTCGCCGACGCCTCCCCCGACGCTGAGCGGCGGCCACGCAGCATCGACTTCAACCCCGACACCCGGCCGCCACTGCTGGCGCAGCACGACCACAGATCCCTGGCCGTGCTGCGCGACGGCAACGCCTACGACATCACCCCGCGGAAGGCGCTCACAGCGGCGCAGTGGGCCGGGCTGCGCGCCGAGCTCGAAGGCGACGAGGTCGACACGCGGAAGGCCTGGAACACGGGCAGCTCCACGGTCGAGGTGCGCAAGCTGTCGGCCGCCGAGGTCGACGCGACGGGCGACAGCACGAACCACCAGATCACCGAGTTCACGCTGCGGGTGCGGTACCGGCGCCATCCGGAGTTGAGCGAGGCGGCCCTGCTCGTGGAGCTGTCGAACGCCTTCGACGCGGTGGACGTCTACTTCAACCACCAGCACCGCCTGAGCGACGGCTCCCAGCTGCACGTCCGGCTGGAGATGGTCGAGGCCGCCGAGCACGAGCCCGCGGTCACGCTGCACCCGAACGAAGGGAAGCGGTCCGACTCCCTGAACATCTACGCGGGCCAGGGAATCACCCTCTGGGCCCACGAGCTCGGCCACCACCTGGGCCTCGCCGACGAGTACGCCGAGGAGGCGAAGCGCGATCGGCGCACTCTCGCCGACGCCGTGGTGCATCGGGACGACACCATCATGGCGCGGCGCACGCTTCTGTGGACTGACAGGCTCGTCACCGACCCCCAGGGACGCTTCTTCCCCTCCCTGGTGGGCCTGCGCAACCGTCACCTCATGCAGTTGTCCGACCTGGCGGAGCCGAAACTCGTCTCCATTCCCGGGCGGCCCGACGACTCAGATCCGCAGGCACGGGTGGACCGGAAGCAGTGGCGGCCGGGTCTCTCGAGGATCATGGGGACGGCGGAACCCGCCGTTCCGCATGACACCTACCGCCCGGCCGTGCCCACCGCGGAGAACACGCAACTGCCCGAGCACGTGCGCAAGCTGCTGAAGAGGTTCCCCGTCAGCGGTCCGGAGTTCTTCGAGCACGCGCTGCGCCTCGACCGCATGGCCGCCCTGTTCCAGTACCGCCCCACCTTCCTCATGACCCAGCGTCATCTGGACTACACCGACGCGCTGGTCTCCACCGCGGCCGCCATGTACGAGGCGTCGCCCGACCACCCGTTCACCGGGCACGAACTCAGACGGATCAAGTCCCTGATCGACCTGCTCGCCGGCCAGGACCGCCGTCTCCCCACCCCGCATGCCTTCCTCCGCCAGGTGGCGGAAGCCATGGACCAGCACCCCGAGCTGACCGATGTGGAGGGGCTGGCCCGGTTCGTCGAGTGGTACCAGGCGACACGTGGCCGGCGATTCCCCGGCGAGCAGGGCGTGCCCGCGCTCCAGCGCGCGGCCGCTGAGCTGTTCGGCGACGTGGAAAGCACCGAGGCCGTGGCCAGGGTCGCCCTGCTGTTCGCGAACGCGGCGAGCAATTCCGAGCACATCGCGCTCGGGCCCGCGGGTGCGCGGTGGACCCTCGTGGCGGAGAAGATCGCAGAGGCGCTCGCGTCGGGGACCCGCGGCGGCCAGGATCTGGTCAAGGCCGTGGAGGACGCGTTGACGGCCGCGGGCGCCGTCGACGTGGACGAGAGCGGCGAGCGCGCCGCCGAGTCCGCGCCCCACAGCCCCGCCGACCCGCGGCCTGCGCACACGCCGGCACCGGCGCCGGCACCGGAGCCGGGCGGACGGCAGATCCCGGTCAGGCTGCTCGGGGACGCGCTGCCCGCCGGCGGCCGGCAGGCCGCCCTGGACGACCTCACCGTCGCCGAGGCACGCGACGCCTTCAACGCCCGGGTCAGACCGAGCGACTTCGGCAACCGCCCCGTCACCTGGAGCTGGACCGACGACACCACCCTGCTCATCGACGGCCAGCACGTCCGCTACACAGTCGGGCCCGTCGACGGCGGCGCGCCCGCACTGACCCGCCTCGGCGCAGGCACCGCCCAGAACCCCCACCACGTGACGCTGGCCCCCCGCATCGCCCCCGACCAGGCCGCCCTCGCCGTCCTGGCCGCCGCCTCCGACGCCGTCCAACCCCCCACCGGACACCCCAACGTCTCAGACGAGACCGTCTTCCGCCTGCTGTCCCGCGAGTTCCGCTCCACCCAGGACCCCGCCCTACGCACCCAGCTCGACGCCATCCTGAACGCCCTCGGCTACGGCACCCCCCACCAGGCAGGCGAACAAGCGACACAACAGCTCGGCATCCGCGGCAGGAAGCCCAAGCCCTCCGTGCCGGTCCACGGCGAGCCGGAACAGCCGCGCAGCGCCGACCTCAACCCCGACACCCGGCCGCCCCTGCTGCCACAGCCCGACGCCGAGGCCCGCCAGGCACTGCGGGACGACCACGCCTTCGGCATCGAGCCGCACCAGGCGATCAGAGCATCGCAGTGGGCGCACCTGCGCACGCCGGACGCGGGACTGGAGATCCGCAAGCACGTCGGATCCAGGATCGAGGCGCGCTCGATCCACGTGGTCGACGAAGAGGGCACGACGCACCGGATCACCGAGCTCACGCTCCAGGTGCGGTACCGCCGCCACCCAGCCCTGAGCAAGGCGGGCCTGCTGGTCGAGCAGTCGAACACCCTCGACGCGATGGACGTCTACTTCAACCACCAGCACCGCCTGCGCGACGGCTCCCAGCTGCACGTCCGGGTGGAGTTCGTGGAGGCCAGGAAGAACGAGCCCGCGGTCACGTTCCACCCGAGGATGCCGGGACGGGCCGATCACATCAACATCTACGCGGGCTTGGGACTCTCCCTCTACGCACACGAGTTCGGCCACCACCACGGCTTCGCCGACGAGTACGTCGAGGCGGCGAGGAGTGCTCGGCGCACTCTCACCGGCATGCTGGTCAAGCGCGACGCGCAGAGCGTCATGGCGCTGGACAGGCTTGTGTGGGCCACGACCGGCGACGTACTCGACCTGCAGGGACTGCCTTTCCTCGCTCCGACGGGCCTGCGCGACCGTCATCTCATGGAGCTGTCCGACCTGGTGGAGAGCCGGGCGGCGCACCTGCCGATCACCAGTGGCGCAGCACGGCCCGCCGTGCCGCACGAGATCCACCGCCCGGTCGTGCCCACGGCGGACAACACGCGACTGCCCGATCACGTGCGGGAGCTGCTGAAGACGTTCCCCGTCAGCGGGCCGGAGTTCTTCCAGCACGCCCTGCGCCTCGACCGCATGACCGCCGTGTACAAGGGCACGCCGATCTCGGACCTGACCCGGCAGCACCTGGACTACACCGACGCGCTGGTCTCCACCGCGGCCGCCATGTACGCGACGTCGCCCGAGTACCCGTTCTCCGACGTCGACCTCAGGCGGGTCCGTGACCTGGTCGAGGTGGTCGCCGGCCTGGACGGCGGAGTGCCCAGCCCGCATGTCTTCCTCCGGCAGGTGGCGGAGGCGATGGGCGATCATGACTACTCCGTGCGCGATGTGGACGGGCTGGCACGGTTCGTGGAGTGGCACCGTGCCACGAACGGTCAGCGCTTCCCCGGCGAGCAGGGCGTGCCCGCCCTCCGGCAGGCAGCCGCCGCCCTGTTCGGTGACGCGGAAAGCGCCAGAGCCGTGGTCCAGGTCGCGCAGCTGTTCGCCAACGCGGCCCAGGATTCGGAGCAGATCGCGCTCGGGCAGGCGGGTGAGCGGTTCTCCTTCGTGGCCGACAAGATTGCCCAGGTGCTCGCCTGGCGGTCCCGCGGAAACACGACGCTGAGCGTCGATCTCGCCAGGGAGGTGGAGCGCGCGTTCGAGATCGCGCGCCCCACCGGCCTGCATCAGAGTGCCCCCGACCGTTCGGAGTCCCGCCAGGCCGCCCCGCGACGCGCCGTCCGGCCGATCGGGGACTGGTTCGTCGCCGGCGGCCGGCAGCCCGGCCTGGACGACCTCACCGTCGCCGAGGCGCGGGCCGCGTTCGACGCCGAGGTCAGGCCGAGCGACTTCGGCAGCCCGTCGATGACGTGGAGCTGGGCCGACGACACCACCCTGCTCATCGACGGGCGGCACATCCGCTTCGAAGCCGGGCCGATCGACGGCGACGCGCCCGCCCTCACCCGGCCGGCCTCGGGCACCGCCCAGGACCCCCACCACGTGACACTGGCCCCCCGCATCGCCCCTGACCAGGCGGCCACCGCGGTCCTGGCCGCCGTCTCCGACATCCTCCAGCCGGCCGCCGGACACCCCAGCGCCACCGACCAGAACGTCTTCCGCCTGCTGTCCCGCAAGTACCGCTCCGCGCAGGCGACCGAGGCCGGGGCCGCCCTCCGTACCCGGCTGGACACCGTCCTCACCGGCTTCGCCGCCCCGGAGGGCGAGCAGGCACCGGAGCCGAAATCGCCCGCGCCGGTCGCCGGTGAACCGGCGCGGCCGCGCAACAGCGACCTCAACCCCGACACCCGGCCGCCGCTGCTGCCCCTGCACGACGACAAGACCCTGGAAGCGCTGCGCGACCGCCCGGCGAACGAGCGCCGGCGGGACAACGCCTACGCCATCAAGCCGGAGCAGGCGATCAGGGCATCGCAGTGGGCGCGGCTGCGCCAGTTCGCGGGCGAGGAGGTCACGGAGCGCGATCCGTGGGCGCGGAGCAGGTCACGCTTGGAGGTGCGCTCACTGGGCGTGGTCGACGAGGCCGGCGCGACGCACCGCATCACCGAGTTCACCCTCATCCTGCGGTACGCGGCCCATCCCACGATGAGCCAGGCGGAGCTGCTGGCGGAGCAGTCGCACCTGCTGGACGCGGTGGACGTCTACTACAACCACCAGCACCGCCTCCGCGACGGCTCGCAGCTGCATGTCCGGCTGCGATTCGTAGAAGCCCAGGGGAACGAGCCCAGGGTCACCCTGCACCCCAGGACCCCCGGCTCCCGTCCCAACGCCGAGAACCTCTACGCGGGCTGGGGACTGTCCGTCTACGCCCACGAGCTCGGCCACCATCTGGGCTTCCGCGACGAGTACAACGAGGCTGCGAGGCCGGACCGGCGCACGCTGGCCGGCCAGCTGGTGAAGCTGGACCCGACCCTGATGGGCACGGAAAGACTCCGGTGGGACGGAGACCTCGTCACCGATCTGGACGGGATCCCGTTCCCCGCGCGGGTCGGCCTGCGTCACCGTCACCTCATGCTCCTGTCGGACCTGGCCGAGACCACCGAGGTCCCCGTCCGCCGGCGGGCCGGCGGCACCCCGGATCTCTTCGCGCCGCTGGTGGAGAGGCGACCCCGCCGCCTGCCGGTCGTCACAGGCCCGGCGGAGCCCGCCGGGCCGTACGAGACCATGCGTCCGGCCGCGCCCACGGCGGACAACATCCGGCTGCCCGAGCACGTGCGCGAGCTGCTGGCGAAGTTCCCCGCCCACGGCCCGGAGTTCTTCCGCCACGCGCTGACTCTCGACCGCATGGCCGAGACGCACCGGGAGATCGCGATCCCGGACTTCACCCGCCGGCACCTGCTCTACACCGACGCTCTGGTCTCCACCGCGGCCGCCATGTACGGGACCTCGACGGACTTCCCGTTCAGGAGCGCCGACCTCAGGCGGTTCCGCGCGCTGGTCGAACTCGTCGCGGGCCAGGACGGCGCGGTCCCCAGCCCGCATGCTCTCCTCCGTCAGGTGGCGCAGGCCATGGGCCGTGACCGCCTCACCGTCGGAGACGTGGACGGGCTCGCGCGGTTCGTGGAGTGGTACCGCTTCACCGGCGGCCAGCGCTTCCCCGGCGAGCAGGGCGTGCACGCGCTGCGGCGCGCCGCCGCGGAGCTGTTCGGCGACGTGCGGACCACCAGGGCCGTGGTCGAGGTGGCGGCGCTGTTCTCGGCCGCGGCCGAGAAGTCGGAGAACATCGCGCTGGGGCACGTGGGCGACCGGTTCGCCGAGGTGGCGGAGAAGATCGCGGAGGTGCTCGCCGGACGGGCGCCCGGGGAGTTCGTCTCGGGCTACGACCTCGCACAGGCGGTGGAGAAGGCGCTCGCGGCCGCCTCCACCGACGGTGAAACGCGTGGACAGGAGCCGGCCGCGGGCCGTACCGGCTCGGAGGACGCCACCACCCGGCCGGCCGGCCGGGCCCGGCCGGCCCCGGACACCACCGCGTTCGCGCCCGAGACCCCGATCGACCCGCTCACCGGGACGCGCGTGCGCGGCGCCGCGGGGCGGGCCGGGATCGCCGGGCTGCCGGACGGAGGGGTGACGTTCCACAACGCCCCGGACGCGCCCAACCCGCGCGGGTGGGAGGCCGGCGACGAGGGGTTGCGGCGGGGCCGCCGGGTCGCCGCCGACATGGGCTGGAGCGCGCTGCCGGATCTGCGGCTGCGGCAGGTGGGCCAGATCGACAGCATGTTCGAAGCCTCCCGCGAGGGTTTCCGGGCCGAGCAGAGCGCCCAGTCCCGGCTGGGCGGCAGTCGCGGCGTGTGGGAGACCGCGCTGGAGGCGCTGAACACGGGTGACCCGTCGCTCAGAGCGGCCTTGACCACGGGCGACGTCGACGTGGTGACCGCCGCGCTGGTGAACTACGCCACCGCTGCGGAGCTCCACGCCAGGGAGGGGCACGCGCTGGCCTTCCAGGCGGGGATGGGCGAGCTGTCCGTGCAGGAGCTGCGCTCGATCGGCCTTCTCGCCATGCGGTCCGGACTGCGGACGTGGCGATCGGCGGCCGACCCGATCATTCATCAGCTGGTCCAGCAGCGGGGGCTGCGGGCCACGCTCGAAGCGTTCCTCGATCTGGAGCGCAAGGGCGCGTACGCCGCCATGGACATGGTCCACCAGTCCGCGGACCGGCTCAGGCAGTACATGGACCTGACCGGAGACGATCGGCTCCGGTGGGTGGGGCAGGCCGTGAGCCGCCTCGCCGAGTACCCGAGCGGGGTCTGGCCGGTGCTGGGCCGGCTGGCGGAGGTCGGCGGGCCGGAGCTGTTCGGCGGCCGGCTCGCTCCCGAAGGAGCCACCCCGCTCGCCCGCCTGGTCACCGACAGAGGGCTCAAGCCGTTGGTCGACCTGTACCTCGCCGCGGTCCGCGACGGCTTCCGTCCGGTCATCGACGCGGCCACCCCTGACGAGCTCGCCATCGCGCTGCAGCAGGCGGACGGGCGGGGGGACGCGACGACCGCACGAGGCAGGAAGATCGCGGACCGGCTGGGATGGCGAGGGCTGCCGGAGAGCTCGGCGCGCCGGCTGGGCGAGATGGCGGAGATCTACCACACGACCGGCACGGCCCTGACCACGGAGGGCCATCGTGCGCGGTTGGCCTGGGAACGGGCCGGATACAGCCTCGGCAGTGAACGGGGTGTCTACGCGACCGCGCTGCGCGCGCTGGGCCAGGGCGATGAGGCGGTCCAGGAGGCGCTGGACGGAGGCGACCCCGACACGCTGACCGCCGAGCTGGTGCAGTACGTGGAAGACGTCGACCTCCACCTGGACGCCGGGCGGAGCCTCACCGCCCGCGCGGGGATGCACGGCCTGACCGACCAGGAGCTGCGGGCCGTCGGCCGGCTGCACATGTGGGTCGAGTTCGGTCAGGAGGGCGCCACCGAGCCCGCCATGGACGGGCTGGTCCGGGAGCACGGCCTCCGGTCGACGCTTGAGGCGTACCTGGACCTGGAGCACAAGGGCTCGTATACCTCCGTCGACCGGACCTACGAGCCGGGATTGCGGCTCAAGGAGTACATGGACCGGACCGGAGAGGATCGCCGTCTCTGGCTGGGCGAAACGGTGAGCCGCGCCGTTTTCCTCAACAACCGCAGCTGGGCGGAGCTCGGCCGCCTGACCGAGGTCGCCGGGGCCGACCTGCTCGGCGGCCGGCTCGCCCCCGAGGAGACCACCCCGCTCTCCGCCCTGGCCGCCGCCAAGGGACGTCTGCAGCTGATCGAGCTGTACCTGGAGGCGGTCCAGGACGGCTTCCGGCCGGTCATCGACGCGACCACTCCCGACCAGCTCGCCGCCGCCCTGGAGCAGGCCGAAAGGCGCCACGAGGCACCCGCCGTCGCCCGCTCCGAGAAGACGGCCGATGTCGCCCGCCCCGAGGAGAGGACCGGCGAGCCGGTGGCGCAGGTCGCGACGGCGCCCCGGAGCGCGACCGCGTACGACATCGAGACGCTGCTGACCGAGGGCTACCGCGTGACCGGCTGGCTGGTCAGCGAGCTGTCACTGGCCCATGACCTCATCGAGCCGTTGCTCTGGGAGGCGCACGAACAGGGACAGCTCGTCTGGGAGCCCGAGCCTGGGCAGTCCGACAGGTTCACCAAGGAAGTCGCGCGTGACCTGCTGAAGGGAGTCATAGCGCAGGACCCGGACCGCTGGCTGGGCGAAGCCCTCGCACTCGGGCTCGACCTCCACGGCCTCGAACCCGCCCAGGCCCGCGCCCTGGCATGGGTGCAGCAGGCGTACGGCGGCGGTTTCCAGACGATGGAGGAACTGTCCCGGCAGCTGTTCGACCTCGCCGACACCGCCGGTCTGTACTATCCGCCGAACGTCTCGCGCCAGATTCTCGACGTGATCGCCGACGGGCACCGGCTGGGGCTCATCCCGTCCCGCCCGTCGCGGGACGAGCTCGAAGGGGGCCTGGGTCTCCTCGCGGAGAACGTGGAGCAGCCGGAGAGCACGGACACCGCCCGGACGGCACAGACCGCCCAGACCGCCGAGCGCTCCGAGAGCGCCGACGTCGTCGTGAGCGAGCGTTCCCCGTTCGAGACCGGCCACGCCTGGGTGGACGGGCAGCCGCCGGCCACCAGCGCGAGCACGCGACAGGACGTGCACGAGTGGCTGTCCGTCACCGAGTACGACAAGCTCCGGCGCGAACTGCAGGACATCCAGGCCGCGGACCCCGAGCTGATCCGGCGGCACGCGGCCGGCTTCGACACCCGGCCCGAGGGCGTCGTCATGCTGCGCGCCTTCACCGCCGGACACGACGCGGAGATCAACGAGGCGATCCGTCAGGGGCTCCGCTCCGAGCCGCTGGGCGGCGCGGTCGCGGAGATGTGGGCCGCGTGGCAGGACCTGCCGCGCCCTGCCGCCCCGGTCTCGTACTGGTCGGACCTGACCCCGCAGGAGCTCCGCGCGCAAGTCGCGACGCCGGAGCTCGTGCTGTCGGAGTTCACCCTCGTGACCCCGGAGACGGCGCCTCCCGCGAGCGCCGTGCCCGAGGGCAAGGTGCGCGTCCGGTTCGACTTCGACGTGGCGGAGGCGCGCGAACTCGGGCCCATCACCCACCAGGCGGGCACCCGCCAGGTGCTGGCCGCGCCGGGCACGAGGCTGCGCGTCACCTACGTCGCCGAGGAACGGCGGGTCGTCCTGTCCGACGGCCCCGCCGCGCCTGCGGACGGCCCCGTGGCCGCGCCATCGGTGGCGCCGGAGCAGCCGGACACGCTTCCGGCGGCGCGGAGCGAGACGTCAGGCGACGACCGGCCCGTCCTCACCCCCTTCGACCCTTCCTCGTACGCGCCGATGAGGGAGGACGCGTGGAAGGAAGGCGACGGCTGGGTGGCGTCGACGGAGGGGCGAGGGGAGACGCTCCGGCTCTACCGCCGGCTGACCACCGGCGCCGTCCTCGACATGCACATCGCCGACGGCGTCCTGCACGTGCTCCAGAGCAACGGATGGTCCCGGGTCGAGCAGACGGCCGACGGCCCGCAGCTGCGCAGAGTCGAAGACGCCCACCTCCTCCCGGAGATGTCGGAGATGGCCGCCAGGGCGCAACGATCCGGGTCGCACAGGTACTTCGGAAGCCTTCACAACTTCAACGTGACGGTGCACCAGGAGCCGGGCCTGACCAGCCGGCGCAATGCCGACGCGGACGTCATCGTCACCTTCTCCGGGGGGCACCTCGTCGGCCTCCACGTCCCGGTACGCGACGAACAGCTGACGACACTGCTGACGCCCGCCACCGCCTTGGGCACGCTCACCCACCCGGCGACCGGGCTCAAGGGCGTCAGGGTCGTCAACGGCTGGATGGAGTTCACCGTTCTGGAGGACGGGTCGGTCGTGGGCGCCGAGATCCGGCCCGTGGACCTCGCTCCGGAGCTCGTGGGGCTGGAGCGCACGAAGGTCGTCAGCGAGCCGACCGGGTTCACCGTCGGAGGGACCAACGACGAGGTGACCATCGCACGGCTCCAGGAGTTCGGCGGCGTGCCGAGGACCGAGATCGAGCAGCGGCTGCGTGAGGCCGGGCTGCTCGGCCGCACCGAGGACGTGCGGGACGCGCTGGTCAGGGACAACACCTGGGTGCAGGCCGGGGGGCTGACGCACCACGACGTGGCCCAGCCGCTCCGCCTCGTCGCCCATGTGCTGCGCCACGTCGACCAGGCCCGGATCAGGCTCGGCGGCCACGAGTACGACCTACGGGTGCTGAGCCGGTCCGGCCTGGCGGGTAACCCGTTCGGCGGCGCCGCGCCGGCCACCTCGATCGAGGTGGTCAACGTGGCGACCGGCGAGCGGCTGATCTTCGACGCGGCGATCGCCGAGACGGCCGCCTCGCACGGCTTCTACGGCGGCAGGAGGTCTCCGGCCCGCGTCTCGCCGGAACAGATCGTCGGCGTATTCACGCACCTGAACGAACGCATGCCGGACGATCGGCTGGTGGGGCTCACCGGCTACGCCGACAGGGACCAGGAGCGTCCCGCCGGCGAGGTCGCCGTCGTCGCGGTGCACACGGTGCCGGGCACCCGCGCGCCGGAGCTCCCGGCCCTGCCGGAGGCGGTCGCCGCCCCGCCCGCGGGACTGACCCTCATGGCCGGCAGGTTCGCCGGTAACGACGACGTACTGGTCGAGTCCGGCGACAGCGGGATCCGCTACTACGCCCGGCTGGACAACAAGGGCGGCATCGCCCGCGTCGGTGTCGACGCTCAGGCCGCGGACGAGGTCCTCATCACCGTGGAGGACGACACGCGGCACGTGGCGCGGTGGTCCGTCGGCACGCGCGGAAGGGTGAGCCTGGCCACGGACCCCCACGCGAAGCCCGTGGCCGCCCGGCCGACCGAGAAGCAGCTGCTCCAGTTCGGTTTCACGCTGGTGGCCGAGGACGGCCGGCAGCGGATCATGCGGTTCACGCACGGCGCCACGACGGTCATCGCCGTGCTGGACGGCAAGCGGCGGCTCACCAGCATGTACTGGAACTTCCCCTTCAGCCCCGCCCAGCAGCGGCTGGTCGACGTGGCGACGCTCCGGGCCGACACCAGGAACAACGAATCCGTGCTGGAGGTCAACGGGCTGAGCTTCTCGGTCAGACTGAAAAAAGACCACTACTCAGGGCCCGGCGTGCCGTTCGCGGCCGAGCTCTGCAACACCGACTTGTCGTCGTACGGCGGCGCGGTGTTCGTCGAGCTGCCGCCGGCCTCGTCCGCGGCAACCCGCCACCAGGTGCCCGATGAAGCGGCGCAGCCCGCGCAGTCGCTCCGCCGGTTGACCGCCTCGCCCGCCGCCCTGTCGGGGTTCGGGCAGCTTGGCGCCACGCCGTTCTGGCGGGGCGGGCCGTTCGTGATCCACCAGTCGGCCGACTCGAGCGACGTCCTGTACCGGCAGGTCACCGACGCCACCGCCCAGCCGGAAGAACTCCACGTGGCCCACGACGACGGCGCCGGCATGCGGATCAGGTCGGACGACCAGGCCACCACCCTGGCGATCACGACGGACGGGCAGGCCGAGACCCTGTACCGGATCGCCGCCCCGCGGGGCGCGCACCTGCTCGGCGGTTCCGCCGAGGGCGTGCGGGTGAGCGACACGTGGCTGGAGTGGACGGTCCGGCCGGACGACGCCCACGTCCGCCACGTGCTCGTCCACGCCGACACCGCCACGATCCACGCCATGCTGGACGCCGCGTCGCCCGGCCGGCTCGACGACGTGCGGGCTCTGGAGAAGCAGCTCCCGCACCAGGTCACGGAGGGCTGGCAGGGTGACGTCGCCGGGGTGGTCAGGCACGACGACCACCTCGCGCAGATCGAGGGGACGGGGCACACGGATCTCGCCATGCCGCTGCGCCTCATCAGGATGCTGGACGACCGGTTGCCCGGCTTCGACCGGATCACCATCGGCGGCCAGGAGTTCGAGGTCCGGCGGGAGATGCCGCTGTTCCCCATCCGCTCACCCTTCGGCGACATGCTCGACTACAGCCCCGACTACGTGGTCGTGCACAAGGCGTCCCGGAAGGAGCTGCGCTTCCCCGGCCGGGCAGGCGAGCTGATCGCCGCGCACGGCTTCTACGGCGACAACATCCACATGCCGCGCGTCGACCCGCAGGACATCAAGGTCTTCTTCTCGTCGGTGCTGTCTTCGGACGCGGGCATCTCCGGACTGCTGCCGGGCACGACCACGGGTGCCGTGCCGCGCCACCCCGGCGGAGGCGGCTGGCTCGGCACCAGCCCGTACTGGAGAGGCGTCTCGCGGCTCGTCAGGCGCACCAGCACCGGCGACCCCGTCCTGTACCTGAAGAGGGAGCCCCGGCACTACCGCGGCGTGCGCATCGTCGACGTGGACGCCAACGCTGAAGGCGGCCCCGCGCTGCTGGTGGGCTTCGACGAGGACGACATGCAGGCGTTGCCCATGGGCGACGTGCGGATGCCCGGCAGGTCGGTGGGGGAACATCGCCGTTACCCGTACGGGCGCTGGGAGCAACCTCTGCGGGAGCAGCTGGAGGAGTCGGGTTTCCACCCGGTCCACGACGACGGCGACGTGCGCATCCTGCGCTACGCCTGGTCCGGCGGTGAGATGCTGGCCGTCTTCGTGGGCGACGAGCTCGACGGTTTCTTCAGCCGCGAGGAGAACGACGAGACCGAGCAGGAACTCCCGGCCCTCCAGGCAGCCGAATCCGACGAGACCGAGCAGGACGTGCCTGCCACCCAGGCCGCCGAGGCCGGCGACACCACGCGGACGGCAGCCGCGGCCGACACCGGCAAGCCCCGCCGGTGGTGGCGTCCGGGCACCACCGCGTTCGCCCCGGAGAACCCGATCGACCCGCTCGCCGGGACGCCTGTCCGCGGCGCCGCGGGGCAGCCCGGGTTCGCCGGGCTGCCGGACGGAGCGGTGAGCTTCCATCACCCTGACCAGTCCGACCCCCGAAGCATGCAGTCCTGGCACCCGGAGGTGCAGCGCGGCTCCGAGATCGCGGGCGACGTGGGCCTGCGCGGCCTGACGGACGGCGAACTACGGCAGCTGGCCACGATCGCGGAGGTCTTCGGCGGCTCGGAGACCGCGGCCCCCGCCGCGGAACGGGCCGCCCACGAGCTCGGTGGCCGCAGAGGCGTGTACGGCACGGCGCTGCGCGCGCTGGAGGCCGGACACGCCGGGGTCGCGGAGGCCCTGTCCCAGCGCGACGCCGACGCGTTGACCGCCGCGCTGGGGGACTTCGCCACCACGACCGACCTGCACCTTCGCGAAGGCCGCGCCGTCGCGGCCACGGCCGGGATGGACGGGCTGACCGAGCAGGAGCTGCGCGCCATCGGCCGCCTGCACCTGTGGGTCGACTTCCAGCCGGAGGGGGCGACGGCCGACGCGCACATGCGCGACCTGGTCCGGGAGCGCGGACTCGACGCGACGCTCAGAGCGTTCCTCGACCTGGAACGCAAGGGCGCCTACACCTCCGTCGACCTGGCCGACGCCCCGGGACGGCACCTCCGGCAGTATGTGAGCCTGACCGGGGACGAGCGCCTCCAGTGGCTGGGCGAGGCGGTCAGCCACATCGGGCGCCACCCGCAGGAGACCTGGGCGGATCTCGGCCGGCTGGTGGAACTCGCCGGGCATGAGATGTTCGGCGGCCGGCTCGCTCCCACCGGGCGGACCGCCCTGACGGCGCTGGTCGCCGCGCGGGGGCCGGCACCGCTGCTCGACCTGTACGTCGATGCCGTCCGTGACGGCTTCCAGCCGGTCGTCGCGGCGGCCACCCCCGACCAACTCGCCACCGCTCTGGAGCAGGCCGAGCTGGTCAAGAACGCGTCCCGTCCCGGCCGCAGCGTGGACGAGCTGATCAACAGGCCCGCTGCCCCGAGCCGCGAGGCCGAGCAAACAGCGGAGGATCGTGGCCGGCCGAGCCATGGGCGGCCCGACCCCGGCGCCACCAGCCTGTCGGCGCCGGCCCCGCGGCCCTGGCACGCGCAGGACGGCTTCCGTGAGCCGACGCGGATCGGCCACTGGACCTTCCCCGGCGAACTGGTCCTCGGCCTGCTGTCCGGCGTGAAGGAGAGCGTGCGGCTCAGCGGCGGCCGGATGAACGAGGGAAACGTGTGGAAGCTCGCCTTCCACGACGGCACGGCCGCGGTCCTCAAGGATCTGGCGGAGATCGGGACCTTCAGTCGCGAGGCGTGGCTCGCTCGGCGGCGCGCCGACTCGGAGGAACTCGCCTCACTGGTCTACGAGGTCGTCGGCGCACGGGTCCCCCGCGTCTACCGGATGGGCCCCACTCGTCTGCTCATCGAGCACCTCGACGGGTTCGCGCAGCCGAAAAGGCTCAACAACCAGCGGGACGTGCTGCTGATCGGCCTCGGTGACGCTCTGGTGCTGAACACCGACAGGTGGGGGCCCAACTTCATGGCGGCGCAGGACGGCCGGGTCGCGGGAATCGACCACGAGTTCTGCTTCGCCGAGCCGCACGACAAGCTCGTACCGAGGGGCGCTTCCCTGTGGGCGTCGCCCTTCATCGACCGGACGGAGGTGCTCGGCGAGGGCGACACCTCGTCGTTCGCCTACCACTGGACGGACGGCAACCCGCTGACCGCCGCCGACGTGGCGCGGATCACCTCCAGGCTGCAGGACCTGGAGCAGAACTTCGCGGCCAGAGGCCGGCAGGACTGGTACGCGGCGCTGATGGAGCGCTGGGCGGGCATCGCCGCGCACGCCACCGGGGGCGCCGGGTCGATCGTCGACTCCGCGGCGGGCCACGCCGATCTGGCGGCCACTCCTCTGGCGCAGCTGGCGCCCGAGCTGACAGCCAGGCATCGGGAGCTGATCCTGAAGTTCAGGCACCAGGTGGCGGCGGGCGTGTGGTACCGGGACCCGTCCGTGCCCGTCCTGCCGACGGCCGACCCGCGGCTCCTGCGGCCCACCGCCGGCGTCATCGACGTCGGCATCACGGCCGACGGCACCCACTTCCGCATCGGCGATCATCGGCTCACCGTCGCCGACCTGGCCACCATGCTCGCCCACGACCCGCTCGTGATCGCCTCCCCGGATGCCGTCCTGCGCGTGCTGGGGTGCGATTTCGCCCAGAACCGTGCCCTGCTGCAGGCACTCGCCGACATGACGGGGCACGAGGTGATCGCCGGTGACCGGCTGGTCTACATCGGCGCGGACCGCCAGGCGCACACCGCGTCCGTCCAGGAGTACACCGCCGACGGCCGGCCGGTCTTCCCGGCGAGTGACGACGGCGGCTGGCACCGTGCCGTGCCGAGGGCACGCGTCGCACCGCCCGAAGGCCCGGCCCAGGTTCCCGTCGCCTGGCCGGAGCCGAGACGCGGGCTCACGGACGACGTCATCGCCGCGGCCACGGCCGCTGCCGAGAGCAGCTGGACCACCATCGGCGAAGGCGAGGACGGCAGGGTCGACCTGCTCGTGCTGGACGAGGAGACCAGCGTGGTCAGGAAGGTCATGTGGGCGGGACACGCCCGCCCCCTCCACGCCGAGCTGCTCGCCGCGCTGGTGGGCGAGCGGCTCGGGGCGAACGTCGCGCACGCCCGGCCCCACCCGGCCATGCCCGACGCCGTTCTGATGGAGTACCTGCCGGGGCGGCTGATCATAGGGACGGACGGCCAGTCCAAGAGCGGAGCGCTGCTGATCGAGCTGCTCGACATCCTCGTCATCAACCACGACAGGCTGGGGAACCTGCTGGAGGACGGCGACGACCTCTACGCGATCGACCAAGCGCGGGCGTTCGACATGACGCGCCTCGACCTCGCCTACCATGGTGAACCTTTCGGCGGTAACTTCCTGGACTACGGATCGGACGGCCGGTTCGGCTGGGTCGACAACCCTCTGACCAGGACTGACGTCGACCTCCTCACGGAGCGCCTGCACGCCCTTCGTCCCGAGTTCGCACGGCGTCGCATGCTGGCCGAGTACGACGTGATGATGGACCGGCTCTACCACGTGGGCCTGCACGCGAAGGGCGACACCCCGCTCATCACCTCGGCCCCCGATCCGACCGTCGCCGCCCAGCACCACTTCGGCCCCGGAACCCAGGTGACGGGCACCGTCTACCGCGAGCTGGACCTCCCTGCGCAGCGGACCCGGCCGGGCAGCGAGTCCGAGGCGCCCGACACGATGCTCAGCATGCACGAGTACTTCCCCTTCCATGTAGCGCCCATGGAAGTCGTCATGTACTCGAGGACGGGCACCGACCTCGGCGACGGCCGGGTCAGTCACGCGCCCGGCACCAGGTTCAAGATCCTGGGCGTCCACCAGGGCGCCTACATCGCCCCGAACGGCGTAGGAGGGGACAGGCTCTACACGGTGGAGCTCCCCGCCGAGCCCCTGGCGGTACGGCAGGCACCCGCCCTCGAACCCCGGCACCAGGAGCTCATCCGGCAGTTCAGGCATGAGGTCGCGGCCGGCGTGTGGTATCGCGACGCGGACACCGCGGTGATGCCCACCGCCGACGCGCGGCTGCTGCGGCCCACGACCGGCATCCTCGACGTGGCGATCGCGAGCGACGGCACCCACTTCCTCATCGGAACCCACCGGCTCACCGCCAGGGACCTGGGCATCATGCTCGTGCACGACCCCCGGCTCATCGCGGCCCCGGACGCGGCCCTCAGGGTGCTGAGTGGCGGGATCGGCGCGAATCCGGCACTGCTGCAGGGGCTCGCCGACACGACCGGCCGTGAGATCATCGGGAGTGACGGGCACGTCTTCATCGGCGACTACCTCCAGGTGCACGCGACCACGTCACAGCGCTACACGGACGACGGCCGGCCCAGGTTCCCCGGCCGCGGCGACAGCGCCTGGCGCATCGCCGTCCCCGAGGCCAGGGTGGCACCACCGACGGTCGCCGCCGAGGTCAGCGCGCCCCGGCATGAACCGGCGCCCGTTCCCGAGGCGCTGCGGTCGCTGTTCGGCGCGGAGAACGTCACCTTCGACGATCTCGGCGGCGGCGAGGACGGTGTGGTGGACCTCATCAGGGTGGACGGCCGGCCGCGGGGCGTCAGGAAGACGATGCACCGGTTCGCGCGGCGCGCCGCGCCGCTGGAGGTCGTGGCCTCCCTGGTGGGGCAGGCGATCGAGGCCAACGTGCCCCGGGCGGTCCTGGACCCGGACGACCCCGGCACCGTGATCATGGATTACATCGAGGGCTCCGCCATGCCGGACGACGATTCCGTGCTGCGCGGCCACCGCGGCAGGCGGGATGCGATCCTCATCGGGTTGCTCGACCTACTGACCGGGAACGTCGACCGGCACTTCGGCAACCTCCTGAAGACCGAGGACGGCAGGATCTTCGGCATCGACCACGCCCGTGTGTTCAACCACGACCGGCTCAAGGTCCATCGGATGCAGCCGTTCACATCCGCCTTCGTCGGGCGCCTGCCTGACGGCTCGTTCGGCTGGCTCGCCGCGAACCCGCTCACCAGGCAGGACGTCGAGCTGATCACCGAACGCCTGCACGCCTTGCAGCCCGAGTTCGATCGTCACGGTTTGCAGAGGGAGTTCTCGTTCATGATGGGACGGCTGTACCACGTGGGGCTGCACGCGAAGGGCGAGACATCCCTGATCGCCACGGAGTCCGGCCCGGTGGCGGGCGTCCGTCATCACTTCGGCGCGGGATCGGTCGTCCGGTGACGGGAGGGCACGGGAAGATGAGCACGCTGAAGGTACGGGAAGTCAGGTCGGGCGAGGTGCTCGGCACGATCAGCCGGCATCCTGACGGGAAGCTGGAGTTCAGCTCCGCCGAGATCCGGTCGATGCTGGAGAGGAGGGCCTCCGCCCGCGGCTGGACGATGGAGGAAGCGTTCGACGGGGTGCGCGGGTGGAGCAACGGCTACCTGCAGATCATGCCCGCGATGTCGGTGGCCAGGGTGTTCGACGGCGCGCGTGACGGGGTGCCGTACTTCCTGCCCGACCACCCGCGGGTGGTAGATCCGCGCCTGGCCGCCTACCTGCGGGCGGGCACCCCGGTCCTGTCGACCACCGGCACGGACATCGACCGGATCGACCCCTCGCGAGGCCAGGTGGTGCCGCTCAGCTTCCGCACCGACGGCACCTGGATCTGGACCGACACCGTCACCTACTACCTCGAGGAGCACCAGATCCGCCCCGACGAGGAGTTGTGCGCGCATGTCATCGCCCAGGGCTACAGCTGTCCCGAGGTGGACGCCGCCACCGCCCGTCACGCCGTCGAGGAGCTGCGCGCCGTGTGAGGACCGGGCTCAGGTGGCCACACCGGCGCCGGCGCCGGTCCCGGTCCCGGTCCCGCTGCCGCCCATCATCTTCTTCATCTGGTCGCCCATGATGACCTTGGGCGTCAGCATGCCGGTCGCCTTGTCGTTGCCCAGGCCCAGCTGCGAGAAGTCCGCCGACGCCTGAAGCTGCTGGAGCTTGGCCTGCTGTTTGGCGCTGAGCTGCGTGACGCCCATGAACAGCATGCTGAGCGCGCCCGCGAACATCAGCGCCTTGGTCATGGCGCCGCGGGTGGTGTTGGCTGTCTGGCCCAGCGCCGGTGTCACCGCCACCTCGGCGGCGGCTCGGCCCCACAGCGACACGGTGGCCACCCCCATGAAAGCCGCCCAGGCCACCATGAGAGCACCCACGGCAGCGGCGACGTAGGACAGCGCGTTGTAGAGGTCCTTGGCGGAACGGCATCCGTCGCCGACGCCGTCACGCTGCTTGGCGTCGTTCTCGCACTCCGTCAGGAAGTCGCCCATGACCTTCTCGACCATCCGGAAGGTTTCGCCCTCCCACTTGACCTCTTTCTTGAGGTAGTCGAGCAGCTTGGGGATGTCCTCCTTGACCTTGTCCAGCTCGTCCGTGACGCCACCGGCCACCCTCGTCTTCCACGCGTTGACGGCCTTCGCGAAGTCGTCGGGGTCGCAGATCATCGCGGCGAGCATCGCGGCGATCGAGAAGGCCAGCGGGCGGCGAATGATCAACGAGGCGCCCGCCGCGACGGTCGCGGCGGTGATGTACCGCTCCTTGGCTCCGGTGCTCTCCTCCTCGGCCATGTCACACGTCCTCGTGGCTCAGCACGGCGGGCGCGATGTCCTCGTCGCCCTCCCACACGGCCTCGTCCGCGCGCAGCGCCGTGGAGTCGGACTTCTCCTTCTCGTCCGCCCGGCCGCCCGCCATGCCGCCCGGCATCATGGGCATCATCGGCATGCCGCCGGCACCGGACCCCGCGAGGGCCCGGGCGACGTTGTTCACCCCGGCGGCGCCCGCTCCGACGCCGGCGGACCCGGTGCCGGTGTATCCGGCGCCCGGTGTGCCGTATCCGACGGTGGCCCTGCCTGGGTCGGTCACCCCGCCACCGGGCGGCTGTGTCGTGGGGATCGACGGTACGGACGGCTGGTAGTCCGCGAGCGAGGTCTTGCTCGGGTCCAGCCCGTTCTGGTCGAGGCCCGGGGTGGTGAGCTCGGGACTCTTCAGGTCCGGCTGGTCGAGGTCCGGCTGCTGGAGATCCGGGGTCTTCAGGTCGGGCTGGTTGAGGCCGGGGTTGTTCAGGTCCGGCTGGTTGAGATCGGGCTGCTGCAGATCCGGCGTCTTCAGGTCCGGGGTCTTCAGGTCCGGCTGCTTGAGGTCGGGGCTGTTCAGGTCCGGCTGCTTGATGTCGGGCGTTCCCAAACCCGGATCGTTCAGCCGCGGATCCACGCCGCCCGGCATGCCGAGGCCCGGCGTCTTCAGACCCGCCGTGTCGATCCCCGGCATACCGCCCGCACCGAGTCCGCCCGCGCCGAGCCCGCCCAGCTTAGGAGCGCCCATCTGCGGGATGTCGCTGTCCAGCCCGCCGGCGGCCTTCTTGCTCTCGTCCTCGGCGGCCACGTACCGGGCATCGGCGACCTGGAACGCGTCGTACCAGGACTTCAGCACCTGGCGGGCGACGTTGTAGGTGTCGGTCTTCTGGTCGCGCATCGTGTCGTGCGAATTGTTCAGGCCGTAGCCGCTGGCGCCTGTGAACCCGAGCGTGATGGTGCCGGTGCGATGCAGGAGACCGGACATGTGCTCGCGGTCGCCTTCGATCCTGCCCCCGCTCTTGGCGATCTCGTCCTCGGTGAACGACACCATGGAAGACGGCTGCGGCATGCCCTGCCGCAAGAGCTGCTGGCTGAGCTGCTGCGACGGGTCGGTCCCCATCTAGGCCCTCTCCCCCACCGTCGGCGTGGTCACGTCGAGCTGGACCGCGAACGGGTTGCGGTCCTCGCGCAGGTCCGTGGTGTACTCCTCACCGCCGCCGTCGGCGCCCGCTCCGCCCAGCACCGGCGGGATCATGCCCATGCCGCTCGCCGTCCCGCGCGGGACGGCCGAGGAGGCGGACGCCGCCGCGCCGTACTGGGGACCGCCGAGCACGGACGGCACGCCGTATCCGGGCTGCAGCGCCTGCGGCTGCCCGCCCACGAGGAGGTTGGGCGAGTACTGGGTGGTGGGCGTGGTGACCGGGGTCGTGATGGGGGTGCTGATGGCCGTGAGCGGCTGGTGCTGCGGGAAGTACGAGGCGGAGTCCGTGCTGCGCGGGTCCGGATCCTTGCCGATCACCGCGGGAGTGGTCTCCCTGTCCCCTCGCGCGTCACCCTGCCCGTCCCGGCCGGAGGACTGCTGGTCCTGGCCGGTGCCCGGCGTGTCCGTTCCGGGCGTGCCGTCCGTGCCGTCGCCGCGGTCGCCCGGCTGCGAGCCGTCCTGCCCGTTCGGGCTGTCCTGGCCGTTCCCGGGGTTCTGCCCGTCCTGCCCGGTTCCGGGGTTCTGCGGGTCGCGGGCGTCGGGGGAGCCGCCCGGGTCGCGGGCGTCCGGCGAACCGCCGACCGTGGAGCCGGGGCCGCCGGAGCCGTCGTGCCCGGCCGAGGTCCCGCCGCCGTCGAACCCGCCTCCGCTGTACGAGCCGCCGCCCCCTGACGATCCGCCGAGGCCCGCGCCGAACGGCGTGATGGTCAGATCAGGGCCCTGCTTCGGTCCCCCGGTGTCCGAGGGGATGTCCACCTCAGGCACCTCGTAGAACACGTGCTGGGGGATGTACATCGCCCACAGATCGACGATGCGCTTGTTGAGGTCCTGCAGGACCTTCTGCGCCTCCTTGTCGGGGTCGCGGTCCTCCCCGGTCTCGGAGCGCGGAATCCCGGTGGTCCCGCCGCCGGTGTTCTCCTCCGTGCCAGCGGGCTTCTCGGCAGGTATCGCGGCGATCTTCTGGCGCGCCTGGGGGAGGTATTCGTTCCCGTACAGGCTCAGCGACGTGGACATCAGCCCCATGGCGGAGGCGAGCTCGAGCCCGGTGGCGTTGAGCATCTGCAGGGCCTTCTGCACGTGCGGCGACGTCTCGCCGCCCCACTCGGCCGCGAGCCGCTTGGCGATCTTGGGCAGTTCCTCGGCGGCCTTGCGCACCGCCTGCTCCGCGTCCGCGAAGGTCTGCCCCGCCTTCGTCACCTCGCCAGGCGAGGTGCTCTCCAGCCACGCCTTGATCTGCTCGCGTGGAGCGGCGACCGGCCCGTCCTCGGGGATGCGCGACGCGTCCCTGATGAGGAGCAACTCCGACTTGGCCACGACTTGCCTTCCCCTCAGGACTTAGGCCGGACCCCGTCCGGGTCGTACTTCTCGTAGGTGTCGGCATGCGAGCGCAGCGCTTTCGCGACGTCCTCGATGCCCTTGACCATGAGTCCGTAGACGTGGGCGAGCCCGGCGGCTCCTCGGGGAGCCTGACCGCCTCCGGTGTTGCCGACGCTGTGCGCCAGGTCGCTGGCGGCCTTCCACTTGCCGATCTCGGCCTCGCCGAGCTGGATGCCCCGCACCGTCTCGACCGTGCCCGATCCGCTCTTGAGCGTGGTGAGCAGCGTTTCGAGTTCGCCGGCGAATCCGCGCAGCTTCTCGACGTCGTAGAAGAGGACGTCCTTGTCGACCTTGAGCCCGGGCCAGTCAGGATCGACGTAGAGCTCGTCCTGGCCGCCCTCCATGGCGTCTTTGCTGGTCATGCTCCTCCCCGAAAAGCGCCGGCGGGCCCTGCCCGGCAGTCGGCCCGCCCGTCACGATGTGCTACCTGGTCCAGCTCGCCCGGTTCCTGGCTTCGGCGGCCATGTAGTTCTCCTTGGCGGTCTGCACCGCTGCGGCCGCCTCGCCGAGCTGCCGGCGCATTTCAGCCTCGGACTTGTTCCACATCTCCTGGTTGTCGATGAAGTCGCCCTTGGCGCCACCCTCCCACGCCTCACCGAGGATCTTGGAGAGGTCCGTGATCATCTGGTCGGTCTCCGTGCTGAGGTCGGTGACCACCTTGGCGAGCTGGCCCACCGCCGCTTCCATCAGCGGCCAGTTGGCGTACACCTGCGACATGACGGTCTCCTTACTGCGCGTAGCGGTCGCCGGAGGCGCCCGTGTTGATGAGCATGTCCACCCGGTTCATGGCCTGCTCGACCTCACCGCGCACCTGCGCGTAGGTCTGCGCGTTGGCCCCCATGGCGTCGGCGATGCGCCGCAGGTCGGCCTCGATCTTGCCCGCCTGCGCGTCCCAGTTGTCCATCGCCGTCTTGAACTTGCCTGACGCGGCGCCCCGCCAGGCCGCCACGGTCAGCTCGTCCACCTCCTGCTTGACGCCCTTCCGCATGCCCATGATCCATTCAATGGTCTGGACGACACGGATCTGCGCCTGTTGGATCTGCTCGTCGTTTGCCCCGTAGCCCTGGAGATCCATCGCGTTCCTCCGCGTTCTCTAGCTTCACCACAGCCGCAACAGAGGCGGGCAATCGCGGTGTTCTGACACAAGAGCTTCACCGGGCAATTTAGCACCGTTGACCCCATTGAGGGCAGGTTTACGGTCAAAGATCCAGACGACGGCTGATTGCCGTTAACTCGCCCATAACGCTGTCGAAAGTTCGGTTATAGGCCGCTTCCGCGCTCCGCAGCCGGTCCAGGGCGGCGTCCGGGTCCTTGACGAGGCGCATCGGATTGTCCTCCTCGCCGTAGACCTCCACCATCGCCTCCTCGACGCGTGCCTGGTGGTCGGCGACGGCCGCCTGGATGGTGGCCTTGATCTTCTCGGCCAACTCCTCGGAGCCCAGCCGCATCGCCTTGGGTCGCAGCTCCAGCTCCCGCAGTCCTTGGCCGCCGAACTCGACGTGCACCAGGTTGTCCGCGTCGCTGGCCCGCCCGACGACGGCGGACAGCGCCTTCTGCGCCTCCTCGGCCTGCGCCACCTGCTGCTCAGCGATCTTCAGCAGCCTGTCGACGTCGATCCCGGGGAAGTTCTGGTATTCGTCCACTGACCCTCCTTCGACAACGGGCACCTCAGCCGGACAGGCCGCGGACCCACGCGTACACCTCGAGAACCCCCAGCGCCAGCGGGAACAGGCCGCCGATCAGGATGAGGTCCACGATGTCGCCCGCCCTCCCCCAGAACGGCGAGGGCTTGCTCGTCTGCAGCCAGACGCCGATGCCGGCCGCCATCAGCGCGAGCCACAGCAACCCGGTGGCCACGAGCGCCCCGGTGACTCCGCCGGTGCCCAGGCTCATCGAGACCGCCAGCACGGTCAGCCCGGCCAGGCCCGCGATGTTGAGCCACAGCCGGGCGCCGAAACCGCTGAAGACCCGGGCGCGCATCAGCAGCGTCAGCGAGATCACCACCGACATGATCCTCGCCAGGATCCCGCCGTCCACCACGAGGAAGATCTGGGCGATCACCGCCGTCAGCGTGATGCCCGCCACCATCCCCGTCACGTAGCGCCTGGCCCGGCCGGTGCGCTCCCTGACGCCCACCGCGTCGAGCTGCTGGTTGTCGCTGCGCAGCTCGTCCGCCGTCGTCGGCATGCTCGGCAGCGGCACCCCCGCCAGGCGGAACGCCAGCGTCGGGATGAGCGGGGTGCAGGCCAGCAGCACGGTGACGGTCATCGCCGCGACCCCGGCGGCGGGCAGGGCCGAGAACATCAGGACGGCGGTCATCACCACGCCGGCGACCGCGGCGATGGCCACCCCGAGGAAGCCCGGGCTGCCGTCGGCGATCAGCGTGCCGCCGAACGTGGCGACCAGCGCCGTGCACGCGAAGGCCGCCAGCAGGCTCGGGACCCCGGCGGCGCCGAACCCGGCATCGCCGACCGGGAACAGCAGGCCGGTGAGGAACGCGTACGGCAGCGCGGCGTAGCCCATGGGGGCACCGGAGCCCGCCTGGCCCATCGCCCGCGACATGATCGTGCCCGTCGCGACGAGCAGCAGCGCGAAAACCCCCGCCACGATGACGGTCAGCGGCCACGGCGCCCGCGAGAGCATCAGGGCCAGTGCCCCCGCCGCCAGGAGGGTGCAGGCCGCGCCGAGGCCGAACCGCCGGGTGTGGGACGACAGCCACTCGCCGCCGCCATCCTTCACGCCGGTGGCGACCACGTCGGCCACGTCGTCGAACAGCGCGGGCGGCAGGATCGCGTCGCGCGGCCGCAGGTACAGCACCTCACCGTCGAGCACGCCCACGGCGCCGAGGCTCTGGCCGAGGTCGAAGGGCTGCCCTCCGAGCCGCTGCAGCACCCAGCCGGGCCCCGAAGCCGCGTCGCCGTCCACCTCACCGACCGCGCGCAGCAGGCCGGGCAGGACGTTGGGCAGCGGGATGTCCGCGGGCAGCGCGAGGTCGGCCCGCTTGCGCGGCGCGACGACGGTGACATGGCACAGCGGCGGCAGCGGCGCCGAGACCTGCGGCAACGCTCCCTGCCGCGCCGGTCCGGACGGGGGATGGCCCAGGCCCATGGGTCCCTGCGGGGGCAGGGGGACGGGACCGTGCGGTCCCTGCCCCGGCGGGAGCCCTCCCGGCGGCAGCGCTCCAGGGGGAACGCCTCCGGGAGGAACGGCTCCGGGGGGAACGCCTCCGGGTGGGACGGCTCCAGGGGGAACGGCTCCGGGCGGCACCGGACCAGGGGGCATCGGCCCCGCGTGCGTCGGCCTGGGCATGAAGGGGCCCTGCACCGCCCCCTGCGCGCCCGGTCCCGGCTGTTGCCTCACTGCTCCCCTTTCCCACAACCCCGTGTGGTCACTTATGGAAACATATCGGGCGCACCTCATTCTCGAGTGCCAGGCGAGAAAGTCATCGCGGAACACCAGGAGGCCCGTCCGGTGGGAATCGTCATCGTGCGCCGTCCCGAACGCCGCCCACCGCCCAAGCCGCCGCGCGGCGAGGTGCTGCTGGAGTCTCCACCGGAGATCCCCGAGGTGCAGAGCCAGGGCTTCATGGGGGTCCTCACCTACCTGCCGATGGTCGCGGGCGGCGCCGCCATGGGGCTGATGTTCACCGCGGGCGGCAACGGCAACCCCCTCATGTACGTGGCGAGCGGCCTGTTCGCCTTCTCGATGGTGGGCATGACGCTCGGTCAGATGGGCCGCCAGTCGAGCGACCGCAAGAACCGGCTCAACAACCAGCGGCGCGACTTCTTCCGCTATCTGGGGCAGATCCGCAGGAAGGCCCGCAGCGCCGCGAAGCAGCAGCGCGAGGCCCTGGAGTGGAGTGGGCCCGCCCCCGACTCGCTGTGGTGGGTGGCGATGGGCCCGCGCCTGTGGGAGCGCAGGCCGCGCGACGAGGACTTCAGCACCGCTCGGCTGGGCACCGGCGTGCAGAAGCTGGCCGTCCAGCTGGTGCCGCCGGACTCCAAACCGGTCGAGGACCTGGACGCGCTGACGGCAGGAGCGTTGCGCAGATTCGTCAGGGCCCACTCGACGGTGTCACGGCTGCCCGTCGCGGTGGCCCTCGGCTCGTTCGCCCGCATCAAGCTGAGCGGTGATCTCGCGGCCATGCGGTCGCTCGTCAGGGCGATGGTCTGCCAGCTCGCGGTGTTCCACTCGCCGGACGACATGCGGATCATGGTGTGCGCCGGCGAGGACTCGATGCCCCACTGGGACTGGGTCAAGTGGCTGCCGCACGCCCTGCATCCGGAGGAGGTCGACGCGGCAGGCCCGGTGCGCCTGCTGTCGGACGACCTCTCGGCCCTCGACAGGCTGGTCGGCGGCGAACTCAAGGAACGGGCCCGGTTCAAGCCGGGCGCGCCCGCGGACGCGCTGCCGTACCACGTCGTGATCATCGACGGCGGGCACGTGCCGCACGAGTCGCAGATCGGCGGGGACGCCATCCAGGGACTCACCGTGATCGACCTGTCCGATGCCGCGGGGCACGTCGAGGAACGGATCATGCTGCGGCTCGACATCCAGCACGACGGCTTCCACATGGTCAAGATCGACCACGCGGGCAAGGAGCAGCGGACGCGGCTGGGCGACCCCGACGTGCTCGACTACGCGCGGGCCGAGGGCCTGGCCAGGCAGCTCGCGCCGCTGCGGCTGTCCACGGCGGGCGGCGAGACCCAAGACGTGCTCGCCGTCAACACCACTCTGACGGACCTGCTCGGCGTCGGCGACCCGACCAGGCTCGACCCGGCCGTGACCTGGCGGTCCAGGGCGGGGCGCAACCGGCTGCGCGTGCCCATCGGGCTCGGCGCCGACGGCCGCGTGGTCGAGCTGGACATCAAGGAGTCGGCGCAGGGCGGCATGGGACCGCACGGCCTGGTCATCGGCGCGACCGGCTCGGGCAAGAGCGAGCTGCTGCGCACCCTGGTCCTCGGGCTGGCCGTCACCCACTCCTCGGAGATTCTCAACTTCGTCCTCGTCGACTTCAAGGGCGGCGCGACGTTCCTCGGCCTGGATGCGCTCCCGCACGTCTCGGCGGTCATCACCAACCTGGCCGACGAGCTTCCCCTGGTCGACCGCATGCACGACGCCCTGCACGGCGAGATGGTCAGGAGGCAGGAGCTGCTGCGCGCGGCGGGCAACTACGCCTCGCTGCGCGACTACGAGCGGGCCCGGGAGCAGGGCGTCGATCTGGCCCCGATGCCGACGCTGTTCGTCGTCCTCGACGAGTTCAGCGAGCTGCTGACCGCGAAACCCGAGTTCATCGAGCTGTTCGTGATGATCGGCCGGCTGGGCCGATCGCTCGGGGTGCACCTGCTGCTGGCCTCGCAGCGTCTGGAGGAGGGCCGGCTGCGCGGCCTGGACACGCACCTGTCCTACCGGATCGGCCTGCGCACCTTCTCGGCCATGGAGAGCCGCGTGGTGCTGGGTGTGGCGGACGCCTACGAGCTGCCCTCCGCGCCGGGCAACGCGTTCCTGAAGTTCGACACCACGGGTATGACCAGGTTCAAGGCAGCCTACGTGTCCGGGCCGTACGCGCCCGCCCAGCACCTCACAGCCGGCAGCGGCGGCGGGGGTCCGAGCGACAACATCGTGGAGTACGGCCCGGCGTACGTCCCCCTGCCCGCCGTGGAGGAGACCCCCGAGGAGAAGACCCCGGCCGAGGAGGCCTCCTCTCAGACGAGCCTCCTCGACGTCGTGGTCGGCCGGCTGCAGGGCCAGGGACCGCCCGCGCACCCCATCTGGCTGCCGCCGCTGGGCGAGCCGCCCCTGGTCGGTCACCTGCTGCCCCCGCTGTCGGTCACGCCCGAGCACGGCCTGTCCACCACCGGCTGGGAGGGCCGCGGCCGGATGTGCGCGGTCGTCGGCATCATCGACAAGCCGTTCGAGCAGCGCCGCGACCCCTACTGGGTGGACCTGTCCGGAGCGGCCGGGCACGTCGGCGTCGCGGGCGGCACACAGAGCGGCAAGAGCACCGTGCTGCGCACTCTGATCACCAGCATGGCGCTCCTCCACACACCCCGCCAGGTGCAGTTCTACTGCCTGGACTTCGGCGGCGGGTCGCTGGCGGCGCTGGAGGGCCTGCCGCACGTGGGAGGCGTGGCCAGCCGCCTCGACGGCGACCGGGTGCGGCGCACCGTGGCCGAGATCGCCGGCATCCTCCAGGACCGCGAGCGGGCCTTCACCGAGCTGGGCGTCGACTCGATCGCCTCCTACCGCCGGCTGCTGGCGAGCGGGCAGATCGATGGCGACGGCTGGGGTGACGTCTTCCTGGTCGTGGACGGCTGGCTGACGATCCGGCAGGAGTTCGAGGCGCTGGAGCCGGTGATCACCGATCTGGCGGCCCGTGGCCTCGGCTACGGCATCCACGTGATGGCCGCCACGAACAAGTGGTCGGAGTTCCGGGCGAGCATCCGCGACCTGTTCGGCACCAGGGTCGAGCTGAAGCTCGGCGACGCCTACGAGTCCGAGGTCAACAGGAAGGCCGCGCTCGCCGTGCCCGAGGGCGCTCCCGGCCGGGGACTGACCAAGGAGGGGATGCACTTCCTGACGGCGCTGCCGCGCATCGACGGCGTGCAGAGCGCCGACGACCTGGCCGACGGCCTGCGCGCGCTGGCCGACGCGGTCAGGGAGGCCTGGACGGGGCCGGTGGCTCCGCCCGTGCGGCTGCTGCCGGCCATCCTGCCGGCCGCGCAGCTGCCCGGACCCGACCAGACGGGCAAGCGGATTCCCATCGGGATCGACGAGAACACCCTGTCGCCGGTGCTGCTCGACTTCGACGTGGACCCGCACTTCGTGGTGGTGGGCGACACGGAGAGCGGCAAGTCCAACCTGCTGCGCCTCATCTGCGAGGGCCTGGTGGCCCGGCAGACACCGCACGAGGCCATGATGATCGTGATCGACTACCGCAGGTCATTGCTGGACTCGGCCGTCACCGACCACCGCATCGGCTACGCCGCGTCGAGCACGGCCGCCGCGGGGCTGATCAACGACGCCAAGGCGGCTCTGCTCAAGCGACTGCCCCCGGCCGACCTGACCCCGGAACAGCTCAGGTCGCGCAACTGGTGGCAGGGGTCGGACCTGTACATCGTGGTCGACGACTACGACCTCGTGGCCACCTCCTCCAACCCGCTGCAGCCGCTGGCCGAGCTGCTTCCGCAGGCCCGCGACATCGGGCTGCACCTGGTGCTGGCCCGGCAGATGGGCGGGCTGGGCCGGGCCATGTTCGACCCGGTCATCACGAAGCTGAAGGACATGGCGAGCCCGGCCCTGGTCATGTCGGGCAACAAGGACGAGGGCCAGGTGTTCGGCAACATCAGGCCACACCCGCTGCCCGCGGGCCGCGGGTACTTCGTGGAGAGGCGGACGGGCACCCGGCTCACCCAGAGCGCCTTCCACACGACCGAGGAGGCTCAGTAGGGACGGTAGGGACCGCCGTGCTCCACGGACTCGATGCCGGGGTGGTTCGCCAGGTTGCCGTAGCGGCTGTAGGTGTAGAGCACCCCGGCGATGATGTTGTCCACAGGGTTGAGGATCTCGTTGTGGCCGGGCAGCTTGTGGGCGTTGAACGTGGGCGGGATCGTCTGCATCAGCCCCTGTGACGGCACGCCGTTCTTGGCGTTGATGTCCCAGTTGTTGATGGCGTTGGGGTTGCCCCCCGACTCGTGATGGATGACGGTCCAGATCCGCTGGATGTCCGTGGGATCGTTCGGGTCGAGATCGCTGACGTCGATGCCGCGCTGGGCGAGGACACCAGCCATCTCGGGCGACGTGATGATCTTCAGCGCCTCCTTGATCCAGTCGACGACCTGCGCCTTGGGCGCGGGGGTGCCGCCTCCCGAGGAGGTGCCGCCGTACTCGTAGCCCGGCTCGCCCTTCACGCCCGCCGAGCCGGCGCCGCCCTGGCCTCCGCCGGAGCCGCCGCTGCCGCCGGAGCCGCCGCCCGACGCCTGGTAGCCGGGCGTGCGCAGCCAGCCGTTCGCGGTCGCGGCGAACTGCTCCGGCGTCGGCGCCTTGAAGTCGGAGAAGCTGTAGATCTTCGCGTCGCCGATCCTGGCCCCGATGGTCGTGGCCGCTCTGGAGATCTCGTCGTGGACCGGCTTGAGCTTCGGTTCGGCCTCGTCGGCGGCGTCATTGGCGAGCTTGGCGATGGCCTTGTCGAGCTGTGCCTGGGTGCCGTCGGGATTCTGCTTGTAGAACCGCCGCTGGTAGGCGCCCGCGTCGTCCAGGAGGCGGCCCGCGATGGCGTCGATCTCGCGCTGGGCCGTACGCAGGTCGTCGGCCACCTTCTCCAGGGCGGACGCGCACGCGACGAGCCCGTCGTCGACTCCCTCCCCCGCCCGGCGGAACTTGCCCATGTACGACACGAACGCCTCGGAGGAAGGGCCCTGCCAGGCGTTGTCGACCTTCGTCACCGCGTTGCCGACCCCGCCGACGTAGTCGAGGGCCGTGGCACCGGCGTTGCGCCAGCGGTTGGCGACGTTCTGGATGGCCGTGGGGTCGCCGTCCACCTTGTCGATGATGTCGGCCAGCCTGGCGCCGCCGGACAACTCTCGGATGACCGAACTGGCGATCATGGCGTGTCCGCTTCCTTGACGTTCTGCTCGACCTTGTCCAGCGCCTTCTCCACCGCCCGCAACCGCTCGGCGGCCTCGCCGAACTCCTTCTTGATGGTCTCTTCGTCGACCTTCTTGATCTGGCCGACGAGGGCCCCGGCGCCGTCGAGCTTGCCGAAGAGCTTGGCGGCGTCGGTCTCCGCGGCCGGCTTCAACTCGCCGTAGGCCCGGTCGAAGTCCTTGGCCAGCCTGTAGGCGGCTCTGCCGCAGTCCTCCAGGGCTTTGTAGTGAACATCGAGCACCACCACCGAGCGGCTCCTTCCCTCAGATCGTGATCATGGTGTCATGGCCGGCGCTAGCCCGCGCGCCATCCGCGTCTCCTGCCCCTGGGGCCGAACACCCGCCCCGCCACGGTGAGACCCGCCAGCACGAGGGCGCCGACGGCCACGGAGCTCGCCATCGTGATGGCCCGCTGGTCGACCGGTGGCGCCTTGGTCACCACGTCCGCCGGCAGCGGCGCGGGCTCGGGCGGAGCCAGCGCGATCTGCTCCGACACCAGCACCTGAGTGACCGCGAGCCATGGGTTGACCACCCCGGCCCCGGTGCCGTTGCCGAGAGCGCCGTCCGCCGTCCGCTCGATGCGCCAGCGCACCTGCTGCTGGGTCAGCCGCGGGTGCCGGGCGCGCACCAGGGCCGCGACCCCGGCCACGTACGGTGCGGCGAAGCTGGTGCCCTCCTGCTCCGTCCTGTAGAGGCCGCCCGTCCACGTGGTGACCAGGTTCTGGCCCGGGGCCAGCACCGAGACCTTGCCCTGGGCGTTGGAGAAGTCCGACCGCCTGCCGTCCTCGGTGACCGAACCGACCGACAGCACTCCCTCGTACGCCGCGGGGTAGATGCGCGGTGACTTCTCGCCCGGGTTGACGTTGCCCGCGGCCGCCACCACGACGATGTCCTGGGACAGCGCGTACTGCACCGCCGCCTTCAGGTCCGGCTGGTCGGACGTCTGCATGGAGATGTTGATCACGTCGACGCCCAGCTCGACGGCCTTGACGATGCCCTTGGCCAGGAGCCCCACGTCGCCGGTGGTGCTGTTGGCCTGCTTGATCGAGATGAGCCGGACGCCGGGTGCTATGCCGTAGAACGGGACGCCGGTCCTGGGCCGGGCCGCGATGATCCCGGCGACGGCCGTGCCGTGCCCGACGCAGTCACGGTGTCCCGTGCCGGTCAGGTCGATCTGCTTGCTGACGGCCAGTTGCCGGTGACGTATGTCCACGCCGCTGTCGATGACCGCGACCGTGACGCCCTCGCCCCTCGTCAGCCCCCACACCCTGGTGAAGTCCAGTCGCCGGAGGGCCCATGACTGGCTGATCTTGCCGGTTCCGGCCTCCGGTGTGCATCGCTCAGGGGCTGCGTCCTGTCGCACGACCGCTTTGGCCTGCGGGAGCGGCGCCGCCACCGCGGGGGCGGCGGCGCTGCCCAGGAGGAAGAGGGCAGCCAACCCCACTCGTACGATCATGGCATTTCAGAGTAGCTGCACCATTTGCCCGATGCCACCGAAGGTCGCACTCCAAGACTGCGACTACTTCCCGGGCGCCACCCAGTCGAAGTTCTGGTAACCAGGGGGCAGCTCGCCCGGCCTGGTCGGTTCCTGGTACGACGGGTAGAGCTTGGTGTCGATGGTGGCCTGCTTGAAGTTCACAGCCGCGCCGGCGCCGGGAAAGACGTAGCCGAACTGGTGGTCCTTCTTCATCATGGTGCCGAGGATGTCGCCCGCCGCCTGCATCCCCCCTCGCAGGAGAAGGGTGAACACGGCCACCGCCCCGTTGGTGGCCGTGGCGATGATCTTCTCGTACAGCATGCCGGCGGCCGCCGTGTGCGGCATCCGCTGGAGGAGTTTGGCGGTCAGCAGGGCGGTGACGCAGCCTCCAGCCGTGGCGGCCAGTTTGAGCCAGTAGCCCCGGTAGCCCGCCGCCACCTCGTCGATCATGCCGCCGATCTGCGTGAAGGCACTGCGGAGCGCCTCCATCTCCGTGTCGAACATCCACAGGACCCGCTCGTACTCCCCCCTGTCGGCGGCTATCCAGCTGTTCTTCTGCGCGCTGGCCAGCTGCGACAGCAGCTGCTTCACGCCGCCGTCCATGCGGGCGGCCATCCCGCTCTTCCAGTTGGCCGCCGCCTGCGCCATGCCGGGTTCGTTGGCGATGGCGGTGCTCGCGATGGCGACGCCGGGCAGCAGCCAGAGGGAGATCTTGCCGAGCGCCTTCAGCGCCTCCAGCACCCTGGGCCCGACCGGCTCGACCGGGGGCCGCGGGTACGGGCTGTACTCGCCCAGAATGGGCAGAGGACCGTAGGCGGAGCCGGCGAAGGGTCCCATGTCAGCGGGACTTCACGATGCTGTGGTCCTCGGCCGCCTGCCAGTTCCGCTCGCACACGGTCAGCGCCTCCACCCAGCTCTCGACCGCCTGCTCGGCCTGCAGCAGCACCTCGTCGGCCTGGCGGCACACGCCGCGGTAGGTGTCGCCCAACACCCACTCACCGCAGAGGCCGAAGCCGGCCCCGTCGACGTCGAGCGTTCCGGCCAGGCTCCGGAGGAACTCCACGTGCCCCTTCAGCTCTTTGTCGACCCGTCCACGGATGTAGGAGATCGCCTCTGAGGTGACGTGGATCTGCGTTCCGGGCGCCATGGGTGCTTGTACTGTCACATGTACGAATTCTTCCTGTTTCGCCGCCCGAGATCACCGCCTCGCGGCAAACTTAATGATCAGTTGGCGGATCGGTCAGCCGCCGGTCCCCGCTCGTTAACCGTAGGTCGATGGCGTGATGCCATGGACCACAACCAGCCTCCGTTCGGCGACCCCCGCTTCCAGGAACTCGACCGGCTCGTGCGGGAGAGCGAGCGCTCGATGCGCGAGCTCGAGCTGGCCATGCGCGATCTGCGCGGGCTGACGGGACAGGGGGAGAACCGGGCGGGGACGGTGTCCGCCCGGGTGGACGCCGACAGCCGGCCGGTCGAGGTGAGGATCAGCGCCCGGGCCATGCGGCTGGACCCGGAGGAGCTGGGCCGCGAGGTCGTGGCGGCCGTACGGGCCGCGCAGGAGGACCACGAGCGGCAGACCCAGGAGCGGCTGGCGGGCGTGGCCACCCCCGACGAGTCGCTGCTGAGCACGTTCAAGCGGGATCTGGAGGAGCTGCAGGACTCCTACTCCAGGGAATGGGACGAACGACTCGACGACATGCGCCGCGGGCGGCGCGGCCGGGGGCGATCCCCCGCCGCGCCGCCCGGCGTGCCCGGACGGGCGACTCAGCCGCAGTTGGCCCAGCCGGCGCTGGTGCTGCCGCCGCCGGCGCTGCCGGAGTACTTCACGCACTTGCCCTTGGCCGGGAGATACACCGGGCCGGCGTAGTAGTCGAAGTTGCCGCTGTCGCTCTTGCTGCCGCCGCCCTGCACCTCCAAGGTGGCGCTGACGGGGGTCTTCTTGCCGATGTCCGTGGTCTTGAGCGTGACCACACAGTTCTGCCCGCTGCTGTTGTTGTAGAGCTGGTACGTCGTACCGCCCGCGAACGAGCTGGACCGCTGGACGTAATACCCGGAGCCGCACACCGAGGTGGGGCTGTGGGGGTTCGTCCTCGGAGCCTCGGTGGTCTTGGTCGGCGTCGGCTTCGGAGCCTGGGTCGTCCTCGTCGGCGTCGGCTTCGGAGCCTGGGTCGTCTTCGTGGGCGTCGGCTTCGGAGCCTGGGTCGTCCTCGTCGGCGTCGGCTCGGGCTCCCTCGTCGGCTCCTTGGTGGGCTCCTTCGTCGGTTCCTTCGTCGGCTCCTTGCTCGGCTCGGGCTCCTTGGTGGGCTCCTTGCTCGGCTCCGGCTCCTTCGTCGGCTCCTTGGTGGGCTCCTTGGTGGGCTCCTTCGTCGGCTGGGGGTCCTTGCTGCGCTCGGGCTCCTTGGTCGGCGACTGCTCCTGAGTGGGCCTGGCGGACCGCGACCTGGTCTGCTCCGCGCTCGCCGTGGGCTGGCTGACCGTGGGCTGGCTGACCGTGGGCTGGCCCGTCGGCGGCGTGACCGGCTGCGTGACGACAGGCGCGGGCGTCGGCACCGAGCTCAGCTCCGGCGTGGGCGCGCCGTCCGACGGCCAGTCCGTCGTCAGCTCGATGGGCGCGATCCCCGTCGGATCGGCACTCGGCGTGTCGGCCCAGGGGACCGTCACCTCCGGCTGCGACTGCTGCGGCTCGGGCTGCCCCGGCTGCCCGGGCTGTCCCACCTCCTGCTGCGGCCCCAGCGCCTTGCCCAGGCCGCTCAGCACGTTCTTGTCGCCGGTCGGCGTGGCGGAGCCCGCGGCGACCGTCTGAAGGCGCACGTCCGCGTACTGGCTGGCCCCCCACAGGCCCACACCCGACACGAGCACGACGGCGGCGACCGCCGCGGCGAGCCCGACCGGGAACGGCCTGCGCCGGACGGTCGTCCTCTCCCCCTGCTGCGGGACGCGCCACACCTGCTGCTGGTCCTGCGGCGGCCCCCACGAGGGTCCGGCCTGCTGCTCGGGCGGCGGACCCCAGGCGCCCGGCTGCTGGACGGGCACGCCCTCCAGCGGCGGCTGATGCGCGGAGGGCGGACCCCACGCGCCGGGCTGCTGGACGGGCACCCCTTCGAGCGGCAGCTGCGCGGGCGGCAGGAGCTCGGTCCGCTCCTGCGGCGGCACCGGCGCGACCGGGGCGATGCCGCCCGCCTGCACGGCGGCGCCGTCCTCGCTCCCCTTGTCGCCGAGGAGCTGCAGCAGCGCGGTGTAGGTGGTCGGGCGCTGCGCCACTTCCTTGGACAGCGCCGTCAGCACCACCCGGCGCAGCGGCTCCGGCAGGCCGTCGAGGTCCGGCGCGCCGTTGAGCACCGCCTCCTCCTCGTGGCCGAAGGGAGGCCGGCCGGTGGCCGCGAAGGCGACGACGGCCGCCCAGGCGAACACGTCGGCGTACGGGCCGTACCCCAGGCCCCTGATCTGCTCGGGCGCGCGGTAATCGATGTCACCGGCGGCCTCGCCGAGGTCGACGTCGGTCACCGCCGGGCCGTCCGTGCCGAGGATCACGTTGTGCGGGGTGAGGCCGCGGTGCGTGATGCCGGCCAGGTGGACGGCGGTCAGGGCGGTGAGCACGCCCACCGCGATGCGCTCCAGGGCGTCGCCGGTGATCGGGCCGTCGGCCGCGACGGCCTCGGCGAGGCTGCGGCCCTCGATGTGCTCCCGGACGACGTACGGTCGGTCCTCGTGCAGGCCGGCGTCCAGCACCTTGGCCACGGACGCGGAGGAAATACGCCGGACGGCGGTGAACCGCTGCGCCTGTTCCGGTCCCGCCCCCGGCACGGGGGGCAGCAGCTTGATCACCCGCAGGGACGCGTCGTCGGCCTCCTGGCCGAGGAAGGTGGTACCTCGCGGGCTCCCGTCGAGCCGCCCGATGACGGCGTACTCGCCCAACCGCTCAGGGTCCCCCGGCCGCAGAGGGTGCATCTTACTTCCCTTCAGGTCAAAGCATGACGTGAGGCATATTTAGCCGAATTCTGTCACTTTTGTATCAGTAGTTTCGGTCCGGCGTCCGGCAATCGCCCGCCGACGCTCCCGTCGGCGAGAAGCCCTTCGCGAGGCCACGCGCGGGCGACCTTTCACGGACATCCAGGTGACGGGCCCGGCGGTGCCCGGGTCCGTCACCCTCCCGCGAGATCCAGTGCCCGGCGTTGATGAATTCGTGATCCAGCGGCATCGGGTTCGTTACCGCAGATTCACGGCGGCGCCCCATTCACGCATGCTTCCGTACACAACGAAAAGGCCCCGGCTCGCGCCGGGGCCTTCGCGAAGCTCTTCGTTCAGCGGGTCGCGGACTCGATGTTGCCGCGGTAGGTGTTGATGACCCGGGCGGCCTCCTGCAGCTCCTCGGTCATCCGCTGGAAGGCGGTCCGGTAGTTCTGCCAGGCTCCCTGGAAATGGATGGCACCCTGGCCGGTCCAGGCCGTGCCGACCTTCGCCGCCTCGCGGTCGAGAGCGGTCATCGTGGTGCGCACCGCCTCCGACTGCTGGGTGAACTGCGTCGCCATCGACTGCATTTCCGCGGGGTCGCCACCGAGCAGGTTCTGGCCCATGCATACCTCCTGGATCGTCGTGATAGCGCACTCACCATAGGCGCGCCGCGGGGGCCCATCGCCCCTGTTATGCCGAGCGGCTATGGTCGTCCAGAGGATCATTCGGTTTCCCCGTGCGGCTCGGGGCACCTGGGGGGGAGCCGGTGGCCGGCACCTAGACTCCGTTGAGTGCCCGTCGAGGAAGGACGAACGTCGGTGCAGAAGGTTCTCATCGCCAACCGCGGCGAGATCGCCGTGCGCGTGGCCCGCGCCTGCAAGGACGCCGGCATCGCCGGCGTGGCCGTCTACGCCGACCAGGACCTCGACTCCCTGCACGCCAGAACGGCCGACGAGGCGTACGCGCTGGGCGGCCGGTCCCCCGCCGAGACCTACCTCGACATCGGCAAGCTGCTGGACGTCGCGCGCCGCTCCGGCGCCGACGCCGTCCACCCCGGATACGGCTTCCTGTCCGAGAACGCCGACTTCGCGCAGGCCGTGATCGACGCGGGCCTGACCTGGATCGGCCCGCCGCCCGCCGCCATCGCCGCGCTCGGCGACAAGGTGCGGGCCAGGCACATCGCGCAGAAGGTCGGCGCCCCGCTGGTCGCCGGCACCAAGGACCCCGTCTCCGGCGCCGGCGAGGTCGTCGCGTTCGCCGAGGAGCACGGCCTGCCGATCGCCATCAAGGCCGCGTACGGCGGCGGCGGGCGCGGCATCAAGGTGGCCCGCCGCATCGAGGAGGTCGCCGAGCTGTACGAGTCGGCCGTGCGCGAGGCCGTGGCCGCCTTCGGCCGCGGCGAGTGCTTCGTCGAGCGCTACCTCGACCGGCCCCGCCACGTCGAGACCCAGTGCCTGGCCGACCGGCACGGCGGCGTGGTCGTCGTCAGCACCCGCGACTGCTCCCTCCAGCGCCGGCACCAGAAGCTCGTCGAGGAGGCGCCCGCGCCGTTCCTCAGCGACGAGCAGATGGAGATCCTCCGCTCCAGCTCCAAGGCCATCCTGCGGGAGGCCGGCTACGTCGGCGCGGGCACCTGCGAGTTCCTCGTCGGCCAGGACGGCACGATCTCCTTCCTGGAGGTCAACACCCGCCTCCAGGTGGAGCACCCGGTCACCGAGGAGGTGTCGGGCATCGACCTGGTGCGCGAGATGTTCCGCATCGCCGACGGCGAGCCGCTCGGCTACGACGACCCGGTGCTGCGCGGCCACTCGATCGAGTTCCGCATCAACGCCGAGGACGCCGGCCGCGGCTTCCTGCCCGCCCCCGGCACGCTGACCGTGCTGCGCGCCCCGTCCGGGCCGGGCGTCCGGCTCGACTCCGGCTACGAGGCCGGGATGACCGTGCCCGGCACGTTCGACTCGCTCATCGCCAAGCTGATCATCACGGGACGCACCCGGCGGGAGGCGCTGGAGCGCAGCCGCCGTGCCCTGGCCGAGTTCGAGATCGGCGGCATGCCGACCGTCCTGCCGTTCCACCGGGCGATCGTGTCCGACCCGGCCTTCACCGCCGAGCCGTTCTCCGTCCACACGCGGTGGATCGAGACCGAGTTCGACAACACGATCGCGCCGTACGACGGCGAGCAGGCCGCCGCCGAGCCCGCCGCCCGCGAGAGCGTGACGGTCGAGGTCGGCGGCAAGCGCCTGGAGGTCGTGCTCCCCGCCGGCCTCGGCGCGACCACCACCGCCTCCTCCCCGGCCGCCGGGCGGCGTCCCAAGCGCGGCGGCGGCGCGCAGAAGACGGCGGCGGGCGGCGACGCCCTGGTCAGCCCCATGCAGGGCACGATCGTCAAGGTCGTCGCGAGCGACGGTGACACGGTGGCCGAGGGCGACACCGTCGTGGTGCTGGAGGCCATGAAGATGGAGCAGCCGCTGGCCGCCCACAAGTCCGGCACGATCACCGGCCTCGGCGCCGCAGTCGGCCAGGCGGTCACCTCCGGCGCGACAATCTGCGAGATCAAGGACGCCTGACCTGCGGACCTCCGGGTAGAGGGTCCTGGGAAGGCGCCGTCACGCGGCGCGCCCGTCCGTACGAAACAAGTAACGTGCCCCAGTGAGGAACTTCGCCGATCGCCCGTTCGTCCTCAAGGGCGAAGGAGGCTTGCTGCCCATGACCCATTCGCTGCGCCGAACCGGGGCCGCGATCGCGGCTCTGTTCGCCGGTCTGCTCGTCGTTCTCGCACTCTCCCCCGCGGCAACCGCGGCGGCGGCGCCGCCTGACGCGCAGTCCGTCGTGTCCTACTGGAAGGACAAGAAGGACCCCCTCTACGTGGAGTCCGGCTCGCCGCTGACGTCGGACCAGCAGTCCGCCATCCGCGAGACGCTGAAGGACTCCAAGAGCGACGTCTATGTCGCCGCGCTGCCCGACGGCTCCGTGACCGACCCCAAGGGGTACGTCAGCGGGCTCGGCCAGGCCACCGTTCAGGCCAAGGGCGGCGGCCAGGTGACCGTGGTCGTGCTCGACGGCACCTCGATGTTCGCCATGTCCAACTTCGGCGGGTCCGGCGCCACCGACCGGCTGTCCAAGCTGGCCGTGCGCAACCACAAGGACGACATGGCCGCCGGCATCGACGACTTCGTCTCCCGGGTCAACCTGATGGCCGCGGGCAAGAGGTCCGCACTCGACTCCGGCCCGGTGGGCGGCGACGGCGGCGGCTCCGGCGTGCTCGTCGGCCTCGGCGCGATCGCGCTGGTCGGCGGCGGCGGCTACTTCCTCTACTCCAAGAACAAGAAGAAGAAGCAGGCCATCCAGGACGCCAAGGACCTGGCCGCGGTCAAGCAGACCGTCGAGGAGGACGTCACCAAGTTCGGCGAGGAGATCACCGGGCTCGACACGGACGTCACCCTGGCCGGTCAGGGCGGCGCCAACATCCAGGAGTGGCAGCAGGCGCTCGACGCCTACGAGAAGGCCAAGACGCAGCTCGCCGCGGTCCAGCGGGCCGACCAGGTGCGCGAGGTCACCCAGACGCTGGAGGACGGCCGCTACGCGCTGGCCGTGGTGAAGGCCAGGGTCAACAACCAGCCCGTGCCCGAGCGGCGCGCGCCCTGCTTCTTCAACCCGCAGCACGGCCCGTCGGTGCGCGACGTCCGCTGGGCCCCGGCCGGCGGCGCGGTGCGCGACGTGCCCGCCTGCGCGGCCGACGCCGAGGCCGTCGAGCGCGGCTTCGACCCGCAGATGCGCGAGGTCATGGTCAACGGCGAGCGCCGGCCCTACTACGACGCCGGCCCCGCCTACCAGCCGTACGCCTACGGCTACTACGGCGGCTTCGGCGACATCATGACCGGCATGTTCATCGGCACCATGATGGGCAGCATGTTCCACGGCGGCTTCGGCGGCTACGGCGCCGGCTACTCCGACGGCGGGGGCGACTTCGGCGGCGGTGGTGGCGACTTCGGCGGCGGCGGCGGAGACTTCGGCGGCGGCGGCGGCTTCGGTGACTTCGGCGGCGGCGACTTTGGAGGTGGCGACTTCGGCGGCGGCGGCGACTGGTAAGCCTTCACGTCTCACCGCATGATCGGGCGCGTCCCCTCCGGGGGGCGCGCCCGTCGCGTCTCCACCCTCGCTCCCGCCCTCACTCCCGCCGGCCGACCACGGCCTTGGAACGGAGCCGGTCGCCCGCGAAGCACAGCCGGTAGGCGTCGTCGTCGAAGGCCCGCACGGTGTAGTACACGCAGCTCTCACCGGCCGGGGGCGGCGGGGCGCCGTCGGGTGGGCCGTCCATGGTCACCGCGGGCAGATGTGCCTCCACCTCACCGCGCGTGGCGCCCACCGTCAGCCCGTCGTACGTGCCGCGCGGCAGGACGGACAACGACGAGCTGAGCAGCCAGACGGGGATCATCAGCAGCAGGATGCCGGCCAGCACCGCCAGCGGCACCATCACGGTCTGGGCCAGGCCGCGGCGCACCTCCCGCTCCGCCCGGGCCAGCTCGGTCGCGGACGTGCCGCGGACGGGCTCGGTGGCCGGGCGCGCCGCCGCGTTCGCCTCGGTGGGCAGCTCGGCCACGACCTCGAACCCTCCTCCCGATACGAGACCCGCGCGCAGCGCGCCGCCCGCCAGCCGTACCCGCTCGTCCAGGCCCACCAGCCCGGCACCGCCCGACACGGCGCGCGCCACGGGACCGGAGGCGTCGGCGGGCCCGTTGGCGACGGCCACCAGCAGCGTGCCGCCCTCGCGGGACACCCGGACGCGCACGGGCGCGCCGGGGGCGTGCTTGGCGGCGTTCGTCAGGCCCTCCTGGACGACGCGGTGCGCGGCCAGGGCGGTCATGGGGGGCAGGCCGGCGAGGTCGTCCAGGCGTTCCAGGTCGACGGCGAGGCCGGCGGCGCGGGCCCGTCGGACCAGCGCGAGCGGGCTCCCGGCGGCGGACCGCCCACCTCCGCTCCCGTCGTCCCCCTGCTCGTCGCCCCGCTCGCCGTCGTGCTCGTCGCCCCGCTCGTCGCCCCGTTCGCCGGCGTGCTCGCCGTCGTGCTCGCCGGCGTGAAGCTGATCGTCGCCCGGCCGGTCGTCGTCGGTGCGCAGGACTCCGACGATGTCGCGCAGGCGCTCGGTCGCCTCGGCGGCGGCCGCACGCAGCTCCGCCGCCACGGCCTGGTGCCGGGGGTCCAGCGCGGGGTCGAGCTGGAGCGCGGCGGCCCGCATGGCCATGAGGGTCAGGTCGTGCCCGAGCGAGTCGTGCATGTCGCCCGCGATGCGGGCCCGCTCGCGCATGCGGGCCTGCGCGGCGACGGCCCGCTGCTCGCGCTCCATGCGGTCGGCCAGCCGCCATCCGGCGCGGGCGAGGGCGGCGTACTGCCGGCGGTACCGGCCGAGCTGCCACGGCACCACCACGACAAGCAGCAGGATGATCAGCAGCGATGACCAGCCCCACAGCCGGTCCGGCGACAGGAACGCGCACAGCGGCAGCCCCGCGGCCCCGACGGCGGCGAAGAACCACAGCGCCGGCCGGGCCGCCACCCGGCCGCCGGCCAGGAAGGCGAGGACCGCGAGCGCCGGCCAGTACGGCGCGGCGAGCAGCTCCACGTCGAGCGCCAGCCCGAGCGCGACGGGCACGGCCAGCGCCACGAGCGGCCACCGCCGGCGAACGGTCACGGCGACGCCGAGCAGCGGCAGGCCGGCGGCCGAGACGAGCGCCTCGCGTCCCTCCAGGACGAGGGCACCCGCGAGGGCGGGGACGGCGAGCAGCAGCCACAGGACAACGCCCCGATGCCTTCCGAGCCGGCCCGTCACGCGGCTGACCTGCCGGGACACCAGGCGCCTGACGAGCCGCACCGCCAGGGCGGGCCGCCACGGCCGAGGAGGTTCCGTCCGAGGGAGCCCCGGCTCGGGTTGCCGCGGCTGGGGGAGCACATCACGCACATCAGGCATGCTTGCAGCCCGCCGCCGCCCGCCCGCCATCCGCCCCTCCCCTGGTCATCCCGCTCCCCAGGGACTGTAGAAGGCCGGCCGGCCCGGTGTGACCCTCCCTTCGGCACCCCTTGGCCCTGACCAAAGTCAGGTGCCCGCGCCCCGCGGAAGGACCGGAGTCGCGACCAGAAGGTCGTGCAGGTGGGTCGGTGGCTGCATGGCCGCTCAGGCTACTCGGGGCGGAAGGCGCGAAGGGTGGTCTCCACGAGCGCGTCGGCGTACTCCGGGGTGAGCGGCCCGGAGCGGAGCAGCCAGCGCTGGTAGAGAGGGGCGTACAGCACTTCCAGCACCAGGTCGAGGTCGGCGTCCGCGGCCAGCTGGCCCGCTCGCCGGCCGCTGCGGAGCCGTTCCTTCTTGGCCTCGTCGACGGGGCCGGCCAACTTCTCGCCATACATGGCGGCCAGGGTGGGATCGCCGATGATCTCCATGTTGAGCGCCCTGACGGGTGCTTCGAACGCCGGGTCCGCGAACTCGGCGACGGTCGCCCGCATGACCATCTTGAGGTCGGCCTCGAGGTCGCCCGTGTCGGGCAGCCGCACGCCCTCCCCGCCCTCGCTGAGCGCCAGGAACGAGTCGAAGATCACCGCCCCCTTGGACGGCCACCAGCGGTAGATGGTCTGCTTGCCGACTCCCGCCCGGGCGGCGATGGCCTCGATCGTCACCTTGGCGTAACCGAGCTCGGAGACCAGATCGCGCGCGGCGTCGAGGACGGCCCGCCGGGATCGCTCGTTGCGGCGGGCGGGGTTGGGTGTTCTGGGGTTGGCCACGCCCCAAGCATACCATCGCACGAGACGATACGTTCCGTCTTGACATCGGAGCGTCGCGCCTGCAGACTCTGCTTTCGCGAGGCGAACCGTCTCGTCTCATGAATGCGAGGAGACCACGTGACAACCCCCCGCGTATGGTTCATCACCGGCGCTTCCAGAGGCCTGGGCCGGGCCTTCGCCGAGGCGGCGCTCGCCGCCGGGGACCGCGTCGTGGCCGCCGCGCGCGACCTCGGCCCGCTCGGCGACCTCGCCGCCGCGCACCCCGACAGCCTCGTACGGCTGACGCTGGACGTCTCCGACCGCGCGGCCGTGCGCGACGTGGTGAGCCGGGCGGCGCAGGCGTTCGGACGGCTGGACATCGTGGTCAACAACGCCGGCACGATGCTGTTCGGCATGGTGGAGGAGGCCACCGAGGAGCAGATCCGCGCCCAGTTCGAGGTCAACTTCTTCGGCGCGGTCTGGGTGGCCCAGGCCGTCGTGCCGTACCTGCGGGCGCAAGGATCCGGCCACATCCTGCAGGTCACCTCGATGGGGACCGGCGGCGGGTTCGCGTCCGTCGGTTTCTACGCGGCGAGCAAGAGCGCGCTCGACTCGGTGAGCCAGGCGCTGGCCATGGAGGTGGCGCCGTTCGGGATCAAAGTGACGATCGTGCAGCCGGGCGGGTACGGCACGGACCTGTTCACGCGGGGCACCACGACGACAGAGCCGCTCCCGGAGTACGAGCCGCTGCGCGCCAGGCTGGCCGAGATGTGGGGCGAGGACGCCGGTCCCGACCCGAGCACCGCGGCGCCGGTGGTCATGGAGCTGGCCGGCCTGGCGGAGCCGCCGCTGCGGCTGATCGTCGGCGGCGCCTCCTACGACATGGTCCAGCGGATGGACCAGGCCCGCACGGAGGAGTACCGGGCCTGGGAGCACCTCAGCCGGCAGGCCCCGGGCTGAGGCGGGCGTCAGTCCACGCGTCCGGAACGAGCCGAGCCGTGGACCCGAGGAGTCAACCACGCCGAGAAGAGGAGATGGGCCCCATACGTACCGCCGCCCAACTGGCACTGACCGAGATCACCAAGCGTTACGGCACCCGCGTCGTCCTGGACCGGGTGTCACTCACCATCAAGTCCGGCGAGCGGATCGGGGTGATCGGCGACAACGGTTCGGGAAAGTCCACGCTGATCAGGCTGATGGCGGACGCCGAACGGCCGGACAACGGCGAGCTCGTGGTCGTCGCGCCCGGCGGCGTCGGCCACCTGCCGCAGTCGCTCGCGCTGCCGCCGCACGCGACGGTGGCCGATGCCGTCGACCTGGCGCTGGCCGACCTGCGAGAGCTCGAAGCCCGGATGCGGGCAGCCGAGCGGTCACTCGCGGAGACCGGCACGGAGGCGCGCGCGGACCGGGGTGTCCACGCGGGGGCAGAGGCCCGCTCGGGACTGCCGGCGCTGGACGTCTACGCGCGCCTGGTGGCGGAGTTCGAGGCGCGGGGCGGCTACGAGGCCGACGCCCGTGTGGACGTCGCGCTGCACGGGCTGGGGCTGCCCGGGCTGGACCGGAGCCGCCCGCTGGGCACGCTCTCCGGTGGCGAACGCTCCAGGCTCGCCCTGGCCGCCACGCTGGCATCCGCTCCTGAGCTGCTGCTGCTCGACGAGCCGACCAACGACCTGGACGACCGGGCGGTGGCCTGGCTCGAACAGCGCCTGCGCGCCCACCGGGGCACGATCGTGGCGATCACGCACGACCGGGTGTTCCTGGAGCGGGTGACCACCGCCATTCTGGAGGTCGCCGACGGGCAGGTGCGCCGCTACGGCGACGGCTACACCGGATACCTGGCGGCCAAGGCCGCCGAACGCGCCGCACAGGCGCGGGCCCACGAGGAGTGGAAGACGGAGCTGGACCGGCATGCCACGCTGGTGGCGGCCAACGCGGGGCGACTCGCGGCGATCCCGCGCAGGACGCCCAAGGCGGGCATGGGGACCGGGACCTGGCGGGCACGCTCGCGTACACACGGGGCCGCCGGGCGCATCCGGCAGTCCCAGCAGCGGCTACGGTGGCTCACCGAGCGCCCGGCGCTGCCGCCGCCCGAGCCGCTGCGCTTCACCGCCGCCCTCGCCACCTCGGGAGCCGCTGCCGGGACCGAAGTGGTCACGCTCGACGGCGTGGAAGTGGCGGGGCGGCTCCGCCTGGAGTCCCTGGCCGTCCACGCCGGTGAGCGGCTGCTCGTCACCGGCCCGAACGGGGCGGGCAAGACCACGCTGATGCGCGTACTCGCCGGAGAGCTGCGGCCGGACGCGGGTGAGGTACGGCGGGCCGGCCGGGTCGGGTTCTTCCGGCAGGACGAGCCGGACACCGGCAACGCGCGGCCGGCCGGCCGGGCCAACGGTCTTCGGCAGGACGGGCCGGCCGGGGCGGCGGAGTGGACCGTGCTGCGGGCCTACGCGCATGGACGGCTCGGGAGCCTGGACGAGCACGCGGACGCGCTGCTCGCCCTGGGGTTGTTCCGGCCGTCGGACCTGGGGCTGCGCGTCGGAGAGCTGTCCTACGGGCAGCGGCGCCGGATCGAGCTGGCACGGCTGGTGAGCGAGCCCGTGGACCTGCTGCTGCTGGACGAGCCGACCAACCACCTGTCGCCGATGCTCGTGGAGCAACTGCAGGAGGCGCTCGTCTCTTACGAGGGCGCGCTGGTCGTCGTTACGCACGATCGGCGCCTGCGGGCCTCCTTCACCGGCTCCCGGCTGGAACTGGACGAAGGGGTGGCGGCATAGCCGGCCGGGGCCGTCACGGGGCCGCCGTCCCGGCCGGCCCCCGACCTCGAAGAGCGCCCGGCCTGGTCAGGTGCTGGAGCGGATGGCGAGGTGGGGTGGGAGCAGGGTGGCGTCCGGGACCTCGCGGCCTTCGAGTTTCTCCATCACCAGGCGCACCGCCTCCCTGCCGACCTCCTCCGCCGGGATCAGGACCGAGGTGAGCGGGGGGCTGGCGCGTTCGGCCACGTCGTCCGGGCAGATGGCGACCACGGCGACGTCCTCCGGCACCCGCCGCCCGAGCTGGCGCAGCGCGCCGAGCACGTGGTTGACGGCCGACTCGTTGTGGACGACCAGGCCCGACAGCGCCGGCCGTTCGGTGAGCAGGCGGGTGATGGTCGTGTGGACCTCGTCGAACGTCTCCTCGCACGGCAGCGCGAGCCCGTCCAGCCCGTGCGCGGCGACCGCCTCGGTGAAGCCCTCCCTGGTACGGCGGGCGAAGCCCGTGCCCCGGTCGTAGACGACGTGCGGGGCGCCCAGCAACGCGATCTGCCGGTGTCCCCGGTCCGCGAGGTGGGTGACGCAGCGGGCGCCGGCGGCGGCGAAGTCCAGGTCGACGCAGGTGAGGCCGGCGGGCTCGGCGGGGAAGCCGATGAGCACGCTGGGCTCGGCCAGCTCCCTCAGCAGCGGCGCGCGGCGGTCGTGCAGCTCGACGTCCATGAGGACGAGGGCGTCGACGAGCGCGCTGGCCGCCACCCGCCGGATGCCCTCGGGGCCCTCGTCTGCCGTCAGCAGCAGCACGTCGTGGTCGAAACGGCGGGCGGCCGTCACCACGGCGGTGGCGAAGCGCATGAGGACCGGCACGTGCATGCCGGCTCGTAACGGCAGCACCAGGGCGATCACGTTGGACCGCTTGCTGGCCAGGGAGCGGGCTCCGGCGTGCGGGTGGTAGCCGAGCGTGCTGATGCTGTCGAGCACCCGCCTGCGGGTGTCGGCCGAGATCGTCCGCTTGCCGCTGAGCACGTACGAGACGGTGCTGACGGCGACGCCGGCGTGCCGGGCGACCTCGGCGATGGTGACGGCGCGCCCGCTCAATCGCCCGCTCCGCCGATGGACGGGCCGGCCGGCTCCCAGGTGAGGCCGGCGAGCGTGACGCCGTCGTTCTCGAACACGACATAAACATCGTGGACCCCGCCGGGACCCGCAAGCGGTGCGGTGAGGGTCTGGAGGGCGTGGCGGCCGGTGCGGGGCACGGGGAAGGCGGCCAGCGCCTCGCCGTAGAGGGGGTCACCGAGCCGCAGGGTGATCACTCCGCCCTCGGCCGAGCCGGCCGTCACCGCGCACGAGGCGGCGCCGGCCAGGTCCACCTGCCGGAACGCGATCCAGGCGCCCTCGACCTCCGAGCGGACCGCCTCGCCCTCGACCGGGTCGGCGTCCACGAACGCGACCGCGTCGTACTCGTCGTGGTCCACGGCCCGCAGGGGCCCGGTGCGGGGCGGGACGGTCTCGCCGGGCACCTCGAAGTCGGCGCACAGCCGCAGGTCGGTGGCGCTGCGGCCGACCATGAGCCGGTGCGGCGCGTCCTCCACGACGAGCCGGCCCCGCGTCACGTCCCAGAACGCCAGCTCCTCCACCGGCAGGTGGAGCGTCACGGTGCGGCTCTCGCCGGGCGCGAGCCGCACCTTCTCGAAGCCGCGCAGCCGGCGCAGCGGTTGTTTGACGCGGGAGCGCCGCTGGCGCGTGTAGAACTGGACGACCTCGACGCCCTCGCGGGCGCCGGTGTTGGTGACCGTGACCTCGGCGGTCACCACCCCGTCCACGAGCCGGACGCCCAGGTCGGCGAAGCCGAAGGTGGTGTAGCTGAGGCCGTGCCCGAACGGGTGGAGCGGGGTGCCGCGGAAGTACAGGTAGGTGGCGTCGGCCGTGATGATGTCGTAGTCGAGCAGGTCGGGCAGCTCCTGGGCCGAGCGGTACCACGTCTGGGTGAGCCGGCCCTCGGGGTCGGCGTCGCCGAACAGCACCTCGGCCAGGGCGTGGCCGTACTCCTGGCCGCCGTGGGCCGACCACAGCACGGCGGGCACGTCCGGGGTGGTCCAGGTGAGGGGGTAGCCGCTGGTGACGACCATGACGGTGCGCGGGTTGGCGGCGCGGACGGCGGCGAGGACGGCGTCCTGGGCCGGGGCGAGGGCGAGGCTCGTGCGGTCCTCGGTCTCGCGGCCGTTGACCAGCGGGTGGTCGCCGACCACGACGACGGCGACGTCGGCGCCCGCGGCCAGCTCCGCCGCCTGCCGGGCGCCGCTCCTGATCACGTCCATGGCCAGCCAGGCGGCCCGGTCGGCGTCGTCCACGAGGCGGAGCACGCCGTCGTCGCCGAGGCCGACGTAGCAGCCGGTGGCGATGTGCCGCAGGGCGAGCAGGCCGCGCGGCCGGTCCTCGACGCGGAACGTCTGGCGCACCTCCCAGCCGTTGGGGCCGGGCTGGTCGTTGACGAGCACCCCGTCCTCGGCCGACACGAAGCGGCCGGTGGCGGCGGCCCGCAGCGCGTAGGCGCCGCCGCCCCAGTCGAACACGTCGAACAGGTCCGCCGAGCCTCCGGAGCCGGCCGCGACGCTCAGCGGCCCGCCGGCCGGGTCGGCGGTCACGGGCCCGGCCTCGGCGGTGAGTGTCACCCGGTCCACGCCCTCGCAGAACACGGTCGCGCACCGCTCGGCCAGCCCGGCGCGGGCGGTCACGGAGTACGGCAGCGTGCCGCTGTACCAGTCCTCCATGAGCGTGTCGCCGAGCTGCCCGATGACCGCGACCCTGGTGACGGGTCCGAGGGGCAGCAGCCCGTCGTTGGCCAGCAGCACGATGGAGCGCCGCGCGGCCTCCCGGGCGAGGTCCTGGTGCGCGGGGCAGTTGACGACCTCCTCGGTGACGTCGTCGTACGGCGTGGCGGGGTCGAACTCGCCGAGCCGGAACCGGATCGACAGGACGTGCCGGACGGCCCGGTCCACGTCGGCCTCGGTGAGCAGGCCGCGGCGCACCGCCTCCCGGAGGTGGCCGAGCGTGGCCTCGGGCCGGTCGTCGTCCTGGGTGAAGCTGTCGAGCCCGGCCTTGACGGCGTGCGCGTACGCCTCGGGCAGGGTCTCGTGGTAGCCCTGGACGCCGGTCAGGTTGGCGGGGGCGTAGGCGTCGCTGACCACGAGGAGGTCTTCGGGCGCCCAGGCGCGCAGGACCCGCTCGATCAGTGGGCTGAGGTGCGCGGGCCGGCCGTTGACCAGGTTGTACGACGGCATGACGGCGACGGCGGCGCCGCTCTCGATGGCGGGCCGGAAGGCGGGCAGCTCGTACTCGTGCAGGACGCGCGGCGGCAGGTTGCTGGAGGTGGAGCAGCGGTCGGTCTCGTTGTTGTACGCGAGGAAGTGCTTGAGCGTGGGGGCGGTGCGCAGCACCGTGGGATCGCTCCCACGAAGCCCATGGGCATACGCCTCGCCCATGAGGCCGGTCAGCCAGGGGTCCTCGGAGTAGCCCTCCTCGTTACGGCCCCAGCGCGGGTCGCGCAGCGGGTTGACCACCGGCGCCCAGACGTTGCGCCCGGCGCCGGACGGGTCCTTGTGGTGGAAGGCGAGCACCTCGTCGCCGGTGGCCTCGCCGACCCGGCGCACCAGCTCGGGGTCCCAGGTGGAGGCGAGGCCGATGGCCTGCGGGAAGACGGTGGCGGGGCCGAGCCAGGCGAGCCCGTGCAGCGCCTCGGTGCCGGTGCGGAACGGGCCGAGGCCGAGCCGCTCGACGGGCGCCTGGTACTGGTGCAGCAGGCCGAGCTTCTCGTCGAGGGTGAGCCTGCGGGCCAGGTCGGCGACGCGTTCCGGAAGCGGGGCGCCGGGGTCCCGGAAAACAGAGACATCAGGAGGGAGGTCGTGGGAGACGTCGCGGGGGAGGTCGCGCAAGGGGGCGCGGAAGGGTTCGTGCATGGCCATCCCTCTGAGACTGTCGAAGCGCTTCGACGACCGGCCGGGGAAGTTACGGGGGGATTTCGGTGGGTTCCCTGAAGGGTGCCCGTCCCCGTGACCGAGGTCAAGAGTCAGGTCAGGAGATTCGCGATATTGCGCCGGGCAGCCGGCCCGAGTCGACCGAGTCGAGCACCCGGGCCGCGCCGCCCAGCGCCGCCGCGTCGAGGCCGAGCGTCGAGGCCACGACCTCGCAGCCCCCTCCCCCCGGCGCGATCGCCCGGCCCGACACCTCCTCCCGCACCGCGGGCAGCAGCCACGGCGCGAGCGGCACGTAGTAGCCGCCGAGGACGACGACCTCGGGATTGAGCAGGTTGGCCAGGACGGACACGCCCCGGCCGAGGCCGCGGCCGGCGGCGTCGAGGGCGGCCAGGGTGCCGGGGTGGCCGGCGCGGGCGGAGCGTACGGCGTCCTCGATCTCGACGGGGATCTGGCTCGGCGACAGGTCGCGGCGCAGGATGGCGCCGATGCCGGCGACGGCCTCCAGGCAGCCGCGACGCCCGCAGCGGCACGCGGGGCCGTCGGGGTCGAGCTGCACGTGGCCGATCTCGCCGCTGTAGCCGAGGCCGCCGCGGCGCAGCCGCCCGTCGAGGATGATGCCGGCGCCCACCCCCATCTCGCCGGTCAGGTAGACGAGGTCGGCGGCGCCGGCGCGGGCGCCGAAGCGCTGCTCGGCCAGGGCGGCGAGGTTGGCGTCGTTGTCCACCTGGACGGCGAAGCCGGGATCGCGGAGCGCCTTGGCCAGGTCGCCGGCGAGGTCGGCGTCGCGCCAGCCGAGGTTGGGCGCGATGCGCACGACGCCCTGCACGTCGACCAGGCCGGGCACGGCCACGGCCAGTCCGAGCACCTGCCGCTCCTCGCGGGCCATGCGGGCGACGACGCGCCTGACGATGGCGGCGACGGCGGCCACGTCCTGGCTGGCGGACCCGCCGGCGGCGAAGGCGCGGCGCCAGGTGAGCAGCCGCTCCCCCGCGAGGCCGGTGGCGACCGCGGAGACGTGGTCGACGTTGATCTCGATGCCGATGGCGGCGTACGGCGAGCCGTCGAGGACGAGCATCGTGGCCGGGCGGCCGACGCGGTTCTCGGTGAGGCCGGTCTCCCGCACCAGACGGCGGTCGATGAGGTCGGCGACGAGGCTGGAGACCGTCGCCTTGTTCAGCCCGGTCGAGGCCGCGATGTCGGCGCGCGAGCACGGCGCGTGCTCGCGCACGAAGCGCAGCACCACCGCGAGGTTGGTCGCGCGCACATCGGCGAAGTCGGCCGGCTGAGGGCCGGTCGTGGATGTGATCAAAATCAGCCCCGTTCCCGCCAAGGAGGTGTCCCCAGCATGCCGTATCGCGGGCGCCCTTCACCAACCTGTGACCCGGGCGCTCCCTTGTGGCCGCGGTCACACTCCACTAATTTGTTTGGTCGGAAGACGAACTAATTCTAACCGCGATGTCACCTGCCTCGACAACCCCTGAACAGGCGAAGGGAGCGCGCCGTGACACTTCCCGCTCAAGGCGCTTCGACCACCCGGCGCGGATTCCTCGGACTGGTGGGCCTGACGGCAGCGGGGATGCTGTCGGCCTGCAGCGCGCCCAGCACCCCCCGGCCCGGCTCCGGCGGCGCCACCGCCGCCGCCGGGGACAAGCTCAAGACCCTCACGCCCACCTACGTGCCCTTCGCCGGCGTCAAGCCCGACCTGCCCGGCACCACGTCCAACCTGCCCGGCGTCCCCGACATCAGCGGCGGGGTCAGCTCCTACCCGGCCGACCCGGTGCCCGCGCTCACCCGCAAGGCCGGCAAGGGCGGCAGCTACAAGGCCATGACCCCGCTGTGGGGCCCTCCGCCGCCCGGCCTGGCGAGCAACTCCTACTTCCAGGCGGTCAACGCCGACATCGGCGCCACCGTGGAGTTCCAGATCACCGACGGCGTCACGTACGTCGACAAGGCCATCGCCCGGCTCGCGGCCCGCGACATCCCGGACCTCATGGTCATCCCGAACTGGGAGATCGAGAAGATGGCCGACTTCAACAAGGCCGTCGACCAGGCCTTCGAGGACCTGACGCCGTACCTCCAGGGCGACCGGGTCAAGACGTACGCGCTGCTGGCCAACCTGCCCACGGCCGCCTGGCAGTGGTCGGTGTGGAACGGCAAGCTGATGGCGGTGCCGTACCCCACCGAGCCGTACCCGTACGGGCTGCTCTACCGCAAGGACCTGTTCGACAAGAACGGCTGGAACCAGAATCCCAAGAACGCCGAGGAGCTCTACCAGCTCGGCAAGGAGATCACCGACGCGAAGGCCAAGCGGTGGGCGTTCGGCGACATCCACGAGATGGCCTGGCCGATCTTCAAGGTGCCGCAGGAGTGGCGCTACGAGGGCGGCAAGCTGGTCCACAAGTACGAGACGCCCGAGTTCGAGCTCATGCTCGCCTGGATGCGCAAGCTGTTCGCCGAGGAGCTGATCCACCCGAGCGTCACCAGCAGCAAGGGCGCCAACGAGAAGGAGCTCATCGGCGCGGGCCAGATCGTGATCTACCGGGACGGCTTCGGCGGCTGGAAGGAGCTGCTCCAGCAGCACCGGCCCAAGAACCCCGGCTTCGCGATGGGCGTCTTCCCCCTCTTCTCGCACGACGGCAGCAAGCCGATCATGTACCACAACAACGCGGCCGGCATCTTCACCTTCATCAAGAAGGGCCTGCCCAAGGCGCAGGTGGAGGAGCTGCTGTCGATCCTCGACTGGTGCGCGGCGCCGTACGGCACCAAGGAGTACGAGCTGTCCACCTACGGGGTCAAGGGCAAGCACTTCGAGCTCGGCTCCGACGGCGTGCCCAAGCCGACCGAGCTCGGCACCAAGGAGGTCGCCTACACCTACGGCTTCCTCGGCGGGCGCCCGCTGTACGTGGACTGGCCGTTCCCGGACGCGGTGCGGGCCAACCTGGCCTGGCAGAACGCCTCGTTCCCGTACATCGAGAAGACCCCGTTCGACGGCATCAGGATCCAGCGGCCGGGCAAGTACGCGGGCCTGCAGGTGCCGACGGAGGACAAGTTCACGGACATCATGCGCGGGCGGCGGCCCGTCAGCGACGTCAAGCAGATCGCGGCCGAGTGGCGGCGCGACGGCGGCGACGAGGCCCGCGCGTTCTACCTGAAGGTCCTGCAGGACAACGGTCGTGCTTAGGGACTCCGTAGACTCCGGGGCGGCGGGTGACCTGACCGCGCCCGCCGCCCCGGACAGCACAGCACCGAGCGGCACGGGCGGAGCCCGGCCGGCGACCCTGCGGGCCCGGCTGCGGCGCGACTGGCAGCTCCTGCTGATGACGGTCCCGGCGATCGGGCTGCTGATCGTCTTCCACTACGTGCCGCTGCTCGGCAACGTGATCGCCTTCCAGGACTACTCGCCGTACGTGGGCGTCAAGGACAGCCCGTGGGTGGGGATCGCGAACTTCCAGTGGCTCATGCTGGACGAGAGCTTCTGGGACGCGACGCTCAACACGCTGACCATCACCGCCTTCCAGCTCGTCTTCTACTTCCCGGTGCCGATCATGCTGGCGCTCCTGCTGGACAGCGTCATCCGGCCCCGGCTGCGACTGCTGCTCCAGAGCATCGTGTACATGCCGCACTTCTTCTCGTGGGTGCTGGTCGTGACGCTGTTCCAGCAGATGTTCGGCGGGGCCGGGCTGCTGGCGCAGATCCTGCGCGACCACGGCCGCTCCGGCCTCGACATCATGACAAATCCGGATACGTTCTTGCTGCTCGTCACCAGCGAGACCATCTGGAAGGACGCCGGCTGGGGCGCCATCATCTTCCTGGCCGCGCTCGCCGCGATCGACCAGAACCTGTACGAGGCGGCGGCGGTGGACGGCGCGGGCCGCCTGCGGCGCATGTGGCACGTCACGCTGCCCGGCCTGCGCCCGGTGGTCATCCTGCTGCTCATCCTGCGGCTGGGCGACGCGCTCAACGTCGGCTTCGAGCAGTTCTTCATCCAGCGCGACGCGGTGGGCCGCGACGCGGCCGAGGTGCTCGACACGTTCGTCTACTGGCGCACGCTGCTGACCGGCGAGTGGAGCTACGGCGCGGCGGCGGGCCTGGTCAAGGGCGTGGTCGGGCTCATCCTCATCCTGGTGGCCAACAAGGTCGCCCACCGGTTCGGCGAGCAGGGAATCTACAAGAGATCATGAATGCGGCATCCTGGGCGGAGCGGCCCACCGTGATCGGCCGGACGGGGAAGACGGCCGTGCTGGCCGCGATCGTCGTCGCCGTCGTCTTCCCCGTGTACATGGTGGTGGTGACCAGCCTGTCGACACAGGAGGAGGTCACCCGGGCGGGCGGCCTGGTGACCGTGCCGGGCGAGCTGTCGTTCGCCGCCTACGAGGAGCTGTTCGCGGGCGGCGTGGTGACGCGGGCCGTGCTGGTGAGCCTGGGCGTGACGGTGGTGGGCACGCTGCTCAGCCTGACCGTCACCACGCTCGCCGCGTACGGGCTGTCGCGGCCCGGCTCGCTGCTGCACCGGCCGCTGCTGTTCCTGGTCCTGCTGACGTTCCTGTTCGGGCCGGGGCTGATCCCGAAGTACCTGGTGGTCAGCGGGCTCGGGCTGATCGACTCGTACTGGTCGCTGATCCTGCCGGTGGCGGTCACGGCGTTCAACCTGGTGGTGATGCGGGCGTTCTTCATGAGCATCCCGGGCGAGGTCACCGACAGCGCGCGCATCGACGGGGCGAGCGAGTTCACGATCCTGCGGCGGATCGTGCTGCCGATGTCCCGGGGCGTGATCGCGGTGATCGGGCTGCTGTACGCCGTCGGGTACTGGAACGCGTTCTTCGACGCCGTGCTGTACCTGAACGACACGGCCAAGTGGCCGCTCCAGCTCGTGCTGCGGCAGTACGTCTACCAGGGCCAGTCGATGTTCGTGGGCCAGAGCGCCGACGTGGTGGCCGCCGGGCAGAGCCCGCCGCCGAACCTGGCGATCCAGATGTCGATCGTGGTGATCGCGCTGGTGCCGGTGCTCTTCGTCTACCCGTTCGTGCAGCGGCACTTCACCAAGGGCGTGCTCATCGGAGCGGTCAAGGGGTGACCGGGCCGTCCCGGTCACCCCTGTCAGGTCACGACGCCGCGCAGGCCACGACCGGGTTGGTGTTGGTGCCGGTGAAGGTGGCGTTGAAGCCGAACGAGGTGGTCGCGTTCGGCTGGAGGGCGCCGTTGTAGCCCGCGTTGGTCACGGTGACGGCGGCGCCGGACTGGCTCAGCGTGCCGCTCCACAGCTGGCTGATCTTCTGGTCGCCGCTGTACGTCCAGGTGACCTTCCAGCCGGTGGTGGCCGCGGAGCCGGTGTTCTTGACCGTGACCTCGGCCCCGAAGCCGCCGGGCCACTGGTTGCCGACGGTGTAGGTGGCGGTGCACCCGTTCCCCGTCGTCGGGGTCACGGTCGGGGTGACCGTGGGAGTCACGGTCGGGGTGACGGTGGGGGTGACGGTGGGCGTGGCTGTCGGGGTCGGGCCGGTGCGGTCGCCGTAGATGATCCCGCGGCCGTTCGTGCCCAGGTAGACCCGGCCGTAGATCCTCGGGTCGCCGGTCAGGGCCTCGCCCATGTTGCCGTACTGGTGCTTGTCGTCGTTGATCCGCACCCAGGCCGAGCCCGCGTCGTCCGACCGGAACAGGCCGGCGACGCCGTCGATCGTGGCCACCGCGAACACCGCCGGGTAGCTCTGGCCGGGGGCCGCCTTGCCGAAGCCGACGTTGATCGCGCCGGTGACGTTGCCGAGCCGGGTGAAGGCCGCGCCGCCGTTCGTGGAGTGGAACAGGCCCGTCTCGCCGGCCAGCCACACGTCGCCCTCCTTGCCGGGCAGCGCCTTGACGTGGACCGTGCCGGTGGCGGGCAGGCCGGTCGCGGCCGTGGCGGTGAACGTGGCGCCGCCGTTGGTGCTGAGGTAGAGGCGCCCGCCGCTGTAGCCGTAGAACGTCATCGGGTTGACCCGGTCGGACTCGACGATCGCGCCCGTGGGCAGGCCCTGCGCCTGCTGCCACGAGTTGCCGTAGCCCACCGAGTAGACGGGGGTGACGCCCTTGGGCGCCCACACGAAGCGGGAGCCGTCGGCCGCGGCGGCCACCGTGCCGCCCTCGTCGATCCCGCCGGGCTCGGTGCCCTGGAACCAGTTCGCGCCACCGTCCGTGGAGAAGGCCACGTGGCTGTCGTTGGGACGGTCGGAGTCCTTGAAGTTCCCCGCCCGCACCATGATCGACGGGGACTTCTCCGCGTAGTCCAGGCTGGTGGTCGTGGTGAAGACGGGTGAGGTGAACATCATCGACGGCACGGCGTCCAGGTTGGTGTGCCGGAAGCCGCCGATGTCACCGAGGCCGCTGACCAGTGGGGCGCCGCTGGGCGGGCTGATCAGGTCGAGCACCGCGGTCTCCTCCAGGCCCTTGGCCATGGGCCTGATGGTGAACTGGCCGCCCGAGTCCCACTTGGTGAGGTCCTCGGTGCCGTAGAGCGTCGCGCCGGTGCCGTACATCATGCGGTTGGAGTCGAACGGGTCGATCTCCAGCGACTCGGTCATCCAGCCGAGCTTGGGCGCCACCTCGGGCGGCTGCGGGTTGGCGCCGAAGGTCAGCCACGGATTCTCGGAGATGTCCTGCTTGTAGCGGAAGCTACGACTGGGGTACGAGGTCCAGTCCCACACGCGGGTCCAGGTGGCGCCCGAGTCGGTGGACCGGAAGAAGATCACGTCCGGCCACCAGGAGATCTGGGTGGCGACCATGAGCGTGCCCGGCTTCTGCCGGTCCAGGGTCAGGCCGCTGTAGCCGAAGTAGTCGTCGGAGCTGGACGACGGGATCGGGCTGACCTGGGTCCAGACGCCGGTGGCGGTGGCGTAGCGCCACACGTCGCCCTTGGCCCCGTCGTACGGCCCGCCGGTGTCGCTGGTGGCGATGAACAGGTAGCCGTTGGCGGTGTCGAGCACGCCCTTGTGCGCCAGGTAGCCGGTCGGCTGGCCGGGCACCCGCTGCCAGGTCGCGCCGGCGTCGGTGGTGCGGTAGACGCTGTTGGCCTTGTCGGCCACGCCGACGTAGATCGTCTTGGTGGCGGCGCCCTTGGCGGAGGAGCGCGGGTCGTAGGTCACCCAGACCACGCCCGGCCGGTGGCTCAGGTAGCCGTTGGGGTCGCTCGGGTCCTGGGCGTAGTCGCCGGCGTTGGGGAAGCTCGTCACCTTGGCCCAGGTGGCGCCGTAGTCGGTGCTGCGCCACAGGCCGTTGCCGTTGGGGGTGCCGAGGTAGAGGACGCTGTTCTTGTTCGGGTCGACGGACAGCGCCTCGCCCATGCCGCGGCCCGGCATGTTGCCGCCGAGCTTGAACGGCAGCGGCGTCGCCTGCCAGGTCGCGCCCTTGTCCGCGGAGCGCAGGATCGCGCCGTTGTTCGGGTCCCAGGAGTTGGTGTACATGCCGGCCGCGACGTACACGCGGTTGGTGTCGACGGGGTCGGTGGCGAGGCTGACCACGCCGTTGTAGCCCCACTTGTCCCATCCGGCCCAGTCGAGGAGCGGCGTCCAGGACTTGGTGGACTGGTTCCAGCGGTAGGCGCCGCCGATGTCGGTGCGGGCGTAGAGGAGGTTGCGCTCGGTGGGGTTGAAGACGATGCCGGGGACGAAGCCGCCGCCGTCGATCCTGACGTTCTTGAACGCGTAGGGATCGGCGGCGACGGCGGACACCGGCGCCATCCTGACGACGACCGCCGCGAGGGCGACGGCGACGATCAGGAGCGTGCTGAACAACCGTCTTGGCATGGGGGGTTACCCTTTCCGGGCACGCGTGCCCAAAGGTGCCGCCCGCCCGGATGGCCTCCATGCACGACCAGGTCTGGGGGACCCTGACCGTCGCCTCCGCCTTCGCGCATGAGCCTCGACCTTGAGGCTCACACACGTCTCACGTCAGGTCAATAGTTTGGACTCACAACCAATCATCGGGTGAGGCGCAGGTCCCTGAGCCGCAGGTCGCCCTTGAAGACGACGTACAGGTCGCCCTTGCCGGGCTTCACCGTGGCGCTCGCCGTGCCGTACCGGTAGACGTCGCCGGTCGCCGGCGCCTGGACGGTGCCGAGCAGGGCGCCGGTGGGCGAGCCGAGCCGCAGCTCGACGGAGCCGCCACTCACCGAGGCGACGCCCGCGGTGAGGCGGGACCCCCACGAGGCGCCGGTGAAGGAGATCCAGTCCCCCGCCGAGCCGGCCACGACCTCGCCGCGGACCTTCGACTCGTCGGCGAACTCCACACCGGAGTAGCCGTCGAAGTCCATGGCGCGCGTGGCCTGCGTGAGGTCCCGGACCGGGACGGTCTCGCCGGTCACCTGGAGCGTCGTCCGGGCGCGGACCTGCTCGGACGACGACCCCACGAGCACGTCGTGCGCGGCCGTCTCGACGACCCACCGGCCGCGCGTGTGGTCCCACACGGCCAGGTCGGACCGCTTCAACGGGAACGTCACCGTCCTGCTCTCGCCGGGGCCCAGCGCGACCCGCTGGAAGCCGCGCAACTGCTCGACCGGCTGCGGGAAGCGGGAGCGCCGCTGGTGGGTGTAGAGCTGCACGACCTCCTCGCCCTTCACCTTGCCGGTGTTGGTGACCTTGACGCTGACCTGCTCGCCCTGGACGCGCAGGCCCTGGTAGCCGAAGGTGGTGTAGCTGAGGCCGTGGCCGAAGGGGTAGAGCGGCCGGCCCCGCTGGTACAGGTACGTCATGCCGGTCCTGACCAGGTCGTAGTCGTGGATGCTCGGCAGTTTGTCGGTGGCGTACCACGTCTGGGTGAGCCGCCCGGCCGGGTTGACGTCGCCGAAGAGCACGTCGGCGACCGCGTGGCCGGTCTCGGCGCCGGCGTGGGTGGTCCACAGCAGCGTCGGCGCGTCCACGATGACGGGGTAACTGGTCTCCAGGACGACCACGGTCCTCGGGTTGGCCTTGCGCACCGCCTCGATCAGCCGCCGCTGCCCCTCGCCGAGCTGAAGACTGTCCCGGTCGTGGAACTCGCGGGCCGCCACGAACGGGTGGCTGCCGACCACCACGACCGCCACCTCGGCCTTGCGGGCCTGCTCGGCCGCCGCGGCGACGCCGTCAGAGACGACCTCCTTGGCGAAGCGGGCCGCCTGCGCCTTCGGGGCCAGGCCGGGCGTGCCGTCGGCGTTCACGCTCACGTACGGGTCGGGCAGGCCGTACCAGCTCTCGACGCTCTCGTAGCCGGCGTACCTGATCAGGTAGGAGCCGTCGGCCTGCCGCTCCAGGGCGAACTGCTGCTGGACGTACCAGCCGTCGGGCTCGGCGTCGTCGGTGTCGAGGGAGCGCCAGTCGCCGCCGAGGAGCTTGCCGTTGCCCGCGTTGCGCAGCGTGGACACGCCGCCGGTCCAGTCGGTCAGGTCCCACTGGGAGGCGGGGGTGGGGGCGGTGTCGGTGAGCGCGACGTTGTCGTCCGGGCCGGAGCCGGTGGCGGTGAGGTACCTGCCGGAGCCGAGGTGCTTGAGCGCGATCCGCTCCAGCCCGGCGCCACTCGTGACGTCGGCGACGCGCTCCTTGATCCCGTCGAGCGGGGTCACCTGGTAGGGCGCCTGCCCGCCGTACCAGTCGCGGTAGAGGCGGTCGGCCAGCGGGCCGACGACGGCGGCGCTCTTCGGGCTCGCCAGCGGCAGCACTCCGGAGTTGCGCAGCAGCACGGCCGCCTTGCCGGCGGTCTCGCGGTTCAGCTTCCGGTGCGCGGGGCTGTCGATCACGTCCTTGGTGATCTTCTTGTACGGCCCGCCGTCCGGGTCGAAGTGACCGAGCCGGAACCTGATCGACAGCACGTGCCGTACGGCGTCGTCCACGTCGGCCTGGGTGATGAGGCCGCGGTCCAGAGCGGTCGAGAGGAGCTGGGCGGTCGGCCCCGCGTTGCTGTCGTCCACGGTGTAGCTGTCGAGGCCGGCCTTGAGCACGGCGGCGAACGCCTCGGCCTTGTCGTCGTAGTACTTCTCCTGCTCGGTCAGCGCGTACGGGCCCCAGGCGTCGCTGACGTTGTAGAGCGTCTTGCCCGTCCACGACCTGACGGCCTCGTCCAGGTCGGGGTTGACGTGGTTGGGCCGGCCGTTGACCAGGTTGTAGGAGGCCATCACGCCGGTCGCGGCGTCGGCCGAGATCGCGGCCCGGAACGCCTTCTGGTAGTACTCGTTCCTCAGCTTGGGCGTCAGGTTGGAGGAGGTGACGCCGCGGTTGGTCTCGTTGTTGTAGGCGAGGTAGTGCTTCAGCACCGGCGCGGTCTTCAGGTAGAACGGGTCGTCGCCCTGCAGGCCCTTGCCGTAAGCGGTGGAGATGGCGCCGGTCAGCAGCGGGTCCTCGGAGTAGCCCTCCTCGTTGCGGCCGGCCCGCGGGTCGCGCAGCAGGTCCACGACCGGAGCCCACACCTGGAGCCCCCACAGCGTCGGGTTGACGGCGTTGTAGCCGCGCGCCTCGTCGCCCACGGCCGCGCCGACCCGCTTGACCAGCTCCGGGTCCCACGTGCTGGCCAGCCCGACGGCCTGCGGGAAGACCGTGCCGCTCGCGAACTTCTGCTTCCAGCCGTCGTCGAGGTCGTTGGACCAGCCGACGCCGTGCAGCGCCTCGGTGCCGTTCTTGTGGTACGGGATGCCGAGGCGCGGGATCGCCTGCTGCGACTGGTGCAGCAGGCCCAGCTTCTCGGGCAGGGTGAGCCGGCCGAGCAGGTCGTCGACGCGCTGCTCCAGCGGCAGGGCCGGATCACGGAAGGGCGGCTCGTCTGCCGCCTGCGCGGGCGCGGTGAGGAACGACGCCGCCAGCGCGAGGGCGGCCAGCAGGGGGGTGCGGCGTAAGCGTAGGGGCATGGATTCTCCAGAGCGGGAGGCTCACTTGACGGCGCCGACCGTGACGCCTCGGGTGAGCGTTCGTTGGAAGATCAGGAAGAACGCGACCGCCGGGACGATGCCGAGCAGCGCCGAGGCGCTGGACATGGTGGCGTCCATGTACTTCTCGCCCTGCAGGACGCCGAGGGCGACGGGCACCGTCTGGTTGTCGTTGGAGATGAGGAAGATCAGCGGCAGGAAGAACTCGTTCCACGTCCAGATGAAGAAGAAGATCACCAGAACGCTGAGCGTGGGGCGGCTGATGGGCACCACGATCCGCCACAGGGCCCGGAAGCGGCCCGCGCCGTCGATGGCCGCCGCCTCCAGGATCTCCCTGGGGAACTGGCCGAGCACGGCGCTGAGCAGGTAGGTGCCGAACGCCGCCTGGATCGCGGTGAACACGATGATCACCGCGAGCTTGGAGTCGTAGAGGCCCACCTCCTTCGACAGGTAGTAGAGGGGGTAGGCCAGCGCCTCCTGCGGCAGGGTGTTGCCCACGAGGAACAGCACGAGGATCCACAGCCGGCCGCGCACCCGCCCGATGCCCAGCGCGTACGCGTTGAGCACCGACAGCACGACGGCGAGCACCGCCACCGAGGCACTGATGACGAAGCTGTTCCAGAGCTTGCCGCCGAAGTTCACGCGCTGCCAGAAGTCGGCGATGCCCTGGAGGTACAGCTCGCCCGGCAGGCTCAGCGGCCCCTCCGCGCCGTACTCCGCCGGCGACTTGACCGCGTTGACCGCCACGATGAGGAACGGGAACAGCATGACCGCGGCCAGCAGGACGAGCGCCGCCAGCACGGCCCACCGGCCCGGCCCCGCCCTCATCGCTCACGCTCCTGCACGCGCAGGAACAGGAACGTCACCACGATGATGATCAGGGCCAGCACCGTGGCGATGGCCGAGCCGTACCCGACGTTGCTCTTCTGGAAGAAGTTCAGGTACGAGAAGTACGACGGCACCATCGTGGCGTTGCCCGGACCGCCGCGCGTGAGCACGTAGATCGGCCCGAACACCTTGAGCGCCGCGATCGTGCAGGTCAGCAGAACCACGAACGTCTCCGGCCGGATCTGCGGGATCGTGATGTGCCAGAACCTGCGCCACCACGACGCCCCGTCGATCTGCGCCGCCTCGTGCAGGGCCGGGTCCACCCGCTGGAGCCCGGCCATGAAGATGACCACCGGATAGCCGAGCTGGAACCACACCATGACGGCCATCACCGTGGCCAGCGCGAGGTCGGGGTCGCCGAGCCAGTCCAGCTTGAGGCCGAAGATCTGGTTGACCGCGCCGTACGACGGGTGCAGCATCCACCCCCACACGACTCCGGCCACCGCCACCGGCAGCACCTGCGGCAGGTAGTACGCGGCCCGCAGCGCGGCCGCCGTGCGGGAGCCGAACCTGCGGCCGATGTAGTCGAACAGGACGGCCGCCAGCACCAGGCCGAGCGCCGTCGGGACGATCGCCATGGCCACGATGAGGCCGACGTTGTGCTGGAACGACTGCCAGAAGCGCTCGTCGCCCAGCAGCCGCGTGTAGTTGTCCAGGCCGATCCAGCGCGGCGTGCCCACGCCGGACCAGCGGGTGAAGCTCGTGGCGACGTTCATGAGGAACGGCGCCACGATCACGGCGAGGAACAGGACCAGACTGGGGACCAGGTACCACCAGTAGCCCTTGGTGCGAGCGCGCATCTAGTTGCCGATGTCGGCGAGGTTGTCCTCGTACGGCTTGGCGAGCTCGTCCAGCACCTGGGCGGGCGTCTTGCTGCCGTTGACGAGGTTCTGCACGCCGGCCACCATCACGTCGTAGTAGCCGGGCGCCGGCCAGTCGGGGTAGAAGGCCAGGCCGTCGGCGGAGGTGAGCTTGTTGAAGCTCTCGATCAGCTCCTTGCTCTTCGGGTCGGTGATCGCGGCCGGGTCGGCGGCCACGGGGACGCCGCCGGAGTTGCCGAGCAGGTTCTGGATGTCCTTGCTCATCGTGATGTCGATGAAGTCGTAGGCGAGGTCCTTGTTCTCCGACTTCTCGGGCACGACCCACACGTTGCCGCTGGAGCCGGGCGACATGGTGGCGCCGGGGAACAGGAAGTGGCCCCACTCGAACTTCTTGATCTCGGAGGCGAACCGGCCGTACCACCAGCTCCCGCTGATCATCATGGGGTACGTGCCCTTCATGAAGGCCACGCCCATGTCCTCGGCCTTGAGCCCGGCCGAGTTCTTGTCGAGGTAGCCCTTCTTCACCCAGTCGGCCAGGGTCTGGGCGCCGTAGGTGAGCTCGGGCCCGTGGAAGTCCACCTTGCCCTTGTACGACTGGAAGGCGTCCACCCACGGCCGCTGCGCCTTGGTCAGCGCGAGCTGGTAGAAGATCTGCTGGGCGGGGTACTCGGCGCCGGCCGTGGCGATGGGCGTCACGCCGGCCTTGACGAACGTGTCCAGGGCCGCCGTGAGCTCGTCGAACGTGGTGGGCACCTTGACGCCGTGCTTGTCGAACAGCGCCTTGTTGTAGTAGACCATCACGAACTCGCCGTAGTTCGGCACGCCGTACCACTTGCCGGAGCCCATGACGCCCCGGTCGTCGTACTTCGCGGTCACCTGGAGGCCGCCCGGCAGCAGCTTGTCCCAGCCGCGCTTGGTGGCCTGCTCGCTCAGGTCGGCCAGCAGCCCCTGCTTGGACAGCAGGCCGGCGGTGGCGTTGCCCTTGTTGTACTCCATGACGTCGGGCGCCTCGTCGGAGTTGAGCACCATGCTGGCGGTCTTCTGGATCTGCTCGAAGCCCTTCTCCTCGAACTTCACCGTCACGCCGGGGTGCGACGCCTCGAACCGCTTGACCGCCTCGGCCCACGCCTTGCCCATGGCGCTGTCGGCCGTCTCGTAGTGCCAGAGCTTGAGCACGCGCGGCTGGCCGCTCGCGGCGCTCTTGCCGCCGTCGCCCGAGCCGCCCGAGCCTCCGCAGGCCGCGAGCACCAGCGCCACGGCGGCCAGCGCCGCGACGCCCATCGACTTGTTCATGATCTCTCCTGAGTGATGACGGCCCGACCGGGCGCGCCCTCCACCGGGGCGAACTCGACCGTGGCGATCCGTTTCGGTCCGGTGACGGCAACGCGCAGCGTGTCGCCGTCCCGGGTGGCCACGACGACGGTCTCGCCATCGGTGTCGTGGATCTCTGTACGGCTGTCGCCGCCCCCGAAGGCGACCAGGGTGAGCTCGGCCGGCGTGCCGACCGTGTCACCGGGGACGGTGACCGGGATGAGCGCGCCGTGCCGGACGAACAGCGGGACCTGCTCCAGCGGCTTGGCGACGGGGACGTAGCGGGGGCCGGCCAGCACCTCGCCGGTCCAGTAGTCGACCCACTCGCCACGCGGCAGGTAGACCTGGCGCGTGCCGTCCGGTGAGGTCATGGGGGCGACGAGGAGGTCCCGCCCCAGCAGGTACTCCAGGTCGGCCTGCCAGGCGACCGGGTCGTCCGGGTGGTCCACGCACAGGGCGCGCATCATCGGCGCGCCGGTCCTGGCCGCCTCGACGGCCGCCGAGTACAGGTACGGCATGAGCCGGTAGCGCAGCCGCAGCGCCTCGACCGCGTGCTTCTCGACGGCCGGGAACTCCCACGGCTCGCGGCTGGTCGTGCCGTGCAGGCGCAGCAGCGGAGACAGCGCGCCGAACTGGGTCCAGCGCACGTACAGGTCGTCGGTGGGGCGGCCGGTGAAGCCGCCCGCGTCGTGGCTCCAGAACGGCACGCCCGACAGGCCGTGCGCCAGACCGCCGCGCAGCGTGCTGCCCATGGCCGCGTAGCTGGTGTAGGTGTCGCCGCCCCACTGGGCGCTGTGCCGCTGGCCGCCGAGGAACGACGAGCGCGCCCAGACCAGGCCATGCCCGTGGACCTCGCGGGTGACCTCGGCGACGGCGTCGTTGAACAGCAGCGTGTAGACGTTGTGCAGGTCGGTGCCGGTCATGCCGTTGAAGGCGACGGCGTCGCGCGGCACGCCCTCGGCGAAGTCGGTCTTGAACGCCTGCACGCCCTGCCGCAGGAGCGGGCGCAGCAGGCCCTGGAACCAGGCGACGGCCTCGGGGTTGGTGAAGTCGACGATGCCGCAGGGCGGGAACGAGCCGTGCCAGCAGTCGGCGACGTACGCCTCCCCCGCCGCCGTTTTCAGGAAATATCCGGCGTTGGCCGCTTCCAGGAAGGCGGGACTGAGGTGGGAGATGTAGGGGTTCATCCAGAGGCAGACCTTGAACCCCATGCCGTCCAGCTCCGCGAGCATCGCCTCCGGGTCCGGGAACGTCTCCGGGTCCCAGCGCAGGTCCGACCAGTGGCCCTCGGCCTGCCAGTACGTGTCCAGGTGGAGCACGTCGCACGGGATGCCCCGCTCCCGGATCGTGCGCGCCCGGGCGAGCACCCGCTCCTGGCTGTCCACGAAGAACCCCGAGGAGATCCAGGTGCCGAACGCCCACTTCGGCGGCAGGGCGGGCCGGCAGGTCAGCCGGTCGTACCGGTCGAGCACCTCCGGCGGGGTCGGCCCGGCCAGCACGTAGTAGTCGAGGACGTCGTCGGGCACGAGGACCTGCACGACGCTGTGGGTGGACTGGCACACGTCGAACTCCGCCGGGGCGCCGCTGTCGAGCAGCACGCCGTACCCCCTGCTCGACACGTACAGGGGCACGTTCTTGTACGCGCGCTGCGACTCGGCGCCGAAGGCGTCGAAGTTCCACATGACCGGGCGCTGCCCGCGCTTGTCCAGCGGCGTGAACGACTCGCCGAACCCGGCGAACGCCTCGTCGGGGGCCGCGCCGAAGCTCTCGTGGTAGGCGGCCGGCACGCCGCCCGCGGCGGAGCGGCCGAACGGCAGCGTGCGCATCCGCCCGCTGATGTCGGTGTGGCCCCGGTCCTGCTCGACGAGGGTCCGGCCGGAGGCGTCGGTGAAGCGCAGGTGCCACGGCGACAGGCTGATCTCGGCCCGCAGCGAGCCGGCGTCCACGACGATCGGGCCGCCGGGAACCGCTTCGGCCCGGGCCCCCTCGTACGTGCCGGGGGTGACGAGCGTGATGGCCCGTTCGGAGCGGGGGCGGGCGTCGGCGTCCTCGCTCAGCCGTACCCGGATCACGCCCTCGCCGGCCACGCCGACCTGCACGACCAGGGTCTCCTCGGCGCTGGTGGTCGCCTTCAGCATGACGCCCGCCTCGCCCACGGCGACCGGCTCGGCGGCGGTCACCGCGGACAGGCCGCCCTCTCCGTGCTCGCGCACCGGTAGCTCGGGCGGGTCGGCGACAAAGTACTCGTGCGCGACCAGCGGGGGGCGGTACGGCATGGAGGCTCCTTCCACGGCTTGCGCCAGCTCGTGGATTAGTTTGCTGTCCATACCAACAAACGTCAACGATTCGGGGGCCCGGAATGTACGGTTCGCCGGATGACTACCGGGCGCGCCGCGCTGCTCGAATCAGCGGGCCGTGGACGCCCGGCTCTTGCGGGAGCGGTAGTTCGCCGCCTTGACGCGGTTGCCGCACTCCTCCATGCCGCACCACTGCCGGTTGCCGGCGCGGGAGCGGTCGACGAAGACCCGGGTGCACGCCTCGCGGCCGCACTCGCGGACCCGCAGCGCGTCGATCCCGCCCAGCAGCCGGACCGCCGAGCGGGCCACGTCGGCGGCGACGGCCCCGGCGTCCCCGGTCCGCGCGACGCCGGAGGGGGTCAGCGACATCCGGGCCGGCGCGCCGCCCGCCTCCTCGTTGACCAGGCGCAGGTCGTCGCCGGGCCAGGGCAGCCCCTGCATGCCGTGGGTGGCGAGCCGGTAGACCGCCTCGCGCAGCGCGCGCAGCCGCCGCAGGTCCGCGACGTCGAGGGCGGGCTCCTCGGTGAGCACGCCCGCCTCGACGGCCCATCGCGCCAGGTCGGCGGGGGTCCGCAGGAGCTCCTCGGGCTCGCTCCGCCGCCACTTCAGCGTGCCGGCGAGGTCGAGCGCGAGGTCGCCGCTGACGAAGACGAAGCTCACGTCACCATCTTGACAGGTGACGGCCGAGGGGCGCAATGTTTGCGTCACCTGTCAAGCAGGTGACGCACGGACGAGGAGCCACTTTGATCACCGATGACGACTACCTGTACTTCGCCGACCGGGCCCTCGACGGCATGACCGGCATCGTGGCCGGCCTGGGCGACGAGCTGGCCAACACCAGGCCGGCCCTCCTGGGGGCCAACTCGCCGTACGCGCTGCTCACCCACTGCCTCGGAGTGGTCTCCTACTGGGCCGGCGCGCTGGTCGCGGGGCGTGCGGTCGACCGCGACCGCGACGCCGAGTTCGGCAGCGCGGGCCCGGTGCGCCCGCTGCTCGACCGGGCGGCGGCGGTGCGCGCGCAGCTCGCCGAGGACGTGCGCTGCGCCGAGCCGGACGCGCCGCTGCGGGCCGCCCCGCCGGCCGCCTTCCTCGGCCCCGACCGGGAGCTCACCCAGGGCGCGGCCCTGCTCCACGTCTACGAGGAGCTGGCGCAGCACCACGGCCAGATGGAGATCCTGCGCGACGCCCTCCTGGCCGGCGAGCCGGCGGGACTCCCCCGATGAGCGGGCCGTTCGAGACCGTCGACGTCGCCCGCCTGCGCTCGGGGCACGGCGTGAAGTGGGGATCGCTGCCCGCCGCCACCATCGGCGCGTGGGTGGCCGACATGGACTTCGGGGTCCCGCCCGCCGTGCGCGAGAGCATCGTCCGCGTCACCGAGCGCGAGGACTTCGGGTATCCGTTCTGGCCCGGACAGGATCCGGTGGTCGAGGCGTTCGAGGAGCGGATGGCCGGCCGGCACGGATGGACCCCGCGGCCCGGCCGGACCCGCGTGTTCACCGACCTCATCCAGATCCTCCAGGTCATGATCGAGCACGCCACCGAGCCGGGCGACGGCGTCGCGATCCACGTGCCGTCCTACCCGCCGTTCCTGGCGAGCATCGCCCGCTCGGGCCGCCGGATCGTGCCCCTGCCGATGGTGTGGAGCGAGACGGGCTGGGGCTTCGCGGCCGAGGGGCTGACCGCCCGGCTGCGCGAGCAGGGCTGCAGGATGATCGTCCTGGTCGATCCGCACAACCCGACCGGCCGCGTGTTCACGCGCGCGGAGCTCGCCCCGCTGGCCGAGGCGGCCGAGGAGCTGGACCTGGTGGTCCTGGCCGACGAGATCCACGCCGACCTGGTCTTCTCGCCGCACCGCCATGTGCCGTTCGCCTCGCTCGGCGCGGACGCCGCGGCGCGGACGATCACCGCGACGTCGGCCACCAAGGCGTTCAACATCGCCGGCCTGCGGTGCGCCGTCGCCCACATCGGGCCGGACCGCGTCTGGAAGTCGCTGGCCGAGGCCCCGCTGGACTACTTCGGCACGCCGAGCGTCCTCAGCCGGGTCGCCACCGTGGCCGCCTGGCGGGAGGGGGAGGCCTGGCTGGAGCAGCTCATGCTGACCCTCGACGACAACCGGCGCGCGGTCGCGCGGTGGGCGGCGGCCTCGCCGTGGGACCTGCGCCACCACACCCCGGAGGCGACGTACCTCGCCTGGCTCGACTTCGCCGGCACGCCGCCGGCCGACGGCGGCCCCGCCGCCCTGCTGGAGCGCCGGGCCGGGGTGAAGCTCAGCGAGGGGGCCGAGTTCTCCGAGCACACCGGGGTCGACACGGCCTCGTTCGCCCGGCTCAACTTCGCGACCAGCCCCGCCAACCTCCAGGAGATCCTGTCCCGCGTCGCCTCGCTGTGGGCCTAGATGCCGATGGCGGCCTCGGGCTGCATGAGCCGGCGGGCCGCCTCCGTGATCGACCCCGACAGCGACGGGTAGACCGCGAACGTGTGCGCGAGCTGGTCCACGGTCAGCCGCTGCTGGACCGCCACCGACACGGCGAGGATCAGCTCCGACGCGCGCGGCGCCACCACCACGCCGCCCAGCACGATGCCGGTGTGCGGCCGGCAGAACAGCTTGACGAAGCCGTCGTTGAAGCCCGACATCTTGGCCCGCGCGTTGGTCGCGAGCGGCAGCTTGACGACGTTGGCCTCGATCTCGCCGGCCTCGATGGCCCGCTGCGCCACGCCGACGGCCGCGATCTCTGGGTCGGTGAAGATGTTGGAGGCCACGGTGGCCAGCCGCAGCGGCTGGACGGCCTCGCCGAGCGCGTGCCAGACGGCGATGCGGCCCTGCATGGCCGCCACCGAGGCGAGCATGAGCACGCCGGTGCAGTCGCCCGCGGCGTAGACGCCGGGCGCGGAGGTGCGCGAGACCTTGTCGACCTTGACGAAGCCGCCCCGGTCGAGCTGCACCCCGGCCTCCTCCAGGCCCATGCCGCCCGTGTTGGGCACCATGCCGACCGTCATGAGCGCGTGGGAGCCCTCGGCGGTGCGGCCGTCCTCCAGCGTCACCACGACGCCGTCGGCCGTGCGCTTGACGGAGGCGGCGCGCGAGCGGCCCATGACGTTCATGCCGCGGCGGCGGTAGACCTCTTCGAGCACCTCGGCGCCGTCGGCGTCCTCGTTGGGCATCATGCGGTCGCGGCTGGAGACGAGCGTGACCTCGGCGCCGAGCGAGCGGTAGGCGCCCGCGAACTCCGCGCCGGTGACGCCGGAGCCGACCACGATGAGGTGCTCGGGCAGCTCCTCCAGGTCGTAGAGCTGGCGCCAGGTGAGAATGCGCTCACCGTCGGGCTCGGCGCCCGGCAGGACGCGCGGGGTGGCGCCGGTGGCGACGAGCACCACGTCGGCCCGGATCGTGCGGTCGCCCGCCTTGACCACCTGCGGGTCGACGAGCCTGCCGCGCGCCTTGACGATCTCGACGCCCTCGGCGGCGACGCGTGCCGCGATGTCGGCCGACTGCGCCTGGGCCAGCTCCTTGACGCGTTTGTTGACCAGTGGCAGGTCCACGGTCGCCGCGCCGATGTCGCCGTCGCCGCCGCCGGAGAAGCCGACGCCCAGCGACGGGGCGTCGAGCAGGGCCTGTTTGCGGACGGAGGTCGCGATCAGCGTCTTGGACGGCACGCAGTCGGTCAGCACGCAGGCGCCGCCCGGGCCGTCCTGCTCGACCATCGTGACCTGCGCGCCTAGTTGCGCGGCCACGAGGGCCGACTCGTATCCGCCTGGACCGCCGCCGATGATCACGATCTTCGTCACGTGTACCATTCTCCCGCATCGTCCGGCCCGCCGACGAACGGGGCGGTCCTCACCGCGCTACCCTTGTCAGCTGTGCCTGTCTACGCCGCCTACGGCAGCAACATGGACCCCGAGCAGATGGCCATGCGCGCCCCGCACTCTCCGATCCGGGGCGTCGGCTGGCTGCAGGGCTGGCGACTGACGTTCGGCGGTGAGGACATCGGCTGGGAAGGCGCGCTGTCCACCATCGTCGAGGACCCCGACGAGCACGTCTTCGTCGTCCTGTACGACGTGCCCGAGGTGGACGAGACCTCGCTCGACCAGTGGGAGGGCGCGGTCCGTGGCCTGTACCACAAGGTACGGCTGCGGGTGCAGACCCTGGACGGCGACCTGGTGCCCTGGTTCTACGTCCTCAACGGCTACGAGGGCGGCCTGCCCTCCGCCCGCTACCTCGGCATCCTGGCCGACGCGGCGGAGCGGGCGGGCGCCCCCGACGACTACGTCAAGGGGCTCCGCGGCCGCCCTTGCAAGTCCCTCGGCACCTGAGCTAGGCGAGCGGCTGGTCCTTCGTCTCCTTCAGCGCGAACACGTACACGCAGGTGGAGACCAGCGCCAGCGCCGAGACGTACCACGGGAAGAGGTACATCGCCTTGGCGTCCTGCAGCGCCGTGCCGATCAGCGGCGCCGTGCCGCCGAAGATCGCGACGGTCAGCGAGTACGGGAAGCCCACGCCGGCCGCGCGCACCCGGGTCGGGAAGAGCTCGGAGTTGATCGCGGCCGCGATCGACGTGTAGCAGGCGAGGAAGACCATCCCGAGGCACTGGATGAGCAGCAGGCTGGCGAACGAGTTCGACAGCATGCCGAGCAGCGGCACCGGCAGGATGAGGAATCCCAGGCCGAAGGTGATGAGCATCGGCCTGCGGCCGACCTTGTCCGACAGCATGCCGAGCAGCGGCTGCAGGATCATGAAGAAGAGCAGCGAGATCGTGCCGACCTCCAGCGATGCCGCCTTGTCGAACTTCACGGTGAGCTGCGCGTAGGTGGGCAGGAACGTCGTCCAGGTGTAGTAGGAGACGGTGCCCGCGACCGTGATGCCGACGATCAGCGCCGCCTTGGTCGGGTAACGGAGCAGGAACTCGAACATCTTCGGCCGCTCGACCCTGCCCTGGCGGATGTCCTCGGCGACCGTGCTGGTCTCCTCGGCTCCCTTGCGGATCCACAGGCCCACGAGGCTGATGACGGCGCCGATCACGAACGGGATGCGCCAGCCGTACGAGTTCATGTCGCCGTCGCTGAGCACGTTGGCGAGCACGGCGGCCAGACCTGAGGCCAGGAGCTGGCCGATCGTGGTGCTGACGTACTGGAAGCTGGAGAACAGGCCGCGGCGGCCGGGAGGCGCCGACTCCACGAGGAACGTGGTGGCGGCGGCGAACTCGCCGCCGACCGACAGGCCCTGGATGAGCCGCGCGAGCACCAGGATGATCGGCGCGAGCAGTCCGGCCGCGGCGTACGTCGGCGTGACCGCCAGCAGCAGCGACCCGGCGCCCATCAGGATGATCGTGAACGTCATGGCCGCCTTGCGGCCGAACCGGTCGGCGAAGGCGCCGACGACCAGCCCGCCCAGCGGGCGCATGAAGAAGCCGACGGCGAAGACGGCGAAGCTGCTGAGCAGGGGGACGAGCGAGTCGCCCGTGTCCGGGAAGATCTGCTTGGAGAAGTAGATCGCCAGGAAGCTGTAGGTGTACCAGTCGAACCACTCGACGACGTTCCCGACGCTGGCCGCCATGAGCTGACGGACGCGGCTTCGGGGGATGCCGACAGGGGACGGCGCAACGGGGGAGGTCGCCACAGGGGCTCCTTTGCTGAAAGGTGCGGTATGGCTTACTGTGCAATTGGACGACCGAAACAGTCAAATAGCTAGGCATATATTTACAAACCCGACACAGAAACGGCTCTGAGTGGACGTTCTCGACCGAAGGCTGGTCGCCGCCCTCCAGGTCAGCCCGCGCGCCACGTGGGGTGAGATCGGCAGGGCGGTCGGCGAGCACGAGCGCACGGTCGCGCGCCGGCTGCAACGCCTGATCTCCGACGGCGCGATACGCGTCACCGCGATCTACGACGACCTCCGCTCCGGCCACGGGCGCCCCGTCCACCTGCACGTCCAGGTCCGTCCCGGCACCGCCGCGTCCGTCGCCAAGTCGCTGGCCGACCGGCCCGACACCCGCTCGGTCTACTCGCTCACCGGCGTCGCCGACATCGGCTGCGAGCTCGTGTCGCCGTCGCGCGAGGCGCTGCACGACATCATCTCCGCGCAGGTGCCCGAGATCGACGGCGTCCTCCAGACGCAGACCCAGGTCGTGCTGCACACGTTCCGGACCGTGGCCGAGTGGCACGCGCCGTACCTCACCGAGCAGGAGGTGGCCGAGCTGCGCCCGGCCGCCGCGACCCACCCCCTGCCCGACGAGGACGGCATGTCGCCCCTGGAGCAGGAGATCGCCGCGCTGCTCGTCACCGACGGCCGCATCGCCTTCACCGCCATCGCCGAACGGCTCGACGTCTCCGTCCCCACCGCCCGGCGGCGCGTCGCCTCGCTCCTCGAACGCCGGCTCCTGCTGCTGCGCGCCGAGGCCGAGCCGGCCCTGCTCGACCTGGAGGTGGAGGCCCAGCTCTGGCTCAAGGTCCGCCCCGGCGGGCTGGACGCGGTCGGCCGCACCCTGGCCGCCCACCCCCACGTGCGTTACTGCGCCGCGACGGCGGGCACCCACTCCCTCATCGTGCAGGTGGCGGTGGCCCACGAGGCCGCCCTCTACCGTCTGCTCACGGGTGTCGTCGGCGGCCTCGACGAGGTCACCGGCACCGACGTCACCCTCATCACCCGCGCCTACAAGCGCGGCCACCTCCGCAAGTCCGGCCTTCTCACCCTGGAAAGGACACCATGACTCCCGCCGAGACTCCCGCCGCCACTCCTGCCGCCACTCCCGCCGAGAACGAGGTCGCCGAGCTCTGCTCCGAGCTGATCCGGATCGACAGCAGCAACTACGGCGACGGCAGCGGTCCCGGCGAGCGCGCGGCCGCCGAGGCGGTCATGGCCCGGCTGGCCGAGGTCGGCATCGAGGCCGCCTACATCGAGAGCGAGCCCGGCCGCGGCAACGTGATCACCCGCGTGGAGGGCACCGACCCGTCGCTGCCCGCGCTGCTCGTGCACGGCCACCTCGACGTGGTGCCCGCCAACGCGGCCGACTGGTCCGTGGACCCCTTCGGCGGCGAGGTCCGCGACGGCTACATCTGGGGCCGCGGCGCCGTGGACATGAAGGACATGGACGCGATGATGCTCGCCGTCCTGCGCCAGCTCACCCGCGACGGCCGCCGCCCGCGCCGCGACCTGGTCTTCGCCTGGGTCGCCGACGAGGAGGCCGGCGGCGTGTACGGCGCCAAGCACCTCACCAAGCACCACCCCGAGCTGTTCGAGGGCGTCACCGAGGCCATCAGCGAGGTCGGCGGCTACTCCCTGGAAGTGGACCCGTCGCTGCGGCTCTACCTCATCGAGACGGCCCAGAAGGGCCTCGGCTGGATGCGGCTGATCGCCGACGGCACCGCCGGGCACGGCTCCATGCTCAACTCCGACAACGCCGTCACCGAGATCGCCAAGGCCGTCGCCCGGGTCGGCGCCCACGAGTGGCCCATCACGCTCACCCCGACCGTCCGCACGTTCCTCACCGAGGTCGCCGCCGCCTTCGGCATCCCCTTCGACGAGAACGACCCCGCGCCCGTCCTCGACAAGATCGGGCCACTGGTCCGCTTCGTCGGCGCCACGCTCAACCACACCGCCAACCCCACCCAGCTCGACGCCGGCTACAAGTCCAACGTGATCCCCGGCCAGGCGAGCGCCGTCATCGACGGCCGCTTCCTGCCCGGCCACGAGGACGAGTTCTTCAAGACCATCGACGAGCTCATCGGCCCGAAGGTGCGCCGGGAGTTCGTCCACCACGACATCGCGCTGGAGACGTCGTTCGACGGCGCCCTGGTCGAGTCGATGATCGCGGCCCTGAAGGCCGAGGACCCGACGGCGCGGGCGGTGCCGTACTGCATGTCGGGCGGCACCGACAACAAGACCTTCTTCGCCGACCTGGGGGTGCGCGGGTTCGGCTTCGTGCCGCTGCGGCTGCCCGGTGACATGGACTTCGCGTCGATGTTCCACGGCGTGGACGAGCGGGTGCCGGTGGACGCGCTCCAGTTCGGCGTGCGGGTGCTCGACAGGCTGCTCCTAAACTACTGAGGTGACCAACGACCCGTACAAACTGGCCGGTGAGGCCGCCGCGGCGCTGAAGGCGGCGAGCGGCCTCGACAGCTTCGACGTGGCCCTCGTGATGGGCTCCGGCTGGGTCCCGGCCGCCGACGCGCTCGGGGAGGTCGTGGCGGAGATCCCGCTCACCGACCTGCCCGGTTTCGCGGCCCCGGCCGTGGCCGGACACGGCGGCAGGATCCGCGTCGTCCGCACCGGCGCCGGCCGGCACGCGCTCGTCCTCCTCGGCCGCACCCACCTCTACGAGGGGCGGCCGGTCGACGCGGTGGTCCACGGCGTGCGCACCGCCGCCGCGGCGGGCGTCCGGACGGTCGTCCTCACCAACGCCGCCGGCGGCCTGCGCCCCGAGACGCAGCAGGTGGGCGACCCGGTGCTGATCAGCGACCACATCAACCTGACCGGCGCCAACCCGATCACCGGCACCACCTTCATCGACCTGTCCGAGGTCTACTCCAGGCGGCTGCGGGCGCTCGTCCACGAGGTGGACCCGTCCATCGCGGAGGGCGTCTACGTCGCCTTCCGCGGCCCCACCTACGAGACGCCGGCCGAGATCCGCATGCTGCGCACGCTCGGTGGCGACCTCATCGGCATGTCCACGGTGCTGGAGGCCATCGCCGCGCGGGAGGCCGGGCTGGAGGTGCTCGGCGTCTCCCTGGTCACCAACCCGGCCGCGGGCCTGTCGGACCAGGTGCTCGACCACAAGGAGGTCCTGGAGGTCGGCCGCGCCACGGCCGCCCGCATGGGCGTCCTGCTCGCCAAGGTCGTCGACCGGCTATGACATCGGACCCGCGCATGACACCAGGCCCCCGCCCCACCCCGGAGCCGGGCACGACCCCGGAGCCGGGCACGGCCCCGGGTCCCGCCGCCGGGCCGGATCCGGTCGCCGGCCAGGACCTCGTGGCGGCCGCCCGCGCGTGGCTGCTCCAGGACCCCGACCCCGAGACCCGGGCCGAGCTGTCGGCCCTCCTCGACTCGGGCGACTCCGAGGCGCTGCTCGACCGGTTCGGGCGCAAGCTGGAGTTCGGCACGGCGGGGCTGCGGGGCGAGCTCGGCGCAGGCCCCAACCGCATGAACCGGGTCACCGTCATGCGCGCCGCCGCCGGCCTGGCCGCCGTGCTCGGCCCCGGCAGGCACGTGGTCATCGGCTACGACGCCCGGCACAACTCCGACGTGTTCGCCCGCGACACGGCGGCCGTGCTGACCGGCGCGGGCGTGCACGCCTCGATCCTGCCCTGCCCGCTGCCCACCCCGGTGCTCGCCTTCTCCGTGCTCCACCTGGAGGCCGACGCCGGCGTCATGGTCACGGCCAGCCACAACCCGCCCCGCGACAACGGCTACAAGGTCTACTGGGGCGACGGCTCGCAGATCACCCCGCCGATCGACAGCGAGATCTCCGCCGCGATCGACGCCGTGGGCCGCGTCGACGAGCTGCCGCTCGGCTCGCCGGGCACGCTGACGGAGCTGGGCGAGGACATCGTCGACGACTACATCGACGCGATCACCGCCCTGCCCCTCGGCGACGCCCGTGAGCTGCGGGTGGCGTACACGCCGCTGCACGGGGTCGGCGGCGGCACGCTGACCGACGCTTTCCTGCGGGCGGGGTTCGAGAGCCCGACGGCCGTCGAGGAGCAGCGCAACCCCGACCCCGGCTTCCCCACGGTCGCCTTCCCCAACCCGGAGGAGCCCGGCGCGATGGACCTCGCGTCCGCGCTGGCGGCGCGCATGGAGGCCGACCTGGTGCTGGCCAACGACCCCGACGCCGACCGGTGCGCGGTGGGCGTCCCGCTGCCCGGCGGCTCGGCGCGCATGCTGACGGGCGACGAGGTGGGCGGGCTGCTGGCCGAACACGTGATCACCCACACCACGGGCGACCGCATGGTGGCCACCACGATCGTCTCCTCCACCCTGCTGAGCAAGATCGCCCGTGCCCACGGCGTCCGCTACGGCGAGACCCTGACCGGCTTCAAGTGGATCATCAAGGCGGGGCCGGGGCTGGTCTTCGGCTACGAGGAGGCCCTCGGCTACAGCGTCGGGTCCGGCGCGGGGCTTCCGGTGCGCGACAAGGACGGCATCGGCGCCGCGCTCACGGTCGCGGCCATCGCCGCGGCGGCCCGGCGCGACGGCCGCACGCTCCTCGACCTCCTGGACGACCAGGCCCGCCGCTACGGCCTGCACGCCACGGCCCAGCTCTCGGCCCGGGTCGAGGACCTGTCGCTGATCGCCGGCGCCATGGCCCGCCTGCGGACCCACCCTCCGGCCACGCTGGGCGGACGCACGGTCGAGCGGGCCGACGACCTGAGCCGCGGCGACGGCGGCCTGCCGCCGACCGACGGCCTGCGCTACACGCTGTCGGGCGGCGCCCGCGTCGTGGTGCGCCCCTCCGGCACGGAGCCCAAGCTCAAGTGCTACCTGGAGGTGGTGGTCCCGGTCACGGACGACGTACCGACGGCCCGCACCGAAGCCGCCCACGCCCTCGACGCCCTCAAGTCCGACCTCACCAAGGCATTGGACCTCCCCCGGCACCCGTGAACTCCGGCCCGTCCGCCACTGGACCGGCTACGGTGGGTCCAGATGCGGTTGGCCCAGAATTGACAGGGCCAGATCTGGTCCCATGGGAGGCGGCGTGGATGGATTCATCGGCCGGGAGCGCGAGCTGGCGTCTCTCGGCCGGTTCTTCTCCCGCGTAGGAGCCGGCGACCGCCCTGGCCGCGCGATCCTGATGCGCGGGCGGCGGCGAGTCGGCAAGTCACGGCTGGCCGAGGAGTTCGTCCTCCGGTCAGGCGTACCGAGTCTGTTCTACACCGCCGCGACCGAGCCGCTCACCGCACAGCTCGACCGCTTCGTGGCGGACGCGGCAGCCTCCGACCTTCCTGGCGCCGCCCTGTTCCGCGACGCGAGGCCGGAGTCGTGGGACGGCGCCCTTCGTCTGCTGGCCGAGGCTGTCCCTGGCGAGTCGCCGAGCATCGTCGTCATCGACGAGTTGCCTTTCATGATCGCCCAGGACCCGCACCTGGAAGGCAGGCTGCAACGCCTGTTCGACCGGGAGTTCTCCCGCCGGCCGATGCTCCTGATACTGATCGGCTCGGATTTGTCGATCATGGAAGCGATCAACCGGTACGACCGGCCGTTCTACATGCGCGCCTCGGAGATGGTGGTCGACCCGCTCACGCCCGCGGACGTCGCCCAGCGGCTGAACCTGCCCGCCGCCGAGGCCATCGACGCCTATCTGATCACGGGCGGCCTGCCCATGATCTTGGACGAGTGGCCGGTCGGCGCCACCATGCGCGACTACCTCGCCGAGGCCGTGCCGGAGTCCACGTCGGCCCTCATCGTGAGTGGCGAGCGCGTGATGGCGGCGGAGTTCCCGCCGGACGCCCATGCCCGGGTTCTTCTGACGGCCATCGGCTCGGGGCAGCGCACCTTCTCGTCGATCGCGCGAGCCGCCGGCGGCATGCCGGGTACGTCGCTCAAGCGAGGTCTGCAGATCCTGCTGGACAAGCGGATGGTCACTGCCGAGCAGCCGCTGTCGACACGGCCGTCGCGGGAGACCAGATACCACATCGCGGACACACACCTGCGGTTCTGGATGTCCTTCGTCGCCCCCGGGATGCCGGAGATCTATCGCGGTCGTGGAGATCTCGCCCTCCGGCGCATCGAGCGCTCTTGGACAGCGTGGCGGGGCGCGGCCGTCGAGCCAGTCGTCCGGGAGTCGCTGCGAAGGATGGACGGGCTGCCCGAGGGCACGGGCGCGATCGGCGGCTACTGGACGCGGAGCAACGACCCGGAGATCGACCTCGTGGGCGCCGACCGCGAACCGGTGGCCAAGGAGGTCACCATGGTGGGCTCGATCAAGTGGCTGGAGAGCCGGCCGTTCGACCACCACGACTTGAGCGAGCTCATCGTCCACCGGTCCAGGATGCCGGGGGCCGGTACCTCCACGCCGCTCTACGCGGTGTCCCGCAGCGGGTGCGACGTGGAGGGGGTCAGACACATCACTCCTGAGGAGCTGCTCGACGTCTGGCGGCGCGCGTGACCGCCGGCGCGGCACGTCAGGCCGGGCTTCGTGGCGCGTCAGGCCAGGCGGAACTCCAGGTCGATGTCCCAGTTGTTCGGGTCGGGCTCGATCCGGGGGTCGGTCGGGTAGTGCTCCAGGCGGCAGCCCCAGAGCTCGGCGCCGTCCCGCTCCGTGAGGTCCCACGTCAGGTTCTGCTTGGCCGCCCAGGCCAGCAGGTCGTCGATGACGCCGGCCAGGCGGTCGGGGTGGCCGTGGTGGGAGACGGTGGCGTAACGGCCGGCGGGGAGCACGGCGGCGAAGATCTCCCCCTCCGTCCCGTCGGCCGCCGGCGGCCGGGCCACCGGGACCCCGGCCTCGACCTCCAGGCGGTCCGCGGCCAGGTCGATGGCGCGGTACCTGAGGAACGGGCCGCCGGCCGGCGCGACGCCGCGACGCTCCAGCCAGGCGAACAGCCCCGGGATGCGGTCGGCCACCTCGCCGAAGGTCGTCATGGTGATGGTCTTGCGCACGCCGACGTAGGGACGGTCGGGGTGTTCCACGACACGGGGCATGGTCGCTCCTTATCAGCTGTTCGTCGCTCTCACCCACTGGTACGGAGCGGAGGCGCCGAACTCATCGGCAGCGCGAAAAGCGGGAACAGCCTGTCCCCGAGGTAGGTGGTCGTGCCCGTGACCAGGCCGCCCGACGTCTCGACGAGGAGGAGCGCGAACGGCCGCCCCTCCTGGTACTGGCCGAAGGCCGCCGCCCCGTTCGCCCGTCCCGCCGGGACCAGCCAGGAGCCGCCGCAGGGGGCGCCCGCGGCCAGCATGACCGCCCGGACGCTCTCCCGGCCGCGCAGCCACCACGTGTACGGCGGCATCGACATCGTGGCGTCCTCGTGCAGCAGCGCGACGAGGGTCTCGACGTCGTACCGCTCGAACGCGTCCACGTACCGGCCGAGCAGCTCCTCGTCCACCTCCCCGCCCGCCTCCCCGGACGAGCCGTCCGGCGGGGCGGGCAGGACGGCCCTGGCGCGTTGCAGCGCGCTGTTGACCGCGGCGACGCTCACGCCGAGCAGGACGGACACCTCCGCGGCGCGCCAACGCAGCACGTCGCGCAGGATCAGCACGGCCCGCTGCCGCGGCGGCAGGCGCTGCAGCGCGGCCACGAACGCCAGCCGCACCGTCTCCCTGGCGACGGCCTGCTCGGCCGGGTCGGCGGGCAGCACGCGGCCGTCCGGGACGGGCAGGACCCACCGCTCCTCGGGCAGCGGCGCGCCCAGGCCCGTGCCGGGCGCGGCCGCCGGGGCGAGGTCCATGGCGCGAGCCCGCCGCTGGGGGCCGCGGAGCATGTCGAGGCAGACGTTCGTGGCGATGCCAAACAGCCAGGTCCGGAGGGAGGCGCGGCCCGGGTCGTAGCGGTCGAGGCTTCGCCACGCCTTGACCAGGGTCTCCTGCACCGCGTCCTCGGCCTCGAACCCGGAGCCGAGCATGCGGTAGCAGTGGCCGGTCAGCTCGGCGCGGTGGCGTTCGAGGTCCGCGGGGCCGTGCCCGCCGCCGTCACCTCGATCTGGAGCTCCGTCACCCACGCGTCCTCCTCCTCCGGGCAGTCCAGGTACACCTCCCTGCCGAGCGACAGGGACCGGTAGCCGTTCTCCTCGATCCAGTGCGCCAGCGCCTGGAACGTCGCTCCCACGCCGTCCATGGACCCGTGGTGGATGACCGTGGCCGCCGTCCCGACGCCCGGGAGGGTGACGACCCGCAGATCATGACCGGTCGGGGTCCCGGCCGCGACGGGCACCGTGGCGTGGACCCACACCGTGCCGTCCTCCTCCGGGAGGTAGTACGCGATGCCCGGGCCGGCCGCCGGGACGCCCGCCGCCTCCAGCCGCGCGCCCAGCTCGCGGTAGAGCGGCTTGATGACCGGCCCGATGTGCTCCGGCTCGTAGCTCGCGGCGATCGCGCTCAGCTCCGCCACCCTGGTCGCGGGCACCTTCTTGACCACCACGTCGACGGCTCCCATGCCGCCCTCCTTCTCGATCGCGCGGAGCCTCGCCTCGACGCCGCGCAGCCGGGCCCGGTCGGCGCTGATGCGCGCCTCCAGCTCGGCGCGGCGCAGCCGCACCATGCCGTGCAGCTCCTCCGAGCTCACCGCGTCGTCGAGGATCGCCCTGACCTGCTCCAGCGTGAAGCCGAGGTCCTTGAGCGCGACGACGCGGTTGAGGCGGGAGAGCTGGACCGCCTCGTAGGAGCGGTAGCCCGTGACCGGGTCCACGTGCGCGGGCCGCAGCAGGCCGAGGGCGTCGTAGTGGCGCAGCATGCGCACCGACACGAGCCCGAGCCTGGCGAAGTCTCCGATGCCGAACATGACCTCCCCAGGTGTAGGGCCTCACACGGTGTCAGGGTCAACGCCGGGGCGGCCGTGGGGCGGTCCGTCAGCCCGCGACCACGGCGACGACCACCATGACCAGGGCGACGGCGAGGGCCGCGAACGAGTCGAACGCCCACGACACGCGCACCTGCCCCGCGTCCTGCTCGCGCCGCCTGGCGGACTCGGCGCGCTCGGCGATCTGCTCCCCCACCCAGTCGGCGTGGGTCTTGCCGGCCAACGCCTGCGCCGCGGCCTGCTCCGCCGGGCTCAGCACCGGCTCGGTGTTGAAGCGGCCGCGCCGCGGCGGCGCCGCGCCCCGGCGCTGCGCCTTGGCCCGCTCGCGGGCGCCGCTGATCGGCGTCCACAGGCGCAGCAGCCGGCCGTCGTAGCGGACGTTGATGGAGTGGGAGACGGTGGCCTCCTCGATCGACGCCCACGGCAGGGTGGTCGTGCGCAGCGGGTTGCGGCCGACGAGCGCGGCCTCGGTGAAGAGGGTGACCGGCCTGAGCGCGGCCAGGTACACGAGCGCCGTCAGCACCGCGAGCACGGCCAGCGCGACCAGCGACGCCTTGCCGTTGTAGCGGACGATCAGATCGAAGACGTTCAGCGCGGCGAACGCCACCCACACCCACCCGAGGATGAACGCGGACCTCGACCGGTACGCCTGCCTCACGGCTGCCACTTCAGCCGCGCGAAGCCGGGCTTGATGACGCCGTTGATCAGCGCCAGCCGCTCGTCGAACGGCAGGAACGCCGACTTCATGGCGTTGACCGTGAACCACTGGAGGTCGTCCCAGCCGTAGCCGAACGCCTCGGCCAGCTTGGCGAACTCCTGGGACAGGCAGGTCGAGCTCATCAGCCGGTTGTCGGTGTTGACGGTGACGCGGAAGTAGAGGCGGCGCAGCAGCCCGATGGGGTGCTCGGCGATCGAGCGGGCGGCGCCGGTCTGGAGGTTGGAGGTGGGGCACATCTCCAGCGGGATGCGCTTGTCGCGCACGTACGCGGCGAGGCGGCCCAGCTTGGCGGTGCCGTCCTCGGCCACGGAGATGTCGTCGATGATCCGCACGCCGTGCCCCAGCCGGTCGGCGCCGCACCACTGGATGGCCTGCCAGATCGAGGGCAGCCCGAACGCCTCGCCGGCGTGGATGGTGAAGTGGGCGTTCTCCCGCTGGAGGTACTCGAAGGCGTCGAGGTGGCGGGTGGGCGGGTAGCCGGCCTCGGCGCCGGCGATGTCGAAGCCGACCACGCCGACGTCGCGGTAGCGCACGGCCAGCTCGGCGATCTCCATCGAGCGGGCGGCGTGGCGCATCGCGGTCAGCAGCGTGCCGACGCGGATGCCGCGGCCCCGCGAGCCCTCCCGGAACCCCTCCAGCACCGCCTCCACCACCTGGTCGAGGCTGAGCCCGGCGGTGGTGTGCTGCTCGGGCGCGAAGCGCACCTCGGCGTAGACGACGCCGTCGGCGGCCAGGTCCTCGGCGCACTCGGCGGCCACGCGGACCAGCGCCTCGCGGGTCTGCATGACGCCCACCGTGTGGTCGAACGTCGTGAGGTAACGCTCCAGCGAACCGGAGTCGGACGCCTCCTCGAACCACTGCCGCAGCTCGCCGGGGTCGGTCGTGGGCAGCCCGCCGTAACCGGCCTCGCGCGCCAGCTCCACGATCGTCTCGGCCCGCAGGCCGCCGTCGAGGTGGTCGTGGAGCAGCACCTTGGGCGCCCGGCGGATCTCGTCAATCGTGGGGCTCATCAGGCCATGATATGTGGCCTCTCCCCCGCCTCAGGGAGCACGTACGGCGTGCCCCGCCACGCGGGCGGGACACGGGCCTCAGTCGCGGCCGGCCGTCTCGGGGCTGAAGGCGGGCAGGCAGACCGCGATGTACTCCGCGCCCTCGGGCCCGGCGCTGTAGCGGATCTTCTCGCCCGGCTCCGACACCACGCTCTGCCCGGCCGCCACCTCGATGACGCCCTCGGCGTGCTCGACGAGGACGGTGCCGCGCAGCACGACGGTGTACTCGGTGAACGACGGGGTCTGCGCGGGCTCCTCCCAGCCGGGCGGGGCGACCATGTGGGCGATGGAGACCGCCTCGTCGCCGCTGTTGACCCGGCCGACGTGCTCGTCGATGAGCTTGCCGCCGGGCACCGGGATCCGCGTGGGTCCTTCGATCCTTCTCACCACCGTGTCAGTGTGCCACGTCGATGACCAGGCGGTCGGGACGGGTGTACTCGCGTACCCGGAAGGGGGTCTTCGACGCGGCGACGATCCCGATGCTCACCCGGCCCTCGAAGTCGCCCGCCTTGAGGATGCCGGTGACGTTGCCGAGCGGCTGGTCGATCGGGGTGCCGGTCCAGGTGGGGGTGCCGTCCTCGGTGTGCGCCTCGGCGGGGGTGAGCAGGACGTACAGGCAGGGGTGGCCGCGCAGGGCGAGCGGCTTGCCGGAGCCGTCCTGCTGCAGCTCGTCCACCCAGCGGACGGTGTAGCCGGGCAGGCCGCCCTTGACGTCCACCACGACGCGGTCGAACCCGTCGTGGCGCCCGGTGCGGACGCCGGTCACCAGGGTGGGCTCGCCCCGGTCGCGCTCGACCTCCACGGGGGCGGTGCCGGTCGGGCGGGCCGTGGCGGCGAGCTCGTCGGGGCGCGCGGAGGCGGCGGACGCGCCGGGGGTGGCCGCCGCCGGGCCACCGGTGGTGGGCCGGCCGGGGATCGTGGTGGTCCCACCGGGCCGTACGGGGGCGCCGGGCTCGGGCGAGACGGTCGCGGTCGCGACGCCTCCGGGGCCGGCGCCGCAGGCGGCCGAGGATGCCACGGCGGCCAGGACCGCGAGCCCCCCGAGGACCCGCAGGAGGGGCCGTGGGGAGGACCGCGGGAGGAGCCGCGGCAGGGGCTGCCGGAGGAGCCGCAGGACGGGGTGCGGGAGGAGCCGCCCGGTGACACCCGGCAGGCGGCGGTCTCCCGCCGGGCGCGGCCGGGCCGGGGATGACGTGCTCATACCGTGGGGATTCCCGGCCCGCGCCCCCGCGAAGCCCACCGGGCCACTTCGGCCGTCAGACCGTCTCGTACGCCTTGACCTCGGGCTCCTCCACCAGGGCCGGCCTGGCGGGGCGCAGTCCGAAGGCGGAGATCCCGAGCCCGATCACGGCCAGGACCAGCGACACCACGATCGCGGACCGCAGCGCCCCGATCGACAGGCCGCCGGCCGGGCCGGAGGTGAGGACAGCGGTGACCACGGCCAGCACGATGGCGCCGCCGACCTGGCCGGAGGTGTTGAGCAGGCCGGAGGCCAGGCCCTGCTCGTCGTCGTCCACGCCGTTGGTGGCCTGGATGTTCAGCGACGGGAACGACAGCGCGAACGCCACGCCCAGCAGCAGCATGCCCGGGATGACCAGGCCGCCCAGGCTGGGCCGCTCGTCGATGCCGAGGAACATCGCGTAGCCGCCGGCCAGCGCCGCGGCGCCGATGACGATGAGCTTGCCGGTGCCGAACCGGTCGGCGAAGTCCCCCATCTTGGTGGAGGTCACCGCGACCAGCAGCCCGGCGGGCAGGAAGGCGAGGGCCGTGCCGAGGGCGGACCAGCCGAGCAGGTTCTGGAAGTACTGCATGGCGACGAACTGGAAGGCCACGTACGAGCCCATGAGGATGAGCAGGCCGAGGTTGGCGCGGACGAGCGAGCCGGAGCGCAGGATGCCGAGACGCACCAGCGGGTGGCGCATCCGCAGCTCGGCGAGGACGAACAGGCCGAGCAGCGCGGCGCTGGCCACGAGCGAGCCGATGGTGCGGACGGAGGCCCAGCCGGCCTCGGGCGCCTGCACGACGGTGAAGACGAGCAGCAGCATCGAGGCGGTGATCAGCACGGCGCCGACCAGGTCGTGGCCGCCCTCGGCGCGGTCCTCGGCGACGCGGGGCAGCAGCTTCAACGCCGCGACGAGCGCGATGATCGCGATCGGCACGGGCATCAGCAGGGTCCAGCGCCAGCCGATCTCCGTGAGCAGGCCGGAGATCACCAGTCCGAGGGAGTAGCCGCTGGCGCCGCAGGCGGTGAAGATGCTCAACGCCCTGTTGCGCTCCGGTCCCTCGGGGAACGTCGTCGTGATGATCGACAAGGCGGCCGGGGCGGTGAAGGCGGCGGCCACGCCCTTCACGAACCGGGCCGCGATCAGCAAGGTCCCGTCGTCCACGAGTCCGCCGAGCAGCGAGGCCACGGCGAAGACGCCCAAGGCGACCAGGAACACCCTGCGCCGCCCGAGCAGGTCGGCGGTCCTGCCGCCGAGCAGCAGCAAACCGCCGTAGCCGAGGACGTAGCCGCTGACCACCCACTGCAGCGAGGACGTGGACAAGTTCAGATCGTGCTGGATGGAGGGCAACGCCACGCCGACCATCGACACGTCAAGGGCGTCAAGGAAGATCACAGCACAGAGCACGGCGAGCGCGCCCCAACGAGATGAGGAAGACGACATGAGCCAGAACATTACATGCATCCGCATCTAATGCAAGGGAATTTAATTCCGTTGCATACGATTTCGCGAGGTGGTAACCTCCGCGTCATGGACGAGGAGTTCGTCGTCGGGATCTGGCATGACGTCCTGGCCAAGCACGCCAGGACCATGTGCATGCTGGAGCGCGCGCTGGGCGACAAGCACGGGCTCGGCGCCAGCGAGTTCGAGGTGCTCGACCGGCTCGCCGGTCACGAGCACAAGCTGCGGCTCCAGGAGCTGTGCGACGAGGTCCACCTCAGCCAGAGCGCGCTGTCACGCGTGGTCGCCCGGCTGGAGAAGGCCGGGCTCGTCCTGCGCGGCGCCTGCGACATCGACCGGCGCGGCGTGTTCGTGTGCCTGACCGACGAGGGGCGCACCCGCCACGCGGCGGCGCTGCCGACCCACCGCGCGGTCCTCGCCGAGGTCTTCGCCGGCACGGCCGTCCCCGTCGCCTGAGCCGCCGGGGCTCTGACGGGGCCGACCCCGTGCGGGCGGCGCGTCAGGCCGTGATGCGGTCGATGACCAGCGGCAGGTGCTCCCCCGCCGCCGGCCCGACCGCGTAGCCGCCCTCCAGGGCCGCCAGGGCCCGCTCGAAGCGGGCGGTCTCGTCCGCGTGCAGGGTCATGAGCGGCTGCCCCTCACGGACCACGTCGCCCGGCTTGGCGTGCAGGGTGACGCCGGCGCCGGCCGACACCGGGTCCTCCTTGCGGGCCCGGCCCGCCCCGAGGCGCCAGGCGGCCAGGCCCACCGCGTAGGCGTCGAGGCCGGCCAGCACGCCTGACGCGGGGGCCGCGACGGTCATGGTCTCGGCCGCCCGGGGCAGCGGCGCGTCGGGGTCGCCGCCCTGGGCGACGATCATGCGGCGCCAGTGGTCCATCGCCGAGCCGTCCTTGAGCGCCTGCTCGGGGTCCTTGCCGGCGATCCCGGCGGCCTCCAGCATCTCCCGCGCCAGCCGTACGGTGAGCTCGACGACGTCGGCCGGCCCGCCCCCGGCGAGCACCTCGACCGACTCCTCGACCTCCAGCGCGTTGCCCACGGCCAGGCCGAGCGGCCGATCCATGGCGGTCAGCAGCGCCACCGTGCGCACGCCCGCGCCGGTGCCGAGCGCGACCATCGTCTCGGCCAGCTCGCGGGCCCGCTCCGTGGTCTTCATGAACGCCCCGGAGCCGACCTTCACGTCGAGCACCAGCGAGCCCGTGCCCTCGGCGATCTTTTTGGACATGATGGACGAGGCGATGAGCGGGATCGACTCGACCGTGCCGGTGACGTCGCGCAGCGCGTACAGCTTCTTGTCGGCGGGCGCCAGGCCGGAGCCCGCCGCGCACACCACCGCGCCGGCGGAGCGCAGGACCGCCAGCATCTCGTCGTTGGACAGCGAGGCCCGCCAGCCGGGGATCGACTCCAGCTTGTCGAGCGTGCCGCCGGTGTGGCCGAGGCCGCGGCCCGAGAGCTGCGGCACGTACGCGCCGCACGCGGCCACGAGCGGCGCCAGCGGCAGCGTGATCTTGTCGCCGACGCCGCCGGTCGAGTGCTTGTCGGCGGTCGGCCGGTCGAGCCCGGACCAGTCCATGCGCTCGCCGGAGCGGATCATGGCCTGGGTCCAGGCGGCGATCTCCCCGCGGTCCATGCCGTTGAGCAGGATCGCCATGGCCAGCGCCGACATCTGCTCGTCGGCGACCTCGCCCCGGGTGTAGGCGTCGATCACCCAGTCGATCTGCGCGGTCGTCAGCTCGCGGCCGTCCCGCTTGGCGACGATGACCTCGATGGCGTCCATCAGGAGCTGCGCGACAGGTCGTCGGGGCCGAACGCGTAGGGCAGGATCTCGTCCATCCGCTTCGGTCCGTCCACGGTCTCCACCAGCAGGCCGGCGCCGCCGAACTCGAACAGCAGTTGCCGGCAGCGCCCGCACGGCATCAGCAGCTCGCCGTGCCCGTCCACGCAGGTGAAGGCCACCAGCCTGCCGCCGCCCGAGGCGTGCAGCGCCGACACCAGGCCGCACTCGGCGCACAGGCCGACCCCGTACGAGGCGTTCTCCACGTTGCACCCCGTCACGACGCGGCCGTCGTCCACCAGGGCCGCGGCCCCGACGGGGAACTTGGAGTACGGGGCGTAGGCCCGGTGCATGGCCTCCGTGGCGGCGGCCCGCAGCCCGTCCCAGTCGAAACTCGTGTCGGTACCCATCAGTGTTGCTCCCCCCGGCGGTAGCGCACGCCGTCGGCCTTGGGCATCCGCAGGCGCTGCGAGGCGACCAGGAGCACGAGCAGCGTGAGCACGTGTGGCGTGATGAAGACGAACTCGTTCGGCAGCTTGTCGACCACGATCCAGAGCCACAGGAGCACGACCGCGGCCACCGCGGCACCGGCCAGCACCGTGTAGTCCTTGGGCGTCCGGGTGACGACCACCTCGGCCTGGACCGGTGCGAGCATGGCCCGGATCCGCATGCCGATGTAGATCAGCAGCAGGATGGCGCCGAACAGCAGGATCGAGGTGACGGCATCCGAGCTGCGCAGCTTCAGGCCCTCGGCGTAGCCGAACAGCGCGGCGCCGGCCGCGAGCCCGCCGGGCCGCCAGTTGCCGAAGATCATGGCGGCCAGGCCGATGAAGCCGCGGCCCTGGGTCTGCCCCTCGACGTACTTGGTGCTGATGAAGACCAGGAACACGCCGCCGAGCCCGGCGAAGGCGCCGGAGATGACGACCGCGACGTACTTGATCAGGTAGACGTTCACGCCCAGCGACTCGGCGGCCCACGGGTTCTCGCCCGCCGAGCGCAGGCGCAGGCCGAACGCCGTGTGCCAGAGCACGAAGAACGTCAGCGGCAGCAGCAGCACGGCCAGGATGACCAGCACGTTCACATTGTGCGTCAGACCGCGCAGGATCCCCGCCACGTCCGACACGAGGAACCAGTGGGTGCGCTCCAGACCGCCCAGCCAGTCGGGGCCGGAGGACAGCAGCGGCAGGCTCGGAGTGGGCGCCTGCGACGACAGCGGCGGCGAGGTGGTGATGCCGGCACCCGCCGCGGCCGCCGAGGTGCCCTCCTTGAAGAAGACCTCCGACAGGAAGCGGGTGATGCCGGGGCCGAGCAGGTTGATGGCGACGCCGCTGATGATGTGGTCGACGCCGAAGGTCACGGTCGCGACCGCGTGGATGAGCCCGCCGAGCGCGCCCGCGAGCAGACCGGCGACCAGTGCGGCCCACGGCCCCCACTGGTAGCCCGCCCAGCCGGCGAACCAGGTGCCGAGCACCATCATGCCTTCGAGGCCGATGTTGACCACGCCGGCCCGCTCGGCCCACAGCCCGCCGAGGCCGGCCAGCCCGATCGGCACCGCCAGCATCAGCGCGGCGGCGAACGTGCCGGAGGAGGTGAGGTCGTTCTGCCCGGAGATCACCCGGACGAGCGACATGAGCAGGACGAGGACGGCGACGCCGATGAGCGCCAGGTGGTACTTGCGGATCCGGGTCGAGCCCGCGACGGTCGTCATGCTGCCACCTCAACCGGAGTGTCCCTGCCGAGCTGCCGCGCGGCCCGCCGTTCCTCGCGCCGCAGCGCCATCCTGCTGGTGATCTCGTTGGCGACGACCACCAGGAGCACGATCGCGCCCTGCATGATCGCGATGACCGAGGGCGGCACGTCGGCGAACTGCAGCGGCCCCTGCGCCCGGTCGAGGAAGCCGAACAGCAGCGCGGCGACCGCGATGCCCACGGGCCGGTTACGGCCGAGCAGGGCGACGGCGATGCCGAGGAAGCCGAGGCCGGGGGTGAAGTTCGAGCCGAAGTTGTGCTTGTCGCCGAGGATCTCCGGCAGCCCGATCAGGCCCGCGATCGCGCCGGACAGCACCATCGCGGCGATGACCATCTTCTTCGGATTGACGCCCGAGGCCAGCGCGGCCGACGGGTTGAGGCCGCTCGCCTTGACGTCGAAGCCGAACCCGGTCCGCTCCAGCACCACCCAGACGGCCACGCCGAGCAGGATCGCCACGATCAGGAAGCCCCACAGGCCGCCGCCGCGCGGCGCAGGCAGCCCGAGCAGCTCGAAGATCCCGTTGAGGTTGGGGAACCAGGCCGATTCCGGCAGCGTGGGCGTGCTCGTCGTGAGCTGTCCCTTGGCGCGCTCGCCGGTGAACGGGCCGCGGACGAGGAACGCCGCCAGGTTGATGGCGATGTAGTTGAGCATGATGGTCGAGATGACCTCGTTCACGCCGCGGGTGACCTTCATCACGGCCGGGATCAGCGCGTACAGGCCGCCGACGGCCGCCGCGACCACGATGATCACGAGGATCTGGATCGGGGCGGGCGCGGCGAACTGGGAGCCGACGAACGCGGCGCAGATGGCCGCGATCCGGTACTGGCCCTCGACGCCGATGTTGAAGAGGTTCATCCGGAAGCCGACCGCCACGGCCAGGCCGGCGATGAACAGCGGCACCGAGCGGTTGATCATGGTGGTGATGCCGTTCACCACCGCGCGCTCGGTCTCGCCGAAGTTGAAGAACGCCGCGAACGCCGCCTCCGGGCTCGCGCCCGCCGCGATGATCGCGACGCTGGAGATGGCCACCGCCAGCACGATCGCGGCGACGGCGCCGACGACGGTGAGCAGCGCCCGGTAGAGCCCCGCGGGCATCACGCCTCCTCAGCGCCGGTAAGGGTGCCGGCGTCAGTACGCGCGTCGGTACGCGTCTCATTGTCGTTCTCGGCCCCGGCGGTCCGCGTTCCACCGCTGATCGCGCCGGTCATGTAGCCGCCCAGCCGCTCGGGGGTGACGTCGGACGGGTCGAGCCGGGCGACGAGCCGCCCGCGGTAGATCACGTGCAGCGTGTCGGACAGGCCGATCAGCTCGTCGAGGTCGGCCGAGATCAGCAGCACGGCCAGCCCGGCGGCGCGGGCGGCGCGCAGGTGGTCCCAGATGGCGGCCTGGGCGCCCACGTCCACGCCCCGCGTGGGGTGCGCGGCGATGAGGAACACCGGCTCGCCGCTCATCTCGCGGCCGACGATCAGCTTCTGCTGGTTGCCGCCCGACAGGGCCAGGGCCAGCGTGTCCACGCCGGGTGTCCGGACGTCGTAGTCGTCGATGATGCGCCGGGTGTCGGCCTTGGCTGCGCGCCGGTCGATCCAGACGCCCCTGCGGGCGGGCTTGCGCGTCTGGTGGCCCAGCACCCGGTTCTCCCACAGCGACGCCTCCAGCAGCAGACCCTGCCGGTGGCGGTCCTCGGGGATGTAGCCGATGCCGGCCTCGCGCCGCTTCAGCGTGCTCCAGGAGCTGATGTCGCGGCCGGTCAGCTCGACCGTGCCGTGCACGGCCCGCATGCCCATGACGGCCTCGATCAGCTCCGTCTGGCCGTTGCCCTCCACGCCCGCGATGCCGAGGATCTCGCCCCGGTGGATGTCGAACGACACGTCGTCGAGGAGCAGCCGGCGGCCCTCCGCGCGAAGGTGCGCGGTGTAGTCGGCGACCGAGGCGCCCTTCGGCAGGGGCCGGAACCCGTCGGCCTCCATGGTCAGCTCCGACACGCTCAGGGCGACGGTGTCGGTCACCGTGGACTCGCGCGTCTCGGGCGTGGGCAGCTCGCTGCCGACCATCAGCTCGGCCAGTTGCCGGGCGGTCACCTCGCGCGGGTCGGCGCTGGCGACCGTGGTGCCGCGCCGGATCACGGTGATCGCGTCGGCGATGCTGAGCACCTCGTCGAGCTTGTGCGAGATGAACAGGACGGTCAGCCCGCCCGCCTTGAGCTCACGCAGGTTCTCGAAGAGCTCGTCCACCTCCTGCGGCACGAGGACCGCGGTGGGCTCGTCGAGGATGAGGATGCGGGCGCCCCGGTAGAGCACCTTGAGGATCTCCACGCGCTGCCGGTCGCCGACGCCGAGGTCCTCGACCAGGCGGTCGGGGTCCACCTGCAGGCCGTGCGTGGAGGACAGCTCCTCGATGCGGGCGCGCGCCCGTGCGGTGTCGAGGGCGCCGGCCCTCTTCGGCTCGGCGCCGAGGACGACGTTCTCCAGCACGGTGAAGTTGTCGGCCAGCATGAAGTGCTGGTGCACCATGCCGATGCCCGCGTCGATCGCGTCGCTGGGCGTGCGGAACGACACCTCCGTGCCGTTGATCTTGATCGTGCCCTCGTCCGGCTTCTGCATGCCGTAGAGGATCTTCATCAGGGTCGACTTGCCCGCGCCGTTCTCCCCGACGATCGCGTGCACCGTGCCGGGTTCGACGGTGATGCGGATGTCGTGGTTGGCGACGACGCCGGGAAAGCGCTTGGTGATGCCCTCCAGCTCGACGGCGGGTGGCGCCGTGTCGCGGGCGTCGGCGTTCATTGGTCGCTCACCGTTCCTCATTCGCTCCGCTCCGGGATGGCTGGTTCGCTCCCGCGCCTCCGGGCCGGGTGGAGCGGGCGGAAGAGACCGAAGGCCCGGGTACGGGGTTCCGGGCCCTCGGTCGTCGTCCCTGTCACGCGTTACGGCTTGGCCGAAACCGTGATCTTGCCGTCGACGATGTCCTTCTTGGCAGCTTCCAGCTTGTCCTTGATGTCGTCGATCTCGCCACCGGTGGTGGCCAGGCCCACGCCGTCGACCTTGAGGTCGTACACGGTGTTGCTGCCACCCTTGGCGCCGCCCTGGAACGCCTTGACGAACTCGAACACGCCGACGTCCACGCGCTTGAGCATCGAGGTCATGATGACCGACTGCAGGTCGGTCTCCTTGATGGTCTGGCGCTGGTCGGAGTCGACGCCGATGGCCTTCTTCTTGGCCGCGGCGGCCGCCTGGAACACGCCGAGGCCGGAGTCGCCGGCGGCGTGGTAGACGATGTCGGCGCCGTCCTGGTACATCTTCTCGGCCGCGACCTTGCCCTTGTCGGGGGCCTTGAAGCCGCTGAAGTCGCCGTCGGGCGTCAGGTACTTGACGTCGATCTTGGCGTCCTTCTTGACCGACTTCACGCCGGCCACGAAGCCCGCCTCGAACTTCTTGATCAGGTCGTTCTCGACGCCGCCGACGAAGCCGACGTGGCCGCTCTTCGCCTTCAGGGCCGCGGCGACGCCCGCCAGGTAGGAGCCCTGCTCCTCGGCGAACTGCAGGCCGGTCACGTTCGGGGCGTTGGAGGCCGAGTCGACGACCGCGAACTGGATGTCGGGGTACTCCTCGGCGGTCTTCTTGATGTCCTCGCCGTAGGCGAAGCCGACGCCGATGATCGGGTTGTAGCCGGCGTCCGCGAGCTGACGGAGCAGCTCACCGCGGTTGGAGCCGTCGGAGGCCGGGCTCAGGTCCTTGATCTCCGCGCCGAGCTCGGACTTGGCCTTCTCCAGGCCCGCGTAGGCGGCGTCGTTGAAGGACTTGTCACCGCGCCCGCCGACGTCGAAGGCGAGACCCACCTTGAGCGCGCCCGCCTTGGGCGCGTCGCTGCTGGCGCCCGCGCTGGGCTGGGCGCTCGACGTGGCGTCCCCACCGGTGTTGCCGCCGCAGGCCGCGGCTGCCATGAGCATGGCGCCGGCCATCGTGCCGATCGCCATCCTGCCGAATCGCTTGCCGAGCAAGTCGACTCCCTTCCAATTCCCCGCCGTCAGACTTCATCGCAGGCGCGAAGAAAAGTACGGCAACCCTGCACGGAAGATAGTTGCTTGACCTGGGCGGTCCAAACCGGCACACAGGGTCGCAACCGCTCCGTTATCGACATCTCTCGCGTCCGTGACCTGATCTGGGCAGACAGGGGCGCCGGAGGGCGCGCGGCAAGCTTTGCCGGACTTTGACCGAGGAGGGGCCCTTGCCGCCGCCCCGATCATGGCAGAGATTCGATCAAAGGTGGAATGGTCCTCTGGAGATCTCATGCGCTTTCGCAAGGTTCTCGCCGCGCCCCTGACCGCGCTGCTCACCCTGCCGCTGTGCGGACCGGCCTGGGGCTCCACACCGTCCGCGGCCGACGGCCCCTCGATCGTGGTCGAGAACGGCGCCACGCAGCCGGTCTTCTCCCGCGCCGACGCCATCGCGCAGACGGTGTACGTGGAGGTGACGGGCACCGACAGCGACGGCGACGGCGCGCCCGACCGCGTGGCGGTGGACATCCTGCGCCCCAGGGAGACCGACCACGGGCTCAAGGTCCCTGTGATCATGGAGGCGAGCCCGTACTACGCGGGCGGCAACGACGTGGCCAACCACGTCGTGGACGTCGACGCGGACGGCCACCCCCTGCCCGCCCTCCGCGCCCGCGCGGACAAGCTGACCGCCGAGCCGTTCGACGGCTACTACGACAACTACTTCCTGCCGCGCGGCTACGCGGTCGCGCTGGTGGAGAACCTCGGCAGCGGACGCGCCACCGGCTGCCCGACCACCGGGGACCGCAACGAGACCGCCGGGCCGAAGGCCGCGATCGACTGGCTGAACGGCCGAGCCAGGGGCTTCACCCCCGAGGGCGAGCCCGTCACCGCCTCCTGGGCCACCGGCAAGGTGGGCATGATCGGCGTCTCCTACAACGGCACGCTGGCCAACGCGGTCGCCTCCACCGGCGTCGAGGGGCTGGAGACGATCGTGCCGATCGCCGCGATCTCCTCCTGGTACGACTACTACCGGTCCGGCGGCGGCGTGGTCGCGCCGGGCGGCTTCCAGGGCGAGGACGCGGACGTGCTCGCGAGGTACGTGCTGACCAGGGCCGACGGTCAGCGCGTCTGCGGCCCGGTCGTCGACCACCTGACGGCCGCGCAGGACCGGATCACCGGTGACTACAGCCGCTTCTGGGACGACCGGAACTACCTCGGCGACGTGGACAAGGTGCGGGCCAGCGTCTTCCTGGTCCACGGGCTCAACGACTGGAACGTCAAGACCGGGCAGTTCGCCCAGTGGTGGCGCGCCCTGGCCAAGCGGGACGTACCACGCAAGATCTGGCTGCACCAGGGGACGCACATGAACCCCTTCAGCCTGCGCACCGCGGAGTGGCTGCGGCAGCTCCACGGCTGGTTCGACCAGTGGCTGTACGGCATCGACAGCGGGATCATGCGGGAGCCCCGGGCCGACGTCGAGACCGCACCGGGAACCTGGCAGAGGCACCGGACCTGGCCCGTGCCCGGCACCGTGCCGGTCCGGCTGCACCTCGGCGCGGACGCCAGGCTCGGCGTGATCCCGAGCCCGAAGGCGCCCCGCGAGACGTTCACGGACCAGAAGTCCCGTACCGCCGAGCAGCTCGCCGAGACGGCGCCCGCGCCCGACCCGAACCGCCTGGCCTACCTCACCGCGGCCCTGCCCGCGGACGTGCGGGTCTCGGGCACGCCGTCCGTGACGGTCACGGCCTCGCTGTCGGACGGGGCGTCGCCGTACCTGACGGCGTTGCTCGTGGACTACGGCACGGACGTGCGGCCCACCGGCACGCTGGTGCCGACCGGGGAGACGCTCTGCTACGGGCAGGGGGTGCCCGGCGACACGGGCTGCACGGCCCTGCGCACGCTCGGCACCGCGACGACGCCGTACACGATCGTCACCCGCGGCTGGCTGGACACCCGCAACCGGCACCGCCCGGACGTGACCGAGCCGCTGCGGCCGGGGCGGGAGTACACCTTCCGGTGGGATCTCCAGGCCACCGACCACGTCTTCAGGAAGGGACACCGGCTGGGGCTGGTGATCCTGTCGACGGACCGCGACTTCACGCTCCGCTACCCGGAGGGGACCCGGGTCACGCTCGCCCCGTCGCGCTCCGCCTTCACCCTCCCGGCCTCGGTCCGGCCCCTGCTGTGACGCGGGTCAGGACGGGGGTCAGGCCAGCGAGGTGATGGGGTCGGTGACGGTGACCGGGCCGGACTCCCACAGGGCCGTCAGCGCCGTGGCGGCCATGACCCGGACGCCCATGCCGATCGCCGACTCGTCCACGTCGAAGGTGCCCTGGTGGATGTCGTACGTCTCACCGCCGACGGAGCGGGTGCCGAGGCGGGCGAACGCGCCGGGGACCGACTCCAGGTACCAGGCGAAGTCCTCGCCGCCGAGCGACTGCTGGGTGGGGGCGACGGAGTGCGGGCCGAGGGCCCGCTGGGTGGCCTCGGCGAGCATCTCGACGCTCATCTCGTCGTTGACCACCGGCGGGACCCCGCGGACGTACTCCATCTGCGCCTCGATCCCGTACGCGCCGGCGACGGAGTCGAGCAGGGACTTGATGAGGTCAGGGGCGGCGTGCCAGGCGTTCTCGTCGAGGCAGCGCACGGTGCCCTCGGCGACGCCGTCGTCGGGGATGGCGTTGGCGGCCGAGCCGGCCTCGACCCGGCCCCAGACGAGGCTGAGGGAGCTGCGCGGGTCGACGCGGCGCGACAGGGCGGCGGGCAGCTCGGTGAGCACCTTGGCCAGCGCGAAGACGAGGTCGGCGGTCAGGTGGGGGCGGGCCGTGTGGCCGCCGGGCCCGGAGACGCGCACGACGAGCCTGTCGCAGGCGGAGGTGATGGGGCCGGGCTTGAGCCCGACGTGGCCGACGTCGAGGCGGGGGTCGCAGTGGAGGCCGAAGATCCGGTCGACGCCGGTGATGCCGCCGTGGGCCATGACCTCCAGGGCGCCGCCGGGAAGCTCCTCGGCGGGCTGGAAGATGAGGCGCACGCGGCCGGGCAGCAGCCCCGCCGCGGCCTGCTGGGCGAGGAACAGGGAGGTGCCGAGCAGGATGGTGGTGTGCACGTCGTGGCCGCACGCGTGGCAGGCGCCCGGGACGGTCGAGCGGTAGGACACGTCCTTCTCGTCCTGGAGGCCGAGCGCGTCGATGTCGGCGCGGAGCGCGACGGTGGGGCCGTCGCCGCTGCCGACGTCGCAGATCAGGCCGGTGCCGCGCGGGAGCACGGACGGGACGAGGCCCGCGGCGCTCAGCCGGTCGGCGATGCGCTGCGTCGTGCGGTACTCGGCGAAGGCGAGCTCGGGGTGCCGGTGGAGGTCGCGACGGAAGCCCACCAGGTCCTGCTCGTGCTCGGCCAGGAACGCGTCGAGTTCTCCCCGCAGCTCACGTCCCCGCATCAGTCACCGTCCCGTCCATGCCGTGGGACGTCTTCTGCCCCACGCCCACGGCGCATATCGTCCAATATCGTTACTATCCCGTCCTGGTCTCACAAAGGCAGCTGTCCGGTCAGGGCAGCGACCCGGCGGATCGAAAGCCCGACCCACCGGGCTGGTGCCAGGGGTCGTCGGCAAACGGGCGCGGCCGGAGGACTCCATGTGGAGGACAACCGCGGCAGCCCGGGGAGCACGGTGGGTGACCGTGAGCCCGAGGGCGATGCTTCGACTTTATCGCTCCCGCGCACCTTCCCGCGGACAACTACCCCAAAAATTAGCCGACGGCATGTCCGTAACCCGGTCCTGTCACGGGTTGTGAGGGGGCAAGTGACCTTGAAATAGTCACAACGGATCATTAGATGGTGACCCGTGGACACCCCGTCCAAACGTGCTGGGCGATTCCGAATCCTGTCACCTTCCGTCATGGTCATGACACTGCCACGACGGCTGCTTTCGCGAAAAATGCGTGCTTCACTCGCATTATGATCACTAAAATCCCGTTCGGGGAGAAGTATGCACGGTTGAGCATCTTCGAGCCGAGCGAGGGGACCCTGGTGGTCGTGCCCTCGCTCTCCCTCCCGCAGGACGAGCTGCGCCGCATCACGGCCGCGAGGTGCTACGAGGAGCGGCTGCTCTTCCTCCTCCTCAGCCTCCGCGAGCCCGGGGTCAAGGTGGTCTACCTCTCCTCCGTGCCCATCGACCAGGAGATCGTCGACTACTACTTCGGCTTCCTGCCGGACCCGGAGGACGCGGCCAAGCGGCTCACGCTCATCAGCCTCGACGACCCCCGCACCCAGCCGCTCACCCGGAGCCTGCTCGCCCGTCCCGAGATGGTCGAGCAGGTCCGCGCGGCCATCGACGGCGAGGACGCCTGGATGGTGCCGTTCGTGCTGAGCGAGCTGGAGGAGGAGCTCGCCTCGTCACTCGGCGTGCCCCTCTACGGACCGGCCACCGCGCTGGCCCACTACGGCTCCAAGAGCGGCTCACGCGAGGTCGGGCAGGAGGCCGGCGTGCCGATGGCGCGCGGCTTCGGCGACCTGCGCACCCAGGCGGAGATCCAGGACGCCATCGACGCGCTGCCCGGCGAGCGCGTCATCGTCAAGCTCAACGACGGCTACTCCGGGCTCGGCAACGCCATCGTGCGCAAGCCCGGCGACGACGTGCCCGACGCCTCCCGGTTCAGCTTCTCGGCGGACGGCGAGACCTGGGACACCTTCTCGGCGAAGATCTACGAACGCGGCGCGGTGGTCGAGGAGTTCATCGAGCACCGGCCGCTGTACTACCCGAGCGCGCTGGCCCGGATCACCCCGGGCGGCCACCACGACGTCGTCGCCACCCACGACCAGGTGCTCGGCGGCGCCAACAACGACGTCTACCAGGGCTGCACGTTCCCCGCCGCCCCGGAGTACCGGGCGGAGGTCGGGGCGTCGGCGGCGAAGATCGCCGCCATCCTGGCCGAACGGGGTGTGGTCGGGCTGTTCGGCATGGACTTCTTCGCGCTCAAGGCCGACGCCGGCTACGCCGCGCTGCTGTGCGAGATCAACCTGCGCATCGGCGGCACGACGCACCCGTTCGGCGCCGCGATCCTGACGACCGGGGCCACGTACGACCCGGCGACCGGACTGCTCATGGCCGACGGCCGGCCCAAGTACTACACCGCCACCGACAACTGCTCGGCGTCCTGCCTGCGGGGACGCTCCCCCGGCGAGGTGATGCGGATGGTGGACCGGCTCGGCCTCGGCTTCGACCACGCGGCCCGCAAGGGGAACGTCTTCCACCTGCTGGGCGCGATCCCCGAGCACGGGAAGCTGGGGTTCACCTCGATCGGCGACTCGCGCGAGGAGGCTGACGAGTTGCATCGGCTGACCCGGCTCGCCCTCTGCGGAGCGACGTCCAGCCGATGACGCCCACGACGGCCCCGAGGACGAGGTTGACGGCGATCAGAATGCCGTGCACCACGTAGAACGCGGTCGGATGGCCATCGGCCAGGTTAAACCCAAGATTCACCCACTCGAAGATCATGAAAATCCCGAGAAGAATGAGGAATCCGGCGATCTTTCGCGACATACCCACCCCTCTAGTATCGAGGTAGGACCTTCGGGGGAATGTGTCGCCACATGCGCAAGAACTCGAAGCTACGCTGAGATCGCCATGTGGACGAAACTGGTGCCTGCCACGGCACTCCTCGCCGCGGTCACGCTCACCGGGACCGCCCACGCCACGCCGGCCGAACCGCCGACGAGCCCTGTCGGCGGCGATCGGCTGGGTCACCACGGCCTGGTGGCGCCCGACGGCGTCAAGGAGCCGCCCAAGACCAAGGCCACCGCGTACGTCATCGCCGACGCCGACACCGGCGAGGTCCTCGCGGCGAAGAACCCGCATGTCCGCTACCTGCCGGCCAGCACGCTCAAGATCCTGACCGCCGTGACGCTGATCCCGCTGCTCGACAAGGACAGGACGGTCAGGCCCAGCGACAACGCCGTCAACCAGGAGGGCAGCGCCGTCGGCCTGACCACCAAGCCGATCTACAAGGTCGACGACCTGTTCAAGGCGCTGCTGATGTCGTCCGGCAACGACGCCGCCATGGCGCTGGCCGAGGCCAACGGCGGCCTGGCCAAGACGCTGCGGGACATGAACGCCGAGGCCCACCAGCTCCAGGCCAACGACACCGTGGCCAAGACCCCGAGCGGCCTCGACCAGCCGGGGCAGAGCAGCTCCGCCTACGACCTCACGCTGATCGCCCGCGCCGGCCTCGCCAACCCCGCGTTCAGGCGGTACGTGAGCACCAAGGTCGCCAAGTTCCCGGCGCCGAAGAACTACTACGAGATCAGCAACCACAACAAGCTGCTGTGGCGCTACCCGGGCATGATCGGCGTCAAGAACGGCTGGACGTCCAAGGCGCTCGGCAGCTTCGTCGGCGCCGCCACGCGGAACGGCCACACGATCATCGTCGCGATCATGCGCCACGACGGCTACTTCTGGGAAGAGGTGGCGGGGCTGCTCGACTGGGGCTTCGCCGAGCGGGGCAAGGTGACGCCGGTCGGGCGGCTGGTGGACCCGCTGCCGGCGGCGGTGCCGGTGCGCGAGCAGCAGGCCGCGCCCGCCCCGGCCGCCTCCGCGAGCGCCCGGCCGAGCTCGCTGCTCGGCACGGCCGCCGCCGCGCAGACCGACTCCAGCCGCCGCACCGGCCTGCTCGTGGTCGGCGGCGCGCTGCTGTTCGGGCTGGCCTGGCTCGGCTTCGGCCTGTACCGCAGGCGGTCACGCCTCTGAGGGCAGCCCCGCGGGTGAGCCGCTCGACGGCACCGGCGAAGGCGTGGGCGGCGGGCTGAGCCCGGCCGTGGCCGTCCACGCGGCGACGTACAGGACGAGCCGGGCCGAGAAGTTGATCCACAGCAGCAGCCCCACGATGACCGCGAACGCCCCGTACAGCGGGTTGTTGAGCGTGTGGCTCAGCAGCAGCCCGGCGAGCTGCTTGAGCAGCCCGAAGCCGATCGCCCCGAGCAGCGCCCCCTTGGCGATCACCCGGAACGGCTGGGTGGGCGGGGCGACCCAGCCGAGCACGACGGCGAACAGCACCCAGTCGGCGACCAGGCCGGCGAACAGGCCCGTCAGGAAGAGCCCGGCCTTGTTCACCGGCGTGTCGTCCAGGCCGAACAGGTGCACCGCCCAGGTCGTGGCCTGGGTGGCGAAGCCGCTCCCCACGACGGAGGCGAGCATCGTCACCCCCAGCAGGACGAGCGAGGCGAGGTCGCGCAGCTTGCCGCGGAAGTAGTCCAGCGGCGGCGTCGTGGTCATCGACATCTCCCGCAGCGCCCCGCGCAGCGCGTCCATCGCGCCGAGCCCCGCGTAGAGCAGGCCCAGCAGGCCGATGATCCCGGCCGTGCCCTTGGCCGCGGCGATGCTGGAGACGTCGAGCCGGCCCGAGATGCCGGGAAGCTGCTCCTCGGCGGCCTTGCGCATCGCCTCCATGGCGGCCTGGTCGTTGGCCAGGACGTAGCCGAGCACGGCGAAGCCCAGCGCCAGCAGCGGGAAGAACGACAGGAACGCGAAGTACGTGACCGCGCCGGCCAGCCGGTCGCCCGACTGGAGCTGGTAGCGCTGCACGGTCCGGATCAGGTGGTCGACGGACGGCCTGCGGACCCGCCAGTGCTCCCTCAGGCGGCGCCCGCGCGCCTTCACCGCCTCGATCCGCTCGGACAGGCCCATCGTTCTCGTGCCACCTTTCGCCCCGGTCAGTGGCTCCTGCCCGGCACCTGCCCGTCAAGTCTGCCATCGGGGACTGTTTTCGCCGCTCAAGGCGGTGCCGCGCGGGACGAGAGGCCCGGCGCGGGTGTCAGGCGAGCGCGGCGGTGACGTGGCGCGCCGCGGCGGCCAGCGCGTCGAGCGCCGCGGGCACGTCGTGGCCCACGAGCCGCCCGCCGCGCTTGACCACCCGCCCGCCGACCAGGACGGTGTCCACGGCGCTGGTGTCGGCGTTGAGGACGATCGCGCCGATCGGGTCGTACGAGGCGGCCATGCCGAGCGTGGCCGTGCTGAGGAGCACGAGGTCGGCCTGCTTGCCCGGCCGCAACGATCCGGTCACGTCGCCGAGCCCGGCCACCCGGGCGCCGTCGATCGTGGCCATGCGCAGCACGTCCCTGGTGGTGAAGCCGAGCCCAGCGCCGCCCGGCCGGCCACGCTCCAGCGTGTACGCGGTGCGCATGAGGCTGAACATGTCGCCGGGCGCGCACGTCACGGTGTCGGCGCTGAGCGAGACGGGCGCGCCGGCGGCCTGTGCCCGCCCGGTCACCGGGTAGCCGATGCCGAGCGTCATCTCGTCGATCGGCGATACCGACACGCCGCCTCCGGCGCCGGCGATGACCTTGAGCTGCTCGTCGTCGTAGTGGTTGGCGTGGACGAACGTCGTGCCGGGCGTGAGGTGCCCGTGGGACTCCAGGAAGGCGAGCCCCCTGGCGGCGCTCTCCGGTCCCTGTCCGCCGAGGTGGGCGGTGACGGGCAGCCCAAGCTCGCGGGCGGTCTCCAGCTCCTCCAGCGCGTGGTCCTCGGGCAGGATCTCCGGCCCGAGCGCGGCCATGACCATGCTGACCAGGCCGGGCGCGGCGAAGTGGGCGTCGCGCACGCGGCGGGTCTCCGCGGCCAGCCCGGAGCGCGGCCCGCCGTGGCAGTAGCCGAGGACGGCGCGGACGCCCGAGGCCCGCAGCGCCTCCACGGCGGCGTCGGTGTGCTCGGGCGTGAACTGGATGTGCGACCAGTCCAGCAGCGTGGTGACGCCCGCGTCGAGGCACTCCAGGGCGCCCGCGAGGTTGCCGGCGTGGACGTCCTCCGGCCGGAAGGCCGGGGCCAGCTCGCCGAGGACACGCCCGAGGTAGTCGCCGAACGTGGCGTCGGGCATCGTCGCCCGGATGGCGGCCTGCCAGGTGTGCCGGTGGGTGTCGACGAAGCCGGGCAGCACGATCTTCCCCGTCGCGTCGATGACCTCGGCCCCGTCGGCGGCGGCCAGCCCGGGGCCGACCTCCGCGATCCTTCCGTCCCGGATCCGGACGTCGGCCGGCCCGATGACGACCGGCTCCGGCTCGGTGTCGACGACGATCCCGTTCCTGATCACTGTTTCCATGCCGAAAAGCATAATGAATAGCTTTCTGAAAAGCAATCAGCCCACAAGTATCCTCGTCTCATGAAGCATGACGAGGTGGACGGGCTCGTCCCGCGCTGGCGCGAGGCCGGCATGCCGTCGGCCCTGATCTCCGCGCTGGAGCTCAGCAAGCGGACGTCCCGCCTCGACATGCTCTTCCAGGAGGCCGTCAAGGCGGAGCTGGCCGACCTCGGGCTCACCTACGCCGAGTTCGACATCCTGGCCGCGCTGTGCCGCACGCCGCCGCCGCACCGCATGAAGCCGAGCGAGCTGTCCAAGGCCCTCTTCCTGACCTCCGGCGGCACGAGCAACGTGCTCCAGCGCCTGACGGCCGCCGGCTACGTCGAGCGCGCCGCGGACCCCGGCGACGCGCGCAGCCGATGGGTGCGGCTGACGCCCGAGGGGCTGCGCGTGGCCGACGCCGCGCTGGCGGCCTCGGGCAAGGCGCACACCGAGGTGATGGCGGGCGTCCCCGAGGAGGCCGTGCGGCGGGCCGCGGACGCCCTGCGCGAGGTCCTGCTCGCGGTGGGCCGGCGCAGGGTCCGCTGACGACGCGAAGAGCGCCCGGCCCCTCGGGGGCCGGGCGCCCGATCCGGGCGGCTCGTGGCCGGGCCGGCGTCCGGTCCGTCAGGACCCGGGCAGGAAGCCGATCCTGTCGCGGACCTGCTCCATCGTCTCCTCGGCCACCTCGCCGGCGCGCCGGGCGCCGATCGCCAGCAGGCGATCGAGCTCCGCCTCGTCGGCGAGCAGCTTCTCGGTACGCTCGCGGATCGGCGTGAACGTGTCGACCACGGCCTCCGCCACGTCCTTCTTGAACGTGCCGTAGCCCTGGCCCTCGTAGCGGGCGACCAGCTCGGGGATGGGCGTGCCGGTCAGCGCCGACTGGATGCGCAGCAGGTTGGACACGCCCGGCTTGTTCTCCTCGTCGAACAGCACCTCCGAGCCCGTGTCGGTGACCGCGCGCATGACCTTCTTGCGCAGCGGGCCGGGCTGGTCGAGCACGTCGAGGATGCCCGCCGGGCTGGAGGACGACTTGGACATCTTGGCCGACGGCTCCTGAAGGTCGGTGATCTTCTCGACCTCCTTGAGGATGTGCGGCTCGGGCAGGGTGAACGTGTCGCCGAAGCGGTGGTTGAAGCGCTGCGCCAGGTCGCGGGTGAGCTCCAGGTGCTGCTTCTGGTCCGCGCCGACCGGGACCCGCTCGGCGTGGTAGAGCAGGATGTCGGCGGCCTGCAGGATCGGGTAGGTGAACAGCCCGACGCTCGCAGCGCTCTCGCCGAACTTGGCGGCCTTGTCCTTGAACTGCGTCATCCGGGCCGCCTCGCCCATGCCGGTCAGGCAGTTGAGCACCCAGGCCAGCTCGCTGTGCTGCCGTACGTGCGACTGCACGAAGACGGTCGAGCGCTCCGGGTCGAGCCCGGCAGCGAAGAGCTGGGCGGCGGCCACGCGGGTGCGGCGGCGCAGGTCGGCCGGGTCGGTCGGCACGGTGATCGCATGCAGATCGACCACGCAGTAGAAGGCGTCGTGGGTCTCCTGCATCGGGACCCACTGACGGACCGCACCCAGGTAGTTGCCCAGGTGGAAGGAGTCCGCGGTGGGCTGGATGCCGGAAAGAACACGAGGTCTGGCCATGGCACACAATTGTGTCAGGAATCCTGGTCGGGCGGCGACTCAACCGCCAGGCCGCGCTTCACCCTCACCCTGGCGATACGGCGTCCGTCCAGCTCCGTGACGGTCAGCTCGAAGCCGGGGATCTCCACCGTCTCGCCCACCTCGGGGACGTGGCCGAGCATCGCCATGACGAAGCCGCCGAGCGTCTCGTACGGCCCGCTGGGCAGCCTGATGCCGGTCTCGGTGGCGAAGTCGTTGAGGTTGGTCAGCCCGTCGATCTCGATCTCGCCGGCCGGGAGGATCACGGTGTCGTCCTCGATGTCGTACTCGTCCCTGATGTCGCCGATGAGCTCTTCGACCAGGTCCTCCAGGGTGACGATGCCGGCGGTGCCGCCGTACTCGTCGACCACGATGGCCAGGTGGTGGCCCTCGCCGCGCATCTCCGACAGCGTGGTGAGGATGCGCTTGGAGGCGGGCACGTACTTGACCGGCCTGATCGGCACCAGCTCGCTGATCGGCTCGATGCGGCCGGTCAGCACGGGGTCGAGCAGGTCGCGGACGTGGACGAAGCCGATGACCTCGTCGTACGACTCACGGTAGACGGGGAAGCGCGAGTGGGGCATCCCGGCGGCGAGCACCGCGGCCTCGGCCAGGGGCGTGTCGGCCTCCATGAACTCCACCTCGGTCCGGGGCAGCATCACCTCGCGCACCTGGCGCTTGCCCGCGGCGAACACCTCGGCGATGAGGTTGCGCTCGTCGGTGGTCAGGTCGGTGTGGCCGACCACCATGTCGCGCAGCTCCTCGGTGGTCACCTCCTCCCTGTCGGCATGCGGGTTGCCGCCGAGCAGCTTGACCACGCCGTCGGTGGACTTCGACAGGGCCCAGATCACCGGCCGCGACAGCGCGGCGATCCGGTCGAGGAACGGCGCCACGAACAGTGACAACCCCTCGGCCCGCTGCCGGGCCAGCCGCTTGGGGGCCAGCTCGCCGAGCACCAGCGACACGTACGAGATGGCCAGGGTGACCAGCACCAGGGCGAGCACGGGCGCGACGGCGACCGGCACGCCCCAGCCCTCCAGCACGGGGACGAGCTGGAGGCCGAGCCGGTCGGCGCCGAACGCGGCCGAGAGCATGGTGGCGACGGTCACGCCGATCTGCACGGCCGACAGGAAGCGGTTGGGGTCGAGGGCCAGTTTGGCCACCCGCTCGCCGCGGCGGCCCTGCTCGGCGAGCTTGCGCACCTGGCTCTCGCGCAGGCTGACCATGGCCATCTCCGCGGCCGCGAAGAAGCCGCCCACGAGGATGAAGACCAGGACGAGGGCGATGTTGGCCACGACAGCGTCAAACATGGTGCTTGGCAGCGTACTCAACGCCTTTCGGGCGTATGCTGAACGGCAAGTCGTACATAATCAAACATATTCGCACAGGAGTAGACATCATGAGGCTTCTGGTCACCGGCGGCGCCGGATACGTGGGAAGTGTCGTGGCTGCCCAGCTCGTCGAGGCGGGGCACGAGGTGACGGTGCTGGACGACCTGTCGACCGGCCACGCGGACGCGGTGCCGGACGGCGCCCGGTTCGTCGAGGGCTCGATCACCGAGGCGCACGACGCGCTCGCCGGCGCGGAGGCGGTGCTGCACTTCGCGGCCAGGTCGCTGGTGGGCGAGTCGGTGGAGAAGCCGGGCCTGTACTGGTCGCACAACCTCGGCGGCACGCTGGCGCTGCTGGAGGCCATGCACGAGCAGGGCGTGCGCCGCATCGTGTTCTCCTCGACCGCCGCCACGTACGGCGAGCCGGAGCGCTCCCCCATCCAGGAGAGCGACCCCACGCGGCCGACCAACCCCTACGGCGCCTCGAAGCTGTCCGTCGACACCGCGCTCACCGCCTACGCCGGCCTGCGCGGCCTCGGCGCGGTGAGCCTGCGCTACTTCAACGTGGCCGGCGCCTACGGCCGCTTCCGCGAGCGGCACGCGATCGAGACCCACCTCATCCCGAACGTGCTCAAGGTCGCCACCGGAGAGCGCGAGTCGGTCAGCGTGTTCGGCACCGACTACCCGACGCCCGACGGCACCTGCGTGCGCGACTACGTCCACGTGAGCGACCTGGCCCGCGCCCACCTGCTGGCGCTCGACGCGGTCCGCGAGGGGCGGCACCAGATCTACAACCTGGGCAGCGGCACCGGCTTCTCCGTGCAGGAGGTCGTCTCGGTCTGCCGCGAGGTCACCGGCCACGACATCCCCGCCGTCGTCGGGCCGCGCCGCGCCGGCGACCCGGCCGTGCTGGTGGCCTCCTCGGAGAAGATCCAGCGCGAGCTGGGCTGGAAGGCCGAGCGGGCGTCGATCCGGGACATCGTCTCCGACGCCTGGACGGCGCTTTCCGGCAAATGACGCATGCGGCGGCGCGATATGTGCTGTGATACCGAAATGTGAGGACCTTTTCACCTAGGGTCACGTCTTCGCCCAGGGTCATGAAGCTGCTCTTCGGCTCAGCCGTCGTGCTGGGCAGCCTCTCGGCCGCCGCCGGAGTCGTGTTCGCCACGGCCTCATCAGCTCCTCATGCCCCCTCGGGGATCTCCTGCCCCGGCACGGGCGAGCGGAACACGCCGTCGCCCTCCGCCTCCGCCGTCCTCCCGTGAGCGTCCGCGCCCGCTGTCCCCGCGCAAAGCGAAGCGCGCGCCCCGCGAACGGGACGCGCGCCGATACGGACGGCTCGATGGGACCGGGGGCCGCCGGGGAGGATCAGATGAGGCCGAGGGACCTGACCGCGTCGCGCTCCTCGACGAGCTCCTGCACGCTGGCGTCGATGCGCTCGCGCGAGAACGCGTCGATCTCCAGGCCCTGGATGATCTCGTACCGGCCGCCGGCCGAGCGGACCGGGAAGGACGAGATGAGCCCCTCCGGCACCCCGTAGGAGCCGTCGGAGACGACCGCCGCCGAGGTCCACTCGGCGCCGTTGACCCAATCGAAGACGTGGTCGATCGCGGCGTTCGCGGCCGAGGCGGCGCTCGACGCGCCCCGCGCCTCGATGATCGCCGCGCCGCGCTTGGCCACGGTCGGGATGAACGTCTCGCGCAGCCACTCGGCGTCGACCTGCTCGGCCGCGACCTTGCCGCCCACCTCGGCGTGGAACAGGTCGGGGTACTGGGTGGCCGAGTGGTTGCCCCAGATGGTCATGTTCCTGATATCGGTGACCGGCACCTGGAGCTTGGCGGCGAGCTGGGAGAGCGCGCGGTTGTGGTCGAGGCGGGTCATCGCGGTGAACCGCTCGGCCGGCACGTCCGGGGCGTTCTGCTGGGCGATGAGCGCGTTGGTGTTGGCCGGGTTGCCCACGACGAGGACCCGGATGTCGTCGGCGGCGTGGTCGTTGATCGCCTTGCCCTGCGGCCCGAAGATGCCGCCGTTGGCGCCGAGCAGGTCGCCCCGCTCCATGCCGGCCTTGCGCGGCATGGCGCCGACCAGCAGGGCCACGTTGGCGCCGTCGAACGCCACGTCGGGGTTGTCGGTGATCTCGATGCCGGACAGCAGCGGGAACGCGCAGTCGTCGAGCTCCATCGCGGTGCCCTCGGCCGCCTTCACGGCCTGCGGGACCTCCAGCAGGCTCAGCTTGACCGGCACGTCCGCGCCCAGCAGCTGGCCCGACGCGATGCGGAACAGCAGCGCGTAGCCGATCTGACCGGCGGCTCCGGTGACGGTGACCTTGACGGGCGTGGCCATGGCCTTCCCCTAACTCACAGGACGAATCATTGACTTTGGGATGCTACCCGTTCGTCATCCGCAGGGTTCCATCGCGGGCGGCTTCAGCTCCAAGGTGAAGTCCACCTTTGCGAAATACCGGGTCAGCAGTTGCTTCATGACGCCCGTCCGGTAGAAGTCGGCGATCACGCTCCTGACCGTCTTGCAGGCCCGCACGTCGCCGCCCCGGATGCCGACCGCGTAACGCTCGTTGCTCAGCTTCGCGCCGAGAATCTTGAAGCGGAGGCTCTCACGGCCGGCGAACCCGGCCAGGATCAGATCGTCACCGGGCACGGCGTCGACGCGGCCGCTGCGCAGCAGGTCCATGCATTCGGCGTAGTTGCCGGCCGTGACGGGCTCCACGTCCACCAGGGCCTGCACCTTGCCGACCGAGGGGCTGTTGACCGCGCACACCTTGCGGCCCTTCAGGTCCTCGACCTTCTCGATGCCGGCGCCGTCGTGCACCAGCACGTCCTGGTGCGCCAGGTAGTACGGGCCGGCGAACTCGACGCCGCTGTCGTCGATGGAGTACGTGGCGAGCACCAGATCGACGGAGCCGTCGGCCAGCATGTCGTCGCGGTTGCCGACGGACACCCGGACGAACGTCGGGTTCGCCGCACCCAGCTCGGCGGCGATCCGCCTGCCCAGCTCCACGTCGAACCCCTCGAACCCGCCGTTGCGCGCCAGGCCGATGCCCGGCAGGTCGCCCTTGACGCCGATCACGAGCCGGCCGGTGCCGGCGACCTTGTCGATGACGCTGGCGAAGGTCCGCGACGGCGTGGGCGTGTCGCCGCCGGACGGGCCCAGGCCCAAGGCGCGCTGCGGCCAGCCGTTGGCCAGGGCGACGACGCTCCCGGCCACGACGAGGGCGAGCACGGTGGCCAGGGCGATCCACCACGCCTTGCGGCGGCGGGTCCTCGCCAGGCCGCCGAGCTGGGTGGGCGGCGCGGGCGGCACCCCGGTGTTGCCGACGAGCGCCTTCAGACCCGCGTGCTGATCGCCCGGATGCTGATCGCCGGCGTGCTGACCGATGGACTGGTGATCGCCGGGCTGCTGGTCGCCCGTGTGCTGGTCGGCGGCGTGCTGGTCGCCGGGGGGCGCCTGCTCACCGGCGGTCGTGGCCCGCGCCTCGGCCGGCAGGGCGGAGGCGTGGAAGAACGAGGTCTCCGCGTCGGCGTCCGCGCCGCGATCGGTCCCGCCGCCCGTGTGCCCGGGAATCCCTCCCTCGCGCACCCCGGAGGTCCCTCCGGTGTACGCGGCGGGCGCGCCGCCCGTCGCACCGGCGTCACGCCCGGAGCCACCCGTCGTCGTGCGGGGATGCCCCTGAGGCGCCAGGGTCGTCGAGACGCGCAGGAACGGCGTGGTGTCGTCGGTGGCCACCTGCGCGCCACGGGTGAGGACCGCCGTGGACGCCCCGGCCGTCTCCGGCTGGCCGAGCAGCCGGAGCAGGATCTGGTCGGCCGAGGGCCGCTCCTCGGGCGACTTGGACAGCGCCGAGCGCACCACGCTCCGCAGCGGCTCCGGCATCATGCTCACGTCGACCTCGTGGTTGAGGATCCGGTTGAGCACGACCGCGATCGAGTTGCCCTCGAAGGCGGCCTGGCCGGAGGCCGCGAAGGCGATCGTCGCGCCCCACGCGAACACGTCGGTGTAGGGGCCCACGTCGTCGCCGGCGATCTGCTCCGGCGCCATGTAGGCGGGGGTGCCGATGGCCCGGCTGGTGATGGTCCCGGTCGAGTCGATGATGCGGGCGATCCCGAAGTCGACCACGCGCGGCCCGTCGGCGGCGATGAGCACGTTGTCGGGCTTGAAGTCGCGGTGGATGATCGAGGCGTGGTGGATGGCGGTCAACGCGGTCGCGGTGCCGATGGCCAGCCGGTCGAGCACCGTGCCCCGCAGCGGCCCGTCCGTGTCGACGATGTCACGCAGGGCGCGCCCGTCGATGTACTCGCTGGCGATGTACGGCGCGTCGCCTTCGAGGTCGGCCTCGATGACCCGGGCGGTGCAGAACGACGCCACCCGCTTGGCGGCCTTGAGCTCCCTGGCGAAGCGCGAGCGCGCGATCGTGTCACCGCTGAACTTGACGTGCAGCAGCTTGATCGCCGCCCGCTCGCCCTGCTCGTCGACGCCCAGGTAGACGATGCCCTGGCCGCCCTCCCCGATCCGTCCGGTCAGCCGGAACGACCCCAGCTCGCCGGGGTCGCCGGTCACCAGCGGCGAGATCTGCGGCATTCGTCTTCCCCACACTGTGCTTACGGCCCGACGAGGCAAACTTTACGACGTGCAGGAAGTTCTCAGGGTGGCGTTAACCGTTCGTGATCCACGCCTGGGTCTTCCTGTCCGCAACGGTGACACGCGACCGCGGCGGCGTCACGCTCAGGGGCCGCACACGTCGTCCAGCGCGGACGGGCTGTCCGGGTCCTGCTCGACGGTCCCGGTGGAGGTCCCCCACCAGTGGCTCACCTCGAAGACCAGCTCGACCGGTTCCGTCCGCACGGCCGGGCAGTCCTGGACCTCCCACATGAGGTCCAGCCGCACCTCCGCACCGGGCGCGAGGACGTGCGGGAAGCGGCCGCCGCCGGTCATCGCCGCCGAGCGCAGGACGAGCCCCTCCGTGCGGACGCCCACCCCGGTCAGCGTGACCGGCGTCCATCCTTCGTTGACGAACCGCCGTGTCTCGTGAGTGGTGGCACTCTCCTCGTACGAGTCCACGAAGAACGTGAGGCCGCCCCCACGTCCTCCGTCCCCGAGGCGCGGCACCACGGCGCCGCTCGCCCACAGCAGCGCCAGGAGGGCAGGCACCAGCGCCACCGCGACGGGCGCCCAGCTGAGCCCGCGCGCCCCGGCTCTTCGCGCTGTGGCGGCTTCGGCCACGAGTCGGTCTGCTATTTCACTAGAAAGCACTAAAAATCCCCCAGGCGTGAGATTCCGGATTCTGCTACTTTCTCCGCCGTGACGAAAGCCGATTCTTGTTAGCGGCGGCGTTCCTCGTCGTGCTGGCGGTGACGATCGGGGCCGTCGTTCCCCTCACCCGCGAGCCGGTGCTCGTCAACGAATCGGTGAGATTCGCCCGGCGGCAGCGCCTGACGATCACCCCGTACAACGCGGCCGGCGTCGCCCGCAGACTGCGCGCGGACCGGCGATTCCGCTATGCGGGAGCAGGCGCCGGAGCCGCGGTCGGCCTGGCCGGGATGGTCCAGGAATCGCTCCCGGCTGCGCCTTACTATCCCGTTATCGGGTGGTTTTTCGGCGTAATAGCAGCAGAAATAGCGGGCAGCCGTTCAGTGCCGGACCGTGTCCGGCCCGCGGGCATGCGCCTGGCCCCAGGCGCGCTCGCCGGCATCTGGCGAGTCGCCGCCGTCCTGGCCTACGGGATCGCCCTGAGCACCGTCGCTCGCTCGTTCCGCATGGAGGTCGGTGTCGCCGAACGCCTCGGCGCGACGCTGGCGCTCGCCTCGGTGCCGGCCGTCCACCTGCTGGTCAGGGACCTGCACCGGCGCGCCCTGCCCGCCGGGCCGGTGGACCTGGTCGCCGCCCAGCTGGCGCTGCGGGCGCGGTCGGCGCGCGCGCTTCTCGCGGGTGGCACCGCCGTCGCCCTGTGGACCGCGTCCAGCGGCGGCCTGCCCGACATCCCGTACGTGCTGCGTGACTCCGCCTTGCTCGTCTGCGACGTCCTGCTGCCCCTCCTCGCCCTGATCCACGCGATCAGGCCGTGGCAGGTCACCCCGGAGCGGGCCGCCGAGCGCCCACGAGGGCCGCTGAAGCGCCTGGTGGGCGCGGCCCTCGCCGTCGCGACGACCGTCGGCCTCCTCGCGGGCTGGACCGTCTGGGGGACCGCGCGAGAGCCCCGGTACGGTCCGTATGACGGGGGCGGACAGGACGCCTGGCTGACCGGCCGGACCGTGACCCCCTGGGACTATGTCACGGGCGCGGACGGCTGGGGCGTGCGGCGGGCCGCCGCCGCGACCGCGCCGAGGCCGCCCCTTTCCCCCATCGGCGAACCGCTCCGGTACGCCCGGCTGAACCGGGAGCGGCAGAGGTGGGAGCTGTCCGTCACGCCCAGCGTCCCCCGTGTCCTCGGCCCGGCCGTCGCCCGTCTGACGAGCGGCGGGCCGCGCGGCCGGCCCGCCCCGCTCGCGCTGAGCCGGGACGGCCACCACGTCGCCTACCTCGACGGCGCCTCACGCCGCCTGGTGCTGCTCGACCTCACCACCATGCGCCTGATCCACCTCACCGGCCCGCTGGACGACGAGAACGTGCCCGAGCCGGCCCTCTCCGCCGACGGCGGTCTGGTGGCGCTGACCTCGGCCACCGGCGTGGAGCTGGTCGAGGCGCGGACCGGAGCCCGGTCACACCTGTCCGGCGTGGGCCGCGTCCTCGGTCTGGGGCCCGACGGTGTGGTGGCGACCGCCGGCCGGCGGGCCCTGCCCGGCGCGCCGGGCACCGAGCTCGTGACCCTCGACCGCCGGGGCGCCGCGCTCACCCGCGTGCCCTTCGACCCCACCCTGGACGCGCTGGCCACCCCCGACGGGCGCGCGCTGGCCGTGATCGCCGGAGACGACCTCGTGACGATGGACCCCCGCACCGGCCAGGTGCTCCGGCGCGTCCCGATGCGCCTGCCCGCCCACTACGGGGCCCCGGAGACCGCCGGCTGGTCGGCCGGCGGCAGGCTGCTCGTCAGCGTCGATACACGGGACCCGGGCCAGGCGAGGCATCACCTGGTCGACCCCGCCACCGGCAGGAGCGGCCCGGCCGATGGCCTGCCCGGCGCCCTGGACGACGCGGTGTTCGGCCGGCTCCGATGAGGGGCCCGTGGACGTACGGCGCGGCCGTGCTGGCCGTCGTGGCGGGAGCCTGGGTGACCGCGCCCGTATGGTCGCAGCCTCCCGTCCGGTTCGTCCGCCCTGACCAGGGCCCGGTCGTGCCCACGCCGGGCCCGCGCGAGCTCAGGGGCCCCGCCCCCGCGCCCGTACGGTACGCGTACCGGCCGGCCTGCGACGACGGGGCGGAGACGTGCAAGCACTGGGTGCTCGTCTCCACCCGCGGGGAGCGGTGGTGGCTGCCCTACGCCTTCGGCAGCGGCCCGCTCACCCTCAGCCGGGACGGCACGCGCGCCGCCTACTGGCACCCGAAGCACCGCCGGTACGTCGTCGCGGACCTGCTCAAGGGCACCACCACGCCCCTGCCGGTGAAGACGGGCGAGCCGCCCGAGCCTGGCCTGGGCGGGCAGGAACCGATGCTCTCCCCCGACGGTCGGCGCCTCCTGGTGGCCGACGACCGGGTCGATGACACGGGTGAGGTCGCCCCGGGCATCACCATGATCGTGGACGTGGCGGGCGGCGGGGTCCGTCGCCTGCCGCGGGGCGAGCGGGCCCTCGGATGGACCGACCGCGGCCCGGCCCTGGTGAGCGTCAAGCCCTCCGGCCGCTTCCCCGGGCACGTCACCTCCGGCTCGTACGTCGTCCGGTCGGCGGACGGTGACGTGGTGAGCCGCGCCGAGCTGCCCGGCCACCAGGCCACGACGGCCGTCCCCTCACCGGCCGGGGACACGCTGGCCACGGTCGCCACCGAGTCCACGCCGGGCGGGCCCGTGCCGCGCGGCGTCGTCCTGACCGACGCGCGCGGGGAGCGGCCCGCGCGCACCGTCGTGCCGCGGCTGCCCACCGGGTGGCGCGTCCGCGCGATCCTGCGCTGGGAGAGCGAAAAGGCGCTCGTCACCGAGACCCGCGGCCCCCACGGCGAGGTCGCCTGCCACCTGCTGAGCCCGGCCGACGGGACCGTGACCCCGCTGCGGCTGGACGCGCCGTCGCCGATCGTGGTGGGCACACTGCGATAGCCGGGAGCTAGTACGGCAGGGCGCGGGTCTTGTACGTGGTGCGCAGGAACGGGTCCTTGAACTTGGGGAACGCCACCGTCGTCACGTCGCCGTCCGAGGTGTAACGCATGTCCGGGTTGTTCTTCAGCCAGTCGAGCCACGCCGTGGAGCAGAACTGCGCGCAGTCGCCCTTCTTGTCCATGGCCCGGATGCGCGGGATGCCGAGCGGGTCGAAGGAGCGGCTGAACGGCGACGGCGCCGGGGTGTAGCCGGCCAGGAAGACGCCGGCGTGCTCGTACGACACGTCGCCCAGCTTGCCCCGGGCCGCCCATTCCTTCCGGCTGGGCTGGTTGCCGTACGGCAGGGCCAGCGTGACGGGCTTGACGTAGGCGAGGGCGCCGATCTGCTGGGCGATCGAGCCGATCTGCTCCTCGACCTCCTTCTTCGACTTGCCGCGCAGGTTGACGTGGTCGCGCGTGTGGTTGCCGATGTCGAAGCCGTTCTGCTTGAGCCAGAGCAGCGTCTCCGCCTGCTCCTCGCGCACGGTCTTGCCGAACATGTCGCGCGTCACGTAGAACGTGGCCACCGGCCGGAACCCGGGGTGCCTGGCCGCCACCTCGCGCAGGATCGCGACCGCGGTGTCCGGCTTGGGATTGCCGACCTCGTCCAGGGAGAGCTGCGACGGCGAGGAGTCGTCGAAGGTCAGCACGGCCGGGTGCGTACCGGCGGGGATGTCCATCTTGCCGGTGACGAACTCGGCCGCGGTGACCGGCACGTAGCCGTCGGCGGCGAGCCGTTCGAGGTCGGAGCGGAACTGCTCCGGGGTCCTGTCGTCCGTCGTCGTCGGGTTCTGGATGACCCGGTGGAACATCAGCACCGGCACCTGGCCGAGCTCGTTCGCCTTGACCTTGGCCGCGGCGGCGACCTTGGCCGCCCGGGTCTGTTTGGTCTGGGCCGCCGTGTCGGCCTTGCCGCTGCTGGACGTGGGAGCGGGCTCGCTGCCGCAGCCACCCGCGATCACGACCACCGCCGCCAGGCCCACTCCGCTCAAGACACGCAGTCGCATCCGAACCCCCCGAGACGCGTACGACTCCTTGGGGAGGCTCATACCCTGGTGATCAACTACGCCACGCCCGCCGGAACCCCAAGAGATGGCCCCGAACAGCGAAAAGGGCCGCCCGGAGGCGGCCCTTCCCCAACGGGACGATCAAGCCATCTTCTTCTTGAGGTTCTCGTCCAGCGCGGCCAGGAAGTCCTGGGTGGTGAGCCACTCGGCGTCGCCGCCGACCAGCAGCGCCAGGTCCTTGGTCATCTGACCGCCTTCGACGGTCTCGATGCAGACCCGCTCCAGCGTGTCGGCGAACTCGGTCACCGCGGGGGTGTTGTCGAGCTTGCCCCGGTGGGCGAGGCCGCGGGTCCACGCGAAGATCGACGCGATCGGGTTCGTGGAGGTCGGCTTGCCCTGCTGGTGCTGGCGGTAGTGCCGGGTCACCGTGCCGTGGGCGGCCTCGGCCTCGACGGTGCGCCCGTCGGGCGTCATCAGGACCGAGGTCATCAGGCCGAGCGAGCCGAAGCCCTGCGCGACCGTGTCGGACTGGACGTCGCCGTCGTAGTTCTTGCACGCCCAGACGTAGCCGCCCTCCCACTTCAGGGCCGCGGCGACCATGTCGTCGATCAGGCGGTGCTCGTACGTCAGGCCGGCCTTCTCGAAGTCGGCCTTGAACTCGCTCTCGTACACCTCGGCGAAGATGTCCTTGAAGCGGCCGTCGTACGCCTTGAGGATCGTGTTCTTCGTCGAGAGGTAGACCGGGAAGTTGCGGGACAGGCCGTACCGCATGGACGCCCGCGCGAAGTCACGGATCGACTCGTCCAGGTTGTACATCGCCAGCGCGACACCCGGGCCGGGGAAGTCGTAGACGTCCAGCTCGATCGGCTCGGAGCCGTCCTTCGGGGTGAACGTCAGGGTCAGCGTGCCCTCGCCGGGGACCTTGAGGTCGGTGGCGCGGTACTGGTCGCCGAACGCGTGACGGCCGACGACGATCGGCTTGGTCCAGCCGGGCACCAGCCGCGGCACGTTCGACATGATGATCGGCTCGCGGAAGATGACGCCGCCGAGGATGTTGCGGATGGTGCCGTTCGGCGACCGCCACATCTTCTTCAGGCCGAACTCCTCCACCCGCGCCTCGTCCGGAGTGATCGTGGCGCACTTCACACCCACGCCGTACTGCTTGATGGCGTTGGCGGCGTCGATCGTGACCTGGTCGTCCGTGGCGTCGCGGTGCTCGATGCCGAGGTCGTAGTACTTCAGGTCGACGTCGAGGTAGGGAAGGATCAGCTGTTCCTTGATGAACTGCCAGATGATCCGGGTCATCTCGTCGCCGTCAAGCTCGACGACCGGACCCTCCACCTTGATCTTGGGCATGCGAATGGTTCCCCTTCAATGAATTGATGCGTCGAGGCTATCGGACGGCCAAGTCAGCGTGCGAAAAGGGACATGATGAGGGCCTTGAGCTCGTTGTTCCCCAGCAACAGGGAGGTCAGCACGAGCACGAAGCCGAACACGCCCAGCGTGACGGCGTCCGTCCTTCTGCTACGCACGGCCAGCACGCCGCCGTACCCCGCGAAGCGCAGGGCGGCGGCCACCATCACCGCGCCGCCCAGCGCGAACCCGCCCCACCGCGGGTCCACGAGCAGGGTCACGGCGACGGCCACGACCGCACCCGCCAGGATCAGCGGGTACGGTCCCCAGCTCTCGTCCGACTGAGTCACCTCTCCTCGATCGGCTTCCACTTCTGGTCCCGCTCTCCGATGTACTCGCTGTCGGGACGGATCAGGCGGTTGTCGGCGTGCTGCTCGATCACGTGGGCCGTCCAGCCCGCCATGCGGCTGATCGAGAAGACCGGCGTGAACAGGTCCGTCGGGATGCCGAGGTAGTGGTAGACCGTCGCGGCGTAGAAGTCGACGTTCGGGTAGAGGCCCTTCGTGTCGAAGACGACCTCCTCCATCTCCTTCGACATCCGGTAGTACGTGTCGTCGCCGGACGCCTCCGCCAGCTCCTGCGACATCCGGCGCAGATGCGTGGCCCGCGGGTCCTCCGTCTTGTAGACGCGGTGGCCGAAGCCCATGATCTTCTCGCCCGCGGCCAGCTTCTCGCGGACCGAGCTCGCCACGTCACCGGGCGAGATCGACTCCAGGGTCTTCATGACCTGCTCGTTCGCGCCGCCGTGCAGCGGGCCCTTGAGCGTCCCGATGGCGGCGACGATCGCGGAGTGCATGTCGGACAGAGTGGCGGCGCACACCCGGGCGGCGAACGTCGAGGCGTTCATCGTGTGGTCGGCGTGCAGCACCAGGCAGGCGTCGAAGAGCTCCACCTCCCGGGCGCCGGGCTCGCGGCCGGTGACCTGGAGAAGGAAGTTCGCCGCGATGCTGAGCCCCGGGTCCGGGTCCGGCGCGCTGCCGCCGGTGCGGGCCGCGTGGTAGCGGGCCACGAGCAGCGGCTGCTGGGCGGTCAGACGGGCGGCCTTGCGCAGGTTCGCCTCGGGAGCGATCGAGTCACGGTCGGGATCGTCCGCGGCGGTCAGGGAGACGAGGCTGCGCAGCGCCTCCATGGGTTTCTGCTTCTCGGCGATCTCGGCGATGTTCGCCGCGGCGAGCGCGCCCAGCTCTCGGCCTCGCACCAGCTCGGCCCCGAAGGCGTCGAGCTCCTCCCGGGTGGGCAGCTTGCCCCGCTGGAGCAGATGCGCGGTCTCTTCGAACGTCGCTCTGCCTGCCAGGTCGTGGATGTCGTATCCCCGGTAGAACAGGCGACCGGCCTTACCGTCGATGTCGCTCAACGCTGTGGACGCGGCTACGACGTCGGCCAGGCCTTTCGTGGGCTTGTCCGCCATGAGTCTTTCCTCCGGTTATCTTCGGTGGAAGTCTACCCGTGAGCAGGCAAAACCGTCTGCGAAGGTCCAGACCAATTTCACGCGTCATTCTCCTTATGGCAAAGGCGATTCCCCATCCCCTCGTTTGGGTAAGCCGGAGCTGTAGTAACAGTTACGGCGGGCTACCTGGGGAGGAACTGCCGTGGAGGGGCCGTTCATACGCGTCGAGGACACCGGTGAGGTCGTCCCGTTGCGCCCCGAGATCACGACGGTGGGGAGGGGCCGCGGTGTCGACATCCGGCTGACCGATCCCAGCGTGTCTCGACTCCATGCCGAGTTCGTCAGGCGAGGACCCTACCTGTACGTCGTTGACCTGGGCCTGTCCCGCAACGGCACGCGGGTGAATGGCAGGCCGATCGCCCGGAGGGTCCTGGACGACGGCGACGTCGTCTCCTTCGGAGCGGCGCGCGGTCGCATCGGCGGGGTTCCCCGCGAGGACTTCGCTCCCGAGGTCGAGCTCCGCAGGGCTGCGGCCCCCGAGCTGACCAGACGCGAGGTCGACGTGCTGACCTCGCTCTGCCGGCCGGCGCTGTCCGACGAGGCGTTCGTGGCCCCGGCGACGGCGCGGGAGATCGCCGACGACCTGGTCGTGACGGAGGCCGCGGTCAAGCAGCACCTGCTGCGGCTGTACCAGAAGTTCCGCATCCCGGAGGGCACCAACCGGCGCACCCGGCTGGCCAACGAGGTCGTCGCGCTGGGCCTGGTCCGGCCGACCCCCGTGGTGCCGCCGCAGCGCACGGGCACCCCGGCCGACCAGCCGTCCGCGGCGGGCCGCCGGGCCTCGTAGGTGCTCTAGGCGAAGCGGATCGCGACCGGCGCCTCGGCGAGGGGCGCCGGCAGCGTCAGCGGATCGGAGCCGGGCGTCAGCGTGCCCAGCACCCGTGCCCCGGTGGCGCCCGTGCAGCTCGGCACCGTGGCGGGCAGTCCGTGCGCGGTCAGCCAGCCGAACAGCGAGAAGGCGATCGCCTCCTTGGCCCCGGCGGGAACGCCGAGCTCGTCGCTGGTCACCAGCCGGGCGCCCGGCACGCGGGCGCGCAGCATGCCCATGAGCGTGGGGTTGCGGACGCCGCCGCCCGACACGACCACCGTGTCGAGCCGGTGCCGGCGGATCTCCGCCGCCACGGTCTCGGCGGTCAGCGCCGTCAGCGTGGCCACCAGGTCCGGGAGGGGCAGGTCCGCCTTGACGTAGCCCGGGGCGAACAACTCTTTACCGGTCGATTTCGGCGGCTCCTTGGCGTAGTACGGCTCGGCGAGCAGCTCCGCGAGCAGGCTCTCGTCCACGGTCCCGGCCGCGCCGAGCGCGCCGTCCTCGTCGTACGGCGGCGCGGCCGCGTCGATGAGCGCGCACGCGGGGCCGGTGTCGTAGGCGATGGCCGGCTCGCGCACGGTCAGGTTGGCGATGCCGCCCAGGTTGAGCGCGCCGGAGCGGCCCGGCAGCCCGGCCATGAGCAGCAGGTCGAGGTACGAAACGAGCGGCGCGCCCTGCCCGCCGGCCGCGACGTCGCGCGCCCGCACGTCCGACACGACCGGCAGGCCGGTGCGCTCGGCGATCCAGGCGGGCTGGCCGAGCTGGAGCGTGCCCCTGACCCGGCCGTCCTCGACCCAGTGGAAGAGCGTCTGGCCGTGTGAGCAAATCAGGTCGGCTCGCGGCGCGTGCCCGGCGGCCTCGGCGAACGCCTGGCCGATGAGGGTGTCGAGCGCGCACACCTCGCCCATGTCCACCCGGTTCGGCGGCAGGGCGGCCACGATGCGGGCCCTCAGGCCGGGCTCGTACGGCTCCTCGCCGGTGTGCTCGACCACACCGGTGAGTGTTCCGCCGGACAGCGACCAGTCGACGACGGCGCTGTCGATGCCGTCGTGCGACGTGCCGGAGATGAGGCCGAGAACCCGCATCGCGCTCCTTCAGAATCGGTTAAAGCACCACGAAGCCGTTGCTGGGCTTGCTGGTCCGGTTGACCCGGTCCACGGCCACCACGTGGTAGTGGTCTCCCCGCTTGCCCTCCGGGTCGAGCCAGCGCACCTGCCGGTCGCCGGGGACGACGGCGACGAGGTTGCGCGCGTCGTCGAACGCGCCCGCGGCGGGCCGCCCGGAGAAGCGGAAGATCGCGAACTGGAACGGCTCGTCGTGCCCGGTCGCGACCGCGCGCACCTCGACCCCGCCGGGGCGGCGCAGCGCGTAGGCGAGCACGGGGCGGCGCGGCGGCTCGCCGTCGGCCAGACGCGGCAGCACGGGCGCCAGGGCGGGACGCGTGTAGTGGTTGGTGACCGCCGTGCTGATCGAGCCGATGCGGTCCACGCGCACGTCGTTGGCGTTGTACCAGATGTCGCCCGACACCTGCGGGTGGGCGCGGTTGAGCGTGAGGTGGTCGGACAGCTCCGCCGGGTCCTGCCAGTCGACGGCCTGCGCCGGGTCGCCGGCCTTGTAGGCGGCCTGGCCGATCCACAGCAGCGTGTTCGTGCCGTCGGCCACGCTCGCCCACCACGGCACGAGCTTGGAGTAGTCGGCGGGCGGCTGGCCCATGTACCAGTAGAGCTGGGGCGCGATGTAGTCGAGCCAGCCCTTCTTCACCCAGCCGCGGGTGTCGGCGTGCAGCCCGTCGTACGACTGGCCGCCGTTGGTGTCGGAGCCGAGCGGGTCGCTGGCCTTGTTCCGCCAGATGCCGGACGGGCTGATGCCCCAGGCGACCTCCGGCTTGACCTCGCGTACGCGCTGCTGCATCTCCGAGACCATGAGGTCGACGTTGTGCCGCCGCCAGGTGGCCAGGTCGGGGAAGCCGGCGCCGTACTGGGCGAAGGCGGCGCTGTCGTCGAAGGCCGTGGTGTTGGTCGGGTAGAAGTAGTCGTCGAAGTGCAGGCCGTCGATGTCGTAGCGGGTGAGCGCGTCGAGCATGGCGTCCTGGCAGAACTTGCGGACCTCCGGCAGGCCGGGGTTGTAGTACAGCTTGCCGCCGAACGGCAGGATCCACTCGGGGTGCTTGCGGCCCGGGTGGTCGGGGTGCAGCTTGGCGGGGTCGGTCTGCATCGACACGCGGTACGGGTTGAACCAGGCGTGGAAGCCCAGGCCGCGCTTGTGCGTCTCGGCCACGGCGAAGCCGAGCGGGTCGTAGCCGGGGTCCTGCCCCTGGACGCCGGTGAGCCAGTGCGACCACGGCTCGAACGACGACGGCCAGAACGCGTCGGCGGTCGGCCGGATCTGCACGAACACGGAGTTGAGCCTGCGCTGCACGGCCAGGTCGAGCCAGGCGATGAGCTCCGCCTTCTGCTCGTCGGCGGACAGCCCCTGCTTCGAGGGCCAGTTGATGTTGGCCACCGACGCGATCCACATGCCGCGCATCTGGTGCAGCGGCGGGACGTACGCGGCCTCCGAGGCGGTCGTGGTGGCGGTGGGGGTCGTGGTGGGATCGGCGTAGGCGGGCAGCGGCACCGCGGACGCGGCGGCGGCGAGGGCGAGACCCTTGAGGAGTGTCCTTCTGCTCGGCATGGGGGGTGGCCTCTCGGAAGCGGTTGTGTCGAGGGCGACGATGACAGAAAATTACCTTCAGTTCAATAATCGTGAAGGAAAATGCCGCGCACGCCGTCCCCCGGCGTCACGGGAGATCATCGTCAGCCACAGCCGCCTGGTCCCGGGACCGGCGTAGGAGGTCCCATGAGCACTGACCTGTACGGGCTCGCGTCCGCCGTGCTGCAACCCGGCTACGACGGCGTCGAGGTCCCGGACTGGATGCGCCGGGCACTCGGGGAGGGTCTCGGCGGGGTGGTGCTGTTCGCCCGCAACCGCCCGGACGCCGAGGTGGTGCGGCGCCTGCGCGCCGAGAGCCCCGACGTGGTGGTGGCCGTCGACGAGGAGGGCGGCGCGGTGACCCGGCTGGAGGTCGAGCACGGCAGCTCGTTCCCCGGCAACCGCGCCCTCGGCGTCGTGGACGACGTGCACCTGACCGAACGGGTCGCCCGCCAGATCGGCCGGATGCTCGCCGAGGCCGACATCACGCTCGACTACGCGCCCTCGGCCGACGTCAACGCCAACCCCGACAACCCCGTCATCGGCGTCCGCTCGTTCGGCCCCGACCCGGACCTCGTGGCCCGCCACACGGCCGCCTACGTGCGGGGCGTCCAGGGCGCCGGGGTCGCGGCCTGCGCCAAGCACTTCCCCGGCCACGGCGACACCACCACGGACTCGCACCTGGCGCTGCCCACCGTGCACGTCTCGCGGGAGGTGCTCTCGGAGCGCGACCTGCCGCCGTTCCGCGCCGCGGTCGAGGCCGGCGTCCAGTCGATCATGAGCGGTCACCTGCTCGTCCCGGCGCTCGACCCCGAGAGGCCCGCGACGCTCAGCCGTATCATCCTGACCGACCTCCTCAGGGGCGAGCTCGGCTACGACGGGATGCTCGTCACGGACGCCATCGAAATGCGGGCGGTCGCCGCGATGCACTCCCCCGGCGAGATCGCGGTGCGCGCGCTCGCGGCCGGGGCCGACGCCATCTGCGCCGGCCTGGTCACCGAGCGGGGCCTCGCCGAGCTGCGCGACGCCATCGTGGCCGCCGTCCGCGAGGGCGTCCTGTCCGAGGAGCGCCTGGCGGAGGCGGCGGCCCGGGTGCGCGCGGTCTCCCGCTGGTACGGCGCCCAGGCGGCGGCCCGCGAGAAGGCCGTCGCCGACGCCGACCCCGGCGCGGGGCTGGAGGCGGCCCGGGCGGCGCTGACCACGACCGGCACGGCCCGGCTCACCCGGCCGCCGCTCGTCGTGGAGGTCAACACCCGGCTCAGCCAGGCCGTGGACCCGTCCATGCCGACGGGACTCACGGCGGCGCTGGCCGAGCTGCTGCCCGGGACCGAGCGGGTGCGGATGACGGACGAGGGCACGCTGCCATCGCTCAGCGATCGGCCCGTCGTGCTGGCCGTCCATGACGCGGCCCGGCACGCCTGGGTGCGGGAGCGGGTGGAGCAGGCCGTACGGGTGCGGCCGGACACGATCGTGGTGGACACCGGCATCCCGGGCCCGCCCCAGGGGGCGGCACACGTCGCCACGCACGGCATCTCCCGTGTGTCGGCGCGCGCGGCGGCGGAATGGCTGACCCGATGACCACCGCGCGCAAGGCCGCGACCGCCTCGCCTCCCGAACCCGCCAACCCGTCCGCCGCCGTCCGGGCCGTGCTGCCGTCCCTCACCCCGGCGGCGCGGGCCATCGCGCGCATCATCCTCGACGACCCCGAGCTGGTGGTACGGAGCACGATCACCGAGTTCAGCGTGGTGTCCGGCACCAGCGAGGCGACGATCGTCCGCACCGCCCGGGTGCTCGGCTACAGCGGCTACTCCCAGCTCAGGTTCGCGCTGGCGGCGGCCGTGGCGGTCGCCAAGGAGCCCGAGCGGCTCGTACCCGGCGACCTCGGGCCCGAGGACCCGCTCACCGACGTGATCGCCAAGGTGGCACGGGCCGAGTCGGAGGCCCTGGCGGACACGGCCGCGCAGCTCGACCCCGGCCAGCTCGGCGAGGTGGTGACCGCCATCGCCGCCGCCCGCCGCGTGGACGTCTACGGAGTCGGCGCGTCGGGCCTGGTGGCCACGGACATGTCGCAGAAGCTGCTGCGGATCGGCCTGTCGAGCCACCCGTTCGCGGACGCCCACCTGGCGCTGACCAGCGCCGCCCTGCTCAGGGAGGGTGACGTGGCGGTGGCCATCAGCTGCAGCGGCGAGACGCCGGACGTGCTCGTCCCGGCCCGCACGGCCGCCGAGGCCGGCGCCCTTGTCGTCGGCATCACCAACAACCCGCGCTCGACGCTGGCGGGACTGGCCCACCACACCATGGTGTCGGCGGGCCGCGAGACCGCCTTCCGCCCGGGGGCGCTGGCCAGCCGCATCAGCCAGCTCCTGATCGTGGACTGCGTGTTCGTGGGCCTGGCCCAGCGCACGTACGACACGGCGGACGCCGCCATCCGCGCCACCCGCGAGGCCACGGACCGCTACCGCCTCCGCTGACCCCCACCTCAAGCCCTCAGCCCGAAGCCCCAGAAACCGAAGCCCCAAAGGCATGGCCCTCGCTCCGCTCGGACGCCCCGAGCGGAGCTCCGCCCCGCACCCCGGTACCGGGGGCCCGGCCCCCGAACCCCGAGCCCTTGCCCGTACGGACAGACACCCCGCCGGGGCCGCCAACACTGCAGTAGCCGTTCTGGACCTTGAACAGCGCGCCGATGGCCGCGAGGAACTCGTCGCGCTGTCCGACGGGAACAGGGAGTCGGCCGAGTCGTGGGCCGGCCGGACGCTGTCAAGGTGTCGCGCCGATGGGCGTCCGGGCCGATGCGCCGGGGATCGTCCACCGCTGACACGGCTCACTCCTCCTCCGGGACAGCGGCCAGGGACTCGCGCGTGTGTCCGAAGGCAGCGAGGACTTCATCGAGCGACACCCGCTTTCCCCGTGTCGCTGGCGGCTCGCGCCAGCACGAGCGTCAGATCACGCAGATCAGCCGCCGCCGGCTCCAGCTCATCGAGCCGGCGAATGCTCACCACAGCCCCAACCGGCTGATGCCGACGAGTCACCGCCAGATAGGGCTCCCCCAGCAGAGGACCCTCCGCGGCAAGCAGATCGACTGATGCTATGAACAAGACTTCTGGCGCGCCTTGCGTTCGTCTGAACACGATGGGCGATCCCATGCGCCCTTGGCCACGAGCCACCAAGGGATGAGACACGCGACATCCATCACCGCGACAGCGCTACTCCTCCGACATGCCAGGTCTCATCCGGCCTGATTCGGCGGCCGCGCGGTTGGGACGGTTGGCGAGGCGGTGCAGGGCGATGAGCCCGTAGCCGAGCAGGACGAAGCAGACGGCCAGCCCCACCGCCATGATCGAGACTCCGCCGTAACCGTACGTGTCCACGTCCAGGAACGGATAGGGGTATCTCTTCCATGCGCCCGGGGGTAACAGGGCGCCCCGGACCAGGGCGAAGGCCAGGTACGCCACCGGATAGGCCAGCCACACGGGAGCGGCCGCCCATCTCGGCCGGGCGGCGGTCCGGTCGAAGAGCAGCCAGTCGACCACGGCCATGATCGGTGTCACGTAGTGGAGGAGAAAGTTGCCGAGGCCGAGACCTGAGTGGGACAGGCGCTCGAAGGGGTTGGCCCCGCGCATACGCAGGAAATGCCAGATCAGCCCGGTTATCACGATGTAGAGCGTCACCGCCCCCTTGACCTCGAGGGAAGGCCGCCGCCTGCTCACCACCCGCCAGGCGCAATAGCCCGCGAGCATCAGATTGCTCTGAACGGTGAAGAGCACGAGCGGGTGCAGCGGGCCGGCCAGGGCCATCCACGTGTAGACCATGCCGGTCACCCCGGCCGCGATCAGTACCAAGCGGAACATCGTCGCCAAGACCATGAAGATCACCTTGGCACAGGCGTGAGGATCGCGGGCCTGCCGGGCGGGAATCCTCTCGATGCGGTCGAGCACCTCCCGCACGGGTTCACTCGGGTACCTCGATGCCGGCTTGACACAACCTGTCCTCGATCGCGGGCCGCAGCCTGTTGATCACAGCCGTGGGACTGCGATCCGCGTTGCCGTCAGGCGTTGTATCCCAGCACCAGGGCGGCGATCACCGGGACCATGTACAGCAGGGGGTAGGCGACGGTCGAGTACGAGCGCGCCCGGAGCACGGTGACGACGGCTCCGGCGAAATACAGCACCAGGCCGATCCCGGCCAGGACGCCGACGACCGGGACGAACAGGCCGACCAGCAGGCCCGCGGAACCTGCGGCCTTGGCTGCGCCGAGCCAGGTCCACCAGGACTGGGGGACGCCGTACTCCGTCAGCGGCTTCACCACCCACTCGGCGCGGCGAAGGAGGGAGAAGGCAGAGAAACCCACCCAGAGGGCGGCCAGGACGGTGACGACGGTGGCGGTGGTGGACATGGGGACTCTCCCTGGCTGGTGCTTTCTTGTGAGACCAATCCTGCGAGCCCCGGTTGTTAGATCCGCGATGCGTTCACGATGGGCGGCTTCCCGACACCGCTGCTCACATCCGGCGCGAGAACACGCGGCTTGACCCCCACGCGGCGTGAGGGCGCACAGTGGCGGACATGAACGACAAGGAATACACCGTCGGTGTCGTGGCCGACCTGGCCGGAGTGTCGATCCGTACCCTGCATCACTACGACGAGATCGGCCTCCTGGAGCCTCAGGAGCGCAATGGCGCGGGCTATCGGCTCTACTCCGCCGGCGATGTCCGCAAGCTGCAACGCATCCTGTTCTATCGAGAGCTGGACTTCGACCTGGACACCATCGGCGCCATCCTCGCCGACCCGACGCTCAGCGACGCCGACCGGTTGCACGAGCAACGCCGGTTGCTGACCGAGCGGATCGAGCGGCATCAGACCATGGTCGCCGTGATCGACAAGGAGTTGGCCGCGCGGAGGATGGGCATCGCCCTCACCCCCGAGGAGCGGCTGGAAGTGTTCGGCAGTACACGCCTGGAGGACAACGCCGAACCCGCCGAGCAGCGATGGGGCGACTCTCCACTGTGGCGGCAGCGACATCGACGCACGTCACGGTACTCGGCCGAGGACTGGCGGGAGATCCGTGCCGAGCAGTCCGGAATCCATCAGCGCCTGCTTGAGGCCATGCGTACCGGCATCCCCGCCGACAGCGCGACCTCGATGGACCTGGCCGAGGAGCACCGGCTGCACATGGAGCGCCGGTTCCATGACTGTGACTACGACACCCACCGCGCTCTGGCCGCGTCCTACCTCGCGAACGAGCGGATCGGCCTCAACTTCGACGACGTGGCCCCCGGCCTGTCCCGCTACGTCCACGACGCCATTATCGCCAACGCCGACCGCGCGAAGGCCGACCACTCATGACCAGCGCTCTGCTCCCCGCCGTACGGGACCAACTCCGGACGTGTTCGCTGGTTCGGTTCGGTGAGCCGCGTGGGCATGTCTACGGGCGAAGCCGGCGAGCGAGGGGGCCCGATGAGGCAGCAGGGAGCGGGTGGGGCGGCGACCGTCCGGGAGGCGACGTTCGACGTGCTGAGACGGACCGGGCTGACCACGGTGTTCGGCAACCCGGGGTCCACCGAGGTCACGTTCCTGGGCGGGCTGCCCGACGACCTGAGGTTCGTGCTGGCGCTGCACGAGGGCTCCGTGGTCGGCATGGCCACCGGATGGGCGATCGGGCACGACGCGCCGGCGCTCGCCGTGCTGCACACCACGGCCGGCCTCGGCAACGCGGTGGGGGCCATCGCGACCGCCCGGGTCAACCGGGTCCCGCTGGTCGTCCTCGTCGGCCAGCAGGACCGGCGGCACCTGGCGCTGGAGCCGTTCCTCGCGGGGCGGCTGGCGGGGCTGGCGGGCGACTACCCGGGGCGCGTGGACCAGCCGGTCCGGGCGCAGGACGTGCCGGGGGCCGGGGCCCGGGCGGGCCACGAGGCGGGCACGGTCCGGGGGCCGGCGCTGGTGGTGGTGCCGATGGACGACTGGGACGAGCCGTACGAGGACGAGGTCCTCGCCGCGCCGGGCCGCCTGCTGCGCACCCCCGCGCACGCGACCTCGGGTGGGGCGCCGGCGCCGCTGGCCGAGCTGCTGGGCGGGGCGCGGGCCCCCGTGATCGTGGCGGGGGCGGGCGCGTGCCGGGCGTGGGAGCCGCTGGTCGCGCTCGCCGAGCGGCTCGGGTGCCCGGTGTGGCAGGAGCCGTTCGGCGCGCGGCCCGGCTTCCCGCAGGACCATCCGCTGTTCGCGGGCGTGCTGCCCGCCGACCGGCCCCGGCTGCGGGCCGCGTTGTCGGGGCACGACGTGGTGCTCGCCGTGGGCGCGCCGGTGTTCCGGCAGTACCCGTACACGCCGGGGCCGCTGGTCGAGCCGGGCACGGTGGTGGCGCTGGTCACCGACGACCCGTCGGAGGCCCACCGGAGCCCTGCCGATCTGGCCTGCCTCGCGGACCCGGCCGAGACCTGCGCCCACCTGGCGGCCCTCCTGCCCGCGCGGCCGGCCGGGGACGTCGCCTCCCCGGCGGCCGTGGTGCCGCCGGTGCCCGCGGAGGGGCGGCCGTTGCGGGCCGCGCGCGTGCTCCGGGAGCTCGCCGACCGGCTGCCGGCCGACGCCGTGCTCGTCGAGGAGACCCCGTCGTCCCGGTCGGACCTGCACCGGCTCGTGCCGGCCCGCAACCCTCTGGGGTTCGTGTCGGCCGCGATGGGCGGTCTGGGATTCGCGCTGCCGGCCGCCGTGGGGCTGCGCATGGCCCTGCCCGGCCGGCCCGTGGTGGCGGTCACCGGCGACGGCTCCGCCCTGTACGGCCTGCACGCGCTGTGGAGCGCCGCGCACTACCGGGCCGGCGCGCTGTTCCTGGTGCTGGCCAACGCCCGGTACGCCATCCTCGACCGGCTCGCGGAACGGCACGGCGACAAGGCCCCGTGGCCCGCCTTCGACGAGGTGGACGTGGGCGGCCTGGCCAGGTCGCTGGGCTGCCCGTCCCGGCGGGTGGAGACGTACGCGGAGCTGACCGCCGCGCTCGACGAGGTCATGCCCACGCTGGCCGGCCGCGAGGAGCCACTGCTGCTCGACGTGGCCGTGGCCGTGGACCTCGACTTCCAGCCATGAGCGTTCCCGGACAGGGCCCGTGACGCCCTCTCCGGGACCCGTCGTACCCTTGCCAGATGTCGTCGGCGAGATCCGCACTGCTGGTCAGCGGCTTCGTGCTGGCCGCACTCAACCTCCGGCCGGCGCTCGCCGGCGTTTCCCCGCTCCTCGACGAGATCATGACGGACGTCGGCCTGGCCCCCGCGGGAGGAGGCGCCATCACCACGGTCATGGTGCTGTGTCTGGGGCTGTTCGGCTGGTTGACCCCGTTCCTGGCCCGGCGGATGGGACTCGACCGGACGCTGCTCGCGGGGCTGCTGCTGCTGGCCTGCGGTGTGCTGATCCGCGCGTCGGGCGGCGCGCCCGCCCTCTACCTGGGCGCCGCTCTGGCCGGTACGGCCATCGCCGTCATGAACGTCGCCATGCCCGGCGTGGTCAAGCAGCACTTCCCCGACCAGATCGGGCCGTACACGTCCGTCTACGTCTCCGGCCTCGTCGTCGGCGCCGCCGCCGCGTCGGCGCTCATGGTGCCGCTGGAGCATCTCACCGGGTACGGCTGGCGCGGCGTGTCGGCGCTGGCGGCGGTGCCGGCGCTGGCCGCCGCGCTGCTCTGGCTCCCCCAGGCCCTGCCCGGGCGCCGGGCCGCGGACGCCCCCGGCCCGGACTCCCCCGGCGGCGCCGGCGCGGGGACGGGGGCAGGGACGGGGACGGCGGTGCGGGCCAGACCGTTCGCCGCGGTGCTCAGGAGCAGCGTGACGTGGTGGGTGACGGCCTTCATGGGGTTCCAGTCGCTGACGTTCTACATCGTGCTGGCGTGGCTGCCCACGATCTTCCAGGAGTCCGGCGTGCCCGCCGACCGCGCCGGATACCTGCTCGGCCTGACCAACCTGGCCCAGGTCGGCGCCACCCTCGCGGTGCCCGTCCACGCGGGGCGCCGCGCGTCGCAGGTGCCGCACGTGGTGGTGGCGTCGGTGCTCACGATCGCCGGGTACGTCGCCCTGCTGGTCGCGCCGACCACCGTGCCGTGGCTGTGGATGATCGTGCTGGGGCTCGGGCAGGGCGCGTCGATCGCGCTCGCGCTGCTCATCATCGCCCTGCGCGCCCCCGACCCCGCGTCGGTGACGGCGTTGTCGGCGGTGGCGCAGTCGTGCGGCTACGTGCTGGCCGCCCTGGGGCCGCTGCTGATCGGGCTGCTGCGGCAGGAGTCGGGCGGCTGGACGGTGCCGCTGCTCGCCGGCCTGGCGGCCTGCCTGGTCCAGACCGTGGCCGGCGTGTACGCGGCCCGCCCCCGCCTGTCGCGTCCCTGACCCGGATTCCGGACGATCAGCGACCCCGCAGGTCAGCGGGGATGTCGTCGTTTGATACACAGGAAGGGAAGGCCAACGGCGACAGGAGTGGCCATGCGCGCGACCGTTCTGCACGCGCCCCGCGACGTCCGCATCGAGGACGTCCCCGACCCTGTTATCCAGCAGCCCGGTGACGCCGTGGTGCGCGTCGTGCTGGCCTGCATCTGCGGCAGCGACCTGTGGCCGTACCGCGGCGAGGCCGAGCGGCAGCCCGGCGGGCGCATCGGGCACGAGTTCCTGGGGATGGTGGAGGACGCCGGCTCCGAGGTGTCCGGCATCCACCCCGGTGACCTGGTCGTGGCGCCGTTCAACTGGTGCGACGGCGTCTGCGACTTCTGCGCCGAGGGGTTGACGAGCTCCTGCGTGAACGGCGGCTTCTGGAGCGTGCCCGGGTCGGACGGCGGCCAGGGCGAGGCCGTTCGGGTTCCGTTCGCCGACGCGACCCTGGTCAGGCTGCCCGCCGAGGCGGCGTCCGACCAGCGGCTGCTGACCGCGCTGCTCACGCTGGCCGACGTGCTGTGCACCGGCCACCACGCGACGCTCGCGGCGAAGGTCCGGCCGGGCGTCACCGCCGCCGTGGTCGGCGACGGCGCCGTGGGGCTGTGCGCCGTGCTGGCCGCGAAGCGGCTGGGCGCCGACCGGATCGTCATCCTCGGCCGCCACACCTCCCGCACCGACCTGGCCCGCGTGTTCGGCGCGACGGACGTCGTCGCGGAACGCGGCGACGCGGCGGTGGAGGCCGTCCTGGAGCTGACCGGGGGCGAGGGCGCGCACGCGGTGATCGAGGCGGTCGGCACCGAGCAGTCCATGCGCACCGCCGTCCACGTCGCCCGTCCCGGTGGCGCCATCGGCTACGTCGGCGTCCCGCACGGCAGCGGCAACGGCCTGGACATGGAGGTCATGTTCACCCGCAACCTCGCCGTGGGCGGCGGCGTGTGCCCCGTCCGGCCGTACATCTCCGAGCTGCTGCCCGACGTGCTGTACGGCGACGTGGACCCGTCACCCGTGTTCGACCTGACCGTCGACCTCGACCACGTGCCCGACGGGTACCGGGCGATGGACCAGCGGACCGCCACCAAGACCCTGGTCACGCTCTGACCTCGCCCCGCGTCGGCGTGGCCGGCTCGGGGAGCGTCCGGAACAACAGCCAGCTCAGGAAGGGCAGCACGACCAGCGGGGCCAGGGCGGTGCGCAGGGAGGTGGCGTCGGCGACGGCCCCGATGACCGGGCCGGCCAGGCCGCCGACGCTGACGGTCAGCCCGAGGGTGATCCCGCTGGCGGTGCCGACGCGCGTGGGCAGGTAGTCCTGGCCGAGGGTGACCTGGAGCGAGAACGGGACGTAGAGTGCGGCGGAGGTCAGCGCCACGAACACGTAGATCGCCGGGCCGGGGACGAACACGGTGCCCGCCACCGCCGCGACGGTCACCAGGTACGCGCCCCGCACGACCGTCACCCGGTCCCGGCGCTCGGCCAGCCTTCCGCCGAGCACGGTGCCCGCCGCGCCGCCGAGGTAGAGGACGAACAGCGCCGCCGTGCCCGCCGCCGTACCGCCGCCGGTGCGCTGCTGGGCGTAGAACGAGATGAACGTGCTGAGCCCGACGAACACCACGGACCGGCACACCACGGCCAGCGCCAGCTTCACGAACGACGCCCTGTCGTCGGCCCCCACCGGGACCGCGGCGCCGGAGCGGGCGCGTGACGTCCGCTCCAGGGCGCGCAGGACGGGCAGGCACAGCACGCTGCCGGCGAGCGCGGGCAGCACGAGCAGCGGTGTGAGCCGCAGGCCGCCGGTGGCGACGACCGCGGCGACCATGACGGGCGCGACGGCGAACCCGATGTTGCCGCCGAGCGAGAACCAGCCCATCGCGCTGTGGCTGCCCTCGCCGGCGAGCCGGGCGACGCGGGCCGACTCGGGATGGTACGCGGCGACCCCGATCCCCGACACGGCCACGAACGCCAGCGTCAGCGCGTACGAGCCGCTGAGCCCGCTCAGGCCGATCCCCAGGCCGCCGAGCACCGTGCTCACGGGCAGCAGCCAGGGCATCGCCCACCGGTCGGTGAACGCCCCGAACAGCGGCTGCGCCACCGAGGACAGCAGCGACGCGGCGAGCACGACGCCCGAGGCGGCGGCGTAGGTGTAGGCGCGCTCGGCGACGAAGAAGGGCACGAGCGCCGCCACGGCGCCCTGGTAGACGTCCACGCAGGCATGCCCGACCGACAGCAGGATGATCGCTCTGTTCCTTGGCACATGCCCATGCTTCCGGCCGGGCTCCCTGTCGTGCTTCCGATAACCTGCCAATCGATGACGAGAATCCGCCACCAGCCGACGGCGCCGACCCGCGCGCAGTGGCTGGCGTCCGGAGCGGCCATCGACGCCCACCGCCATGACGACCACCAGATCGTCTACGCCGCCCGGGGGGTCCTGGCCATCACCACCGGCGCGGGCTCGTGGGTCGCCCCGGCCACCCGCGCCATCTGGGTGCCGGCCGGGACCGTCCACGCCCACCAGGCCCACGGCGAGCTCGAACTCCACTTCGTCGGCCTGCCCGCCACCGACAACCCGCTCGGCCTGGACGGGCCGACGGTGCTGAGCGTCGCCCCTCTGCTGCGCGAGCTGATCCTCGCCTACACCCGGGCCCCGCACGACGACAGCCCCGAACGCGGGCGGCTGCGGGCCGTCCTGCTCGACCAGCTCCGGGCCTCGCCGCAGCAGCCCGTACACCTGCCGAACCCCACCACCCCACGGCTACGGGCCCTGTGCGACCTCCTGCGCGCCGACCCGGCCGACAACCGGACGCTGGCCGTCCTGGGCCGGCAGGTGGGCGCGAGCGACCGTACCCTGTCGCGGCTGTTCAAGGCGGACCTGGGGATGAGCTTCCCCCAGTGGCGCACGCAGCTCCGCCTCCACCACGCCCTGGTCCTGCTGGCCGAGAACACGCCGGTGACGGCGGTGGCGCACCAGTGCGGCTGGTCCTCGGCCAGCGCGTTCATCGACGTGTTCCGCCGCGTCTTCGGCCACACCCCGGGCGCGCACCGGCCCTGACCTTGCGAGAATATGTAGACCGGTCTAGTTTGTGCGCATGGGACAGAAGGGCGCCGAGACGCGGGACCGGCTGCTGGACGCGACGCAGGAGCTGGTCGAGATGGGAGGATACTTCGGCGCGGGGCTCAACCAGGTGATCGCGGTCAGCGGCGCGCCCAGGGGCTCGCTCTACTTCCACTTCCCCGACGGCAAGGACCAGCTCGTCGGCGAGTCCGTACGGCGGGCCGGGGAGACGATCGGCGCCGCCCTGGAGGAGCTGGCCGGCTCCAGCTCGTCACCGGCCGAGTTCGTCCGCGACGTGCTGCGGCATCTGGGCGACCGGCTGGAGGAGTCGGGCTGGCGCAAGGGGTGTCCGGTGGCCACCGTGGCACTGGAGATGGCGGCCACCAGCGACCCGCTCCAGGAGGCCTGCTCGGACGTCTACGCCTCCTGGGAGTCGGCCCTGCGCTCCCGGCTGGCCGGTCACCCGGACGCCGACGACCTCGCCGTCACGGTCCTGGCCATGATCGAGGGAGCGCTGCTGCTGGCCAGGACCCACCGCAGCAGGGAGCCGCTGAGCCGGGTCGCCCGCCAGATCACCGCCCTGCTCCGCTGACCCGGCCCGCCGCACCGGCGGGCCTTTTTCGGCCCGCAAAATATGTAGACCGATCTATTTTTGGAGTCTCATGGACGCGATCGTCTTCGGCGCCACCGGCTTCGTCGGGCGTCACCTCGTCGCCGAGCTGCTCGGCCGTGGGCAGCGGGTGGCGGCAGCCGTGCGAGCCGACACCCTCACCTCCTGGCTGACCTCCCGAGGCGTCGGCACCGGCCGCCTCACCGTCGTCACCGCCGACATCACCCGACCGCTCGACGGCCTGCCCGAGGCGCGCGACGTCTACAACACCGCCGCGCGGTACGCCTTCGGCCTCGGCGTGGAGGAGGCGCGGGCGACCAACGTGACCGGAGCGGTCAACGTGCTCGACTGGGCCGCCGGGCTGCCCGCGCTGCGCAGGGTCGTGCACGTCAGCGGGTACCGGGTGAGCGCGCCCGGCGGCCGGCCGGACTACGCCGGGCTGGGCGCCTACGAGGCGTCGAAGGTCGAGGGCGATCTCGCGGTGCGCGCCCGCGCCCGCGAGCTGGACGTCCCGCTGACCATCTCCAACCCCAGCACCGTCATCGGGCCGGGCCAGTACATCGGGCTCGCCGCCCTGGTCAAGGACCTGTGGAACGGCAGGCTCCCCGCACTCCCCGGCGGACGTGACGTCTTCGTGCCGATCGTCACGATCGACTACTTCACGCGGTTCCTGGCGGAGATCCCCGCATTTCCCGCCGGTGAGCACCACTGGGTGCTCGACGACGCCACCCCCCTCCTGCCGGAGCTGATCAGCACGATCGCCGGCCACGTGGGCGTGCCCGCGCCGCGCCGTACCGTCCCGGTCGGCCTGCTGCGGCGCCTGCCGCCCAAGCTCACCGGCGCCGACCCCGAGACGCTGTCGTTCCTGTCGGCCGACCGGTACCCGACCGCCTCCGCCCGCGCCCTGGCCGCGTCCGCCGGCCTGGAGATGCCTCCGGCCGCCGACGCCCTGCGCGCGTGGGCCGACGACCTGGTCGCCTCCCGCTTCGGCGCCGCGTCGCCCTGGCTACGCCCGTACGGCTACCGCGACGTGGCGGGCAGCCGTACCTGGGTGGTGGGAGAGCTCCACCATCCGGCCCACGTCCTGCTCCACGGGCTGCCGATGAACGCCGACCTCTGGGCACCGCTCGTCGCCCACCTCGACGGCCCCGTACTGGCCCCCGACCTGCCCGGCATGGGCCGCTCGGCCCCCACCGACCGGCCGCTGGACGCCTGGCTGGCGGACCTGCTGCGCCCGGTACGGACCCGCCCCACGCTGGTCGCCCACTCGATGGCCTGCGGGCCCGCGCTCCGCTTCGCCGACGAACACCCCGACCGCGTCGGCAGGCTCGTCCTCGTCTCCCCGGCGTTCCTGCAGGCGCCCGGCCCCCGTCTCACCCGCTCGATCCTGGCCGTGCCGACGATGCGCCGGATCTCCGCCGAGCACCTGGCCCGCGCGCTGGGCGTCCCGGAGGGGCCCGAGGTGGCGAGCGCGGCGGCGGACCTGCACCGTCCCGGGGTGGCCCGCCGGGTGGTCGCGGCCCTGCGCGAGGACTTCGCCGGCCGCGAGCGGTCACGGGCCCTGCTGGCCCGGGTGCGGATCCCCGTCGAGATCATCGTGGGCTCGGCCGACCCGCCGGCCGTGGGCGCCGGCTTCCCGGCGCACGAGATCAGCGGCGCCGGTCACTACCCGCAGCTCACCCATCCGGCCCAGGTCGCCCGCCATCTCAGCGCGGTACACGGCCCGATCGGCGGATGACTCCGGTCGGCGGCCCGGCAGGTGGAAGCCACGGGGACCTCCGGGAGATCAGGCCGATCGTTCCGTTCCCAGAGGTCCCCGTTGAGCGGGCCGCGCTGTCAGCTGATGAGCTTGACGGTGTAGTCCAGCGTGGTGCCCTGAACCTCGAAGGTCGCGGTCTGGCCGTTCTGGGCGTACTGGACGAGCGTGTCGCCGGACTCGTTCTCGCCCCCGTCAGCGTGGACCCGCGGCCTCACCGATGCGCCCACCGGGACCTGGGTCGAGTCGAGCGAGATCGTCCGGGTCTGGTTGATGGGGTAGTTGCCGGTGTCGGGCGGGCTCTCGGCGAACTGGCCGGTGTTCGGGTCGAGGAACTCCACATTGAAGTACATGACGAAACCGGCGTTGTTGACACAGGCGATGTTCTCTACCTGAAGCACTATGCCCCCTTGATCTGCGTGAACGTGATCGCGTTCCTCTCCGTGATTCCCCCCGCGTGTGTGGACCCTGTCCGGTTTTCGGCGACCAATTCGCCAAGACTTGTGCATCAAGATCCGGTGATGGCCGCCCGCGGTGAGCCGGCCGGCGAGCGGGCCGTGTACCGCTCCTGTGCGTCAAGCAGCTCGTCCCAGTGCTCCGCCGCCCACGCGCACGCGGCATACAGCGGCTCCAACATGCTGCGGCCCAGCGGCGTCAGCGCGTACTCCACCGCCGGTCTGGGATCGGCGCGCACCGTGCGTGAGACGAGTCCCCCTCGCTCCAGGCCACGTAGCGACTGTGTGAGCACCTTCGGGGTGACGCGGTGCAGCGGCACCCGCAGCTCGGAGAACCGGCGGGGGCCGTCTTCCAGGCAGCGCATGACCAGAGCCGCCCACTTGTCGCCGAAGCGGAACGGCACCATTGAGGACGGACACAGTTCGTCGAACATGTCCGGAGGCAGCGGCTCGCGGTGCGTCATGCTCTCTCCTGCCTGTCGGCTGGGACCGGTGATCGGTCTCGGTATCCAGGAGGTAACCGCTCTCGCGGCTACCTTTCGGGAGCATCGAGTCAACAGGAGGTATTCCGACGATGAGCAGGTTCGTGATTTTCGGAGCTGGTGGCCGGGCCGGCCGGCAGGCCGTCGCTGAAGCGCGCCGGCGTGGACACCAGGTCACCGCGGTGGTCCGCGACCCGTCCCGCTACGGCGGCTTGGCGGACGACGGCGTACGGGTCGCCGCCGGGGACGTCACCGACGTGGCGGACGTCGCCGCCCTCGCGGCCGGACACGACGCCGCGATCAACACGGCGGCGGAAGTCGGGCCGGATGACTTCTTCACCAACGCCGCACACGCCCTCATCAAGGGCCTGGGACAGGCCGGGGTGGACAGGCTCGTCGCGGCCGGGCTCGCGCCGCTCCTGCCCGGCCCCGACGGGACCCGCCTGCTGGACCAGCCCGGTTTCCCCGCCGAGTACCGGCCCTTCTGCCTGGCGCACGCCGACGGTCTCGCGGCTCTTCGCACCCAGGGAGGCACGCTGGACTGGGTGTATGTCAGCCCGGCCGGCGACTTCGACCATGAGGGGGAGCGCACCGGCCGTTACGAGATCCGCGAACACGTCGACCCGACGGCGCACATCTCCTATGCGGACTTCGCCCTCGTCCTGCTCGACGAGGCCGAGACCCCACGACACCACCGCATCCACCTGGCCGTGTCATGACGGCATGGCGACACCCTTGGACGCGGTTCCCTGGCGGCGCAGCAGGCCACGTACCTCCGCCAGCAGGTCGACCTGTGCACGCCAGTCACCGCCCGATATCCCGATGACCGCATGCCTCGCCCCGGCCTCCCGACAGGCGTTCAGCTTCTCGGCGGCCTCGTCCGGCCGCCCGGTGAGCGGGATCGGCATGACCTCCTCCAGCGGGCGGCCGTAGGCGCCGCTGATGCCGGTCGCGATCTCCGTCCGGGACGGGACGCCCGGTCCGGCTCCCAGGGCGGCGACCCCGCCGATCGCGATGACGGGGGCCGGCCGGCCGTGCTCCGCGGCCAGGTCCCGCTCTGCTGCACGGCGACGCCGGGGAGGATGACGCCGATCTCGAAACTGTCCATGGCGCCAAGCCTGCAACCTCAGCCGCGGTCGAGGTCAACCGGCGAAGGCGGTCGTCGCGCGGGTCAGGTCGCGCGGGTCAGGTCGCGCGGGTCAGGTCGCGCGGGTCAGGTCGCTCGCCGGCGAGTTTCGTTCTTCTCGCGGATGATCGCGTGGAGGTCTGCGACGGGGCCCAGGTGCCCGAGCTTGTCCGGGTTGATCACCGAGCGGATGGTCTGGATGCGTCCGTCGAGGATGTCGAGCACCCAGGTGTTGATGACCCTGCCGTCGCGGTCGCGAAGGATCGCGCCGGGCTGACCGTTCACCTCGTGCATCTCCAGCGCGGCGCCGATCCGGATGAACGGCGGCGCGGTGGCGGCCAGCGCCCGAGCGATCTTGTCGACGCCGTGGACGGGGATCCTCCCCCCGACCTTGCCGCCGCCGTCATTGACCAGCTGAGCGTCGGCGGCGAGGAGCGCGCGCAGCCCGGCGACGTCCCCTTCCCTGAACGCGTCGAAGAATCGGCCGGCGAGTTCCGCGCGCTTCCTCCGGTCGGCCTCGAACCGGGTCCGGCCGTCCTGCATGTGGCGGCGTGCCCGTGACACGAGCTGGCGGCATGCCGCCTCGGAGCGATCCACCGCCGAGGCGACCTCCGCGAACTCGAACCCGAACACCTCCCGGAGCACGAACACGGCGCGTTCGAGCGGGCTCAGGCGCTCCAGCAGCAGGAGTGCCGCCATCGACACCGAGTCGGCCAGCTCCACGGAGCGTTCCGGGTCCTGGTAGGGGTCGGCGAGCAGCGGTTCGGGCAACCACGGCCCGACGTACTCCTCCCGGCGAACCCGGGCCGAGCCCAGCACGTCGATCGAGATCCTGGTGACTGTCGTCGAGAGGAACGCCTTGACGGAACGCGGTTGCGTCGAGGTCTTCGCGTAGCGCAGCCAGGTCTCCTGGACGGCGTCCTCGGCCTCGGTCACGCTGCCCAGGATCCGGTAGGAGATCGAGAACAGCAGCGGCCGCAGCTCCTCGAATTCCTGCTCTCGCGTCATCCCAGCCCGTCCTCGAAGCCCCGACGCCAGGAAGGCTAGCGCAGCCCCCGGCCGAGCCGGTCACCAGCCCGCGCCCGTCCCATGTCACAACCGAGCGGGCTACGTCGTCTCAGAGGGCATGACGAACTCGCAACACACCTCGGTGCTGATCACCGGAGGCAACAAGGGACTCGGCTTCGAGGCGGCCCGCCGGCTCGGCGAAGAAGGCTGGACGATCTTTCTCGGCTCGCGCGACGAAGGCCGCGGACGGGCCGCCGCCGACAAGCTGACCGCCGGCGGCGCGAACGTGGTCCTGGTCCCGCTGGACGTGACCTCGGACGAGTCGGTGGCCGACGCCGTACGGCTCGTCCGGGAGCACACCGACCGGCTGGACGTGCTGATCAACAACGCCGGCGCGCCGGGACACGTCGTCGCGCCCGCGGACGCGACGGCCGAGGAGATCCATTCCGTCTACGACACCAACGTGTACGGACCGATCAGGGTCACGCACGCGTTCCTCCCCCTGTTGCAGGCGGCGGACCATCCGCGGGTGGTGATGGTGTCCAGCGGTGGCGGCTCCTTCGCGGTCGTGACCGATCCGGAGCAGCCCGTCTCGAAGATGCACGAGCTCGCCTACAGCTCGTCGAAGGCGGCGCTGAACATGATCACCGTCCGGTACGCCCAGGCGCTCCCGGACATCAAGTTCAACGTCGCCACCCCCGGAGAGGTCGCCAACCGCAAGTTCGCCGCCACGGACATGAACCGTCACACCGGCGAGCTGACGGTCACCGAGGGCACCGACTCGATCGTGAGACTCGCGATGATCGCCCCCGACGGACCGACCGGGACCTTCATCGACCGCCTCGGCCCTGTCGCCTGGTGACCGCCGGGGCCTGACCGCGCCGGAACGTCACATCCCGGCAAGGGCCTTCTCGGCGGCCTCGACCACGTTGGACAGGAGCAGGGCGCGGGTCATGGGGCCGACTCCGCCCGGGTTGGGGGTCAGGAAGCCCGCCACCTCCTCCACGTCCGCCGCCACGTCCCCCGCGATCTTGCCGTCCACGCGGGAGACGCCCACGTCGAGGACCGCCGCGCCCGGCTTGACCATGTCGGCGGTGATGAGGTCGGGCACGCCCGCCGCCGCGACCACGATGTCGGCCCGGCGGACGTGGCCGGCCAGGTTCTGGGTGCCGGTGTGGCAGAGGGTCACCGTGGCGTTCTCGCTGCGGCGGGTGAGCAGGAGGCCGAGCGAGCGGCCCACGGTGATGCCGCGCCCGACCACGGCCACCTCGGCGCCCTTGATCGGCACGCCGTACTCCTGGAGGAGCAGCACGATGCCGTGGGGCGTGCAGGGCAGCGGGGCCTCGACCATGTGAACGAGGCGGCCGAGGTTGACCGGGTGGAGGCCGTCGGCGTCCTTGGCCGGGTCCATGCGCTCCAGCAGCGCCATCGTGTCCAGGTGCCTGGGCAGCGGGAGCTGGACGATGTAGCCGGTGCAGGCGGGCGAGGCGTTGAGCTCGTCGATGGCGGCCTCGACGTCGGCCTGCGTGGCGGTGTCGGGCAGGTCGACGCGGATGGAGGCGATGCCCACCTCGGCGCAGTCGCGGTGCTTGCCCGCCACGTAGATCTGGCTGCCCGGGTCGTCGCCGACGAGGACGGTGCCGAGGCCCGGTGTGACACCTCGCTCCTTGAGCGCGGCCACCCGCGTCGTGAGGTCGGCCTTGATGCGGGCGGCGGTGGCCTTGCCGTCGAGTTTCACTGCGCTCATGTCAGCCCATCCTTCCACGTCCGGCCGAGGCCCGAGCACCCCGCCCTCGACCCCGTTGACATCGTTGTCATCGCCGGGGCGGACGGCATAGTGTGACGTCGCCAGCCTCGCGCCCCCTCGTCGATTCCCGTACCGAACAGAACTCCACGCCGCCGAGGCGGCGCGGCGCCGGGCGTTCGCCCGGTGGCTCGACCAGCAGCGCGCCGAAAGGATCCGACTCGTGCCCGGTCTCGAACACCCTGGCGACCCCCGCCGGCCCGACAACCACCACAAGCACTGATGGGCCACGTACTCGCGATCGACATCGGCGGCACCAAGCTCGCCGCCGCCCTCGTGGACCGGGACGGCTCCGCCGCCCGCTCCGCGACGCGCCCGACGCCGCGTACGGACGTCATGGCCGCCCTGACCGCGCTGATCGGCGAGGTCGCCGGCGACGGACCGGCGCCGCTCGCGGTCGGCATCGGCTGCGCCGGCCCGCTCGACCTGGCGGCCGGCACCGTCAGCCCGGTGAACATGCCGAGCTGGCGCGGCTTCCCGCTGCGTGACGAGGTGCGACGGCTCACCGGGGCGCCCACCGTGCTCGCGGGCGACGCCCAGTGCTTCGCTCTGGGCGAACACTGGCTCGGCTCCGGACGTGGCAGCTCAGCGCTGCTGGGCATCGTGGTGTCCACCGGCATCGGCGGCGGCCTGGTGATCGACGGCGTGCCGCTGCTCGGCCCCACCGGCAACGCCGGGCACGTCGGTCACATGACGATCGACCCGTACGGCGAGCTGTGCGAGTGCGGCGGACGCGGCTGCGTCGAGCGGTACGCCAGCGGCCCGAACCTGGCCCGCTGGGCGCTGGCCAACGGCTGGAAGGTCCCGGAGGGCGAGCCGGCCGACGCGCGGACGCTCGCCGCGGACGCCGCGAAGGGCGAGCCGGTCGCGGTGGCCGCGTTCGAACGGGGCGCGCGGGCGCTGGCCGGCATGATCGCCTCCACGGCCGCCGCCACCGAGGTGACCAGGGTGGTCATCGGCGGCGGCGTGTCGGGAGCCGGCCCGGTGCTGTTCGAGCCGCTGGCGCGGGCTCTCGACGAGGTGGCCGGGCTGGCGTTCGTCAGGGCCGTGGAGGTGCAGCCGACCACGCTGGGCGTGCGGGCCGCGCTCGCGGGCGCGGCCAAGCTCGCGTGGGACCACTCCGCCGAAGCCGGCTGACCGCGGCGGAGGTGCCGGGGCGCGGCCGAGCGGCTACTCGGCCTCGCCCGCCGCGGCGTTGCGCCGCTCGATGATCCTGCGGGTGAACGGGATGATCTCAACGACGCGGGCGCCGAGGTAGGCGCCCACGAACGCGAGGGCGATGAGCACGAAGGGGCTCGTGGACATGCCGTTCAGCGTCACGAAGGCGTACAGGATCGAGTCGAGCAGGGCCATAGGGGCACTCCCAGGCGAGGTTTGAGGCGGCGACCACAGGGTAGCCGCACTCGTTTGATGCTCGGGGCCCTTCTGACGCGGTTCAGTGGAAGAAGTGGCGCGTTCCGGTGAAGTAGAGCGTGATGCCCGCCTTCTCCGCCGCGTCGATGACCTCCTGGTCGCGGATGGATCCGCCGGGCTCCACGACGGCCTTGACACCGGCCTCGATCAGCACCTCCAGCCCGTCAGCGAACGGGAAGTAGGCGTCGGAGGCCCCGACCGCGCCGGCGGCCCGCTCGCCCGCGCGGCCCACGGCGAGGCGGCAGGAGTCGACCCGGTTGACCTGCCCCATGCCGACGCCCACGGTGGCCCCGCCGGAGGCCAGCAGGATGGCGTTGGACTTGACCGAGCGGCAGGCCCGCCAGGCGAAGGCCAGGTCGGCCAGCACCTCGGGCGAGGCGGGCGTACCCGTCTTCAGCTCCCAGCTCTCCGGCGCGTCGCCCGGCGCGTCCACCTTGTCCACGAGCTGGACCAGCAGGCCGCCGTCGATCTGACGCGACTCGGCCGGCCGCGACGGCCCCTGCGGGCAGAGCAGCAGGCGGATGTTCTTCTTGCGCGTCAGCACCGCGATCGCCTCCTCGGCGAACGCGGGCGCGACGACGACCTCGGTGAACACCTCCGCGATCTGGCCCGCCAGCTCGGCGGTGACCTCGCCGTTGACCGCGATCACGCCCCCGTACGCCGACACCGGGTCGCAGGCGTGGGCCTTGCGGTGCGCCTCGGCCACGTCGGCCCCGACCGCGATGCCGCACGGGTTCTGGTGCTTGATGATCGCGACCGCGGGCTCGGCGAAGTCCCACGCCGCCCGCCAGGCCGCGTCGGCGTCGAGGTAGTTGTTGTAGGACATCTCCTTGCCGTGCAGCTGCTCGGCGTTGGCCAGGCCGCCCCCGCCCTCGGTGTAGAGGGCCGCGCGCTGGTGCGGGTTCTCGCCGTAGCGCAGCGGGTGCTTCAGCGTCCACGTCTCACCGGCGAACTCGGGCCAGGCCTCGTCGCGCTCGGCGGCGCCGGCGGAGAACCAGTTGGCCACGGCCACGTCGTAGGAGGCGGTGTGGGCGTAGGCGATGCCCGCCATCCGCCTGCGCTCCTCCAGCGTGAAGCCGCCCTGGGCGAGCGCGTCGACCACGCCGCCGTAGGAGGACGGGTCGACCACGACCGCGCACGTGCTGTGGTTCTTGGCGGCACCGCGGATCATCGCCGGGCCGCCGATGTCGATCTGCTCCACGCACTCGGCGTCGCTCGCCCCGGAGGCGACCGTCTGCTCGAACGGGTAGAGGTTGACCACCACGAGCTGGAACGGGTCGATCTCCAGCTCGTCCAGCTGGGCCACGTGGTGCGGCTTGGTGAGGTCGGCCAGCAGCCCGGCGTGGACGCGCGGGTGGAGCGTCTTGACCCGGCCGTCGAGGCACTCGGGGAACCCGGTGAGCTGCTCGACCTTCGTCACGGGCACGCCGTACGACGCGATCGCGGCGGCGGTGCCGCCCGTCGACACGATCTCCACGCCCGCGCCGTCGAGCGCCCTGGCCAGCTCCTCCAGGCCCGACTTGTCGTACACCGCGATCAGCGCGCGCCGGATGGCGATGCGAGTCACTTGGATTCCTCTCCTGTTGCGTTCCCGATGCGGACAGTGCGTCCGCTGACCGTCCAGCCCTCACGGACCAGGCGGCCGACGATCTCCACGAGCAGGCGGCGCTCGACGACCTTGATGCGCTCGTGCAGCACCGCCTCGTCGTCGTCGGGCAGCACCGGCACCGCCTCCTGCGCGATGATCGGCCCCGAGTCGACGCCCGCGTCGGCCAGCATCACCGTGCACCCCGTCACCTTCACCCCGTGGGCCAGCGCGTCGCGCACACCGTGGGCCCCGGGGAACGACGGCAGCAGCGCGGGATGGGTGTTGAGCACCGGATGGGCGCCGAGCGTCGGCGCGCCGAGGATCTTCATGAAGCCGGCCGACACCACCAGGTCCGGCTCGTAGGAGGAGATCCGGGCGGCGACCGCCTCGTCCCACGCCTCCCGCGTCGGGTGGTCGCCCAGTCTCTCCACGAAGGTCGGCACGCCGGCTCGGGCCGCGCGGGCGAGGCCCTCGATGCCGTCGCGGTCGGCGCCGACGGCGACGATCTCCGCGCCGTACGCCGGGTCGGCGGAAGCGTCCAGAAGGGCCTGTAGGTTGGTTCCAGAGCCGGAGACGAGGACGACGAGCCGCCCAGCCTTTGACACGCGCACTCCAAGAGAGAAAACCGGGGTGGGGCTGCCAGCGTATCCGCTCCTCGCCCGGGCACGCAGAGGAGGTCAGGTGTCGACACCGGTGCAGGCGCCGGCGGGTCAGCAGCCCGCGGATTCCGCGGGCCGCCGCGCGATCTGGTTGTCCATCGCAGCGCTCGCCATGACGTTCATGCTGCCGCTCGCCGGGCTGGTGATGGCCGCGTTCGCGCTCATGGCCGGCATCCGGGCCCTGCCCCGCCTGAAGGAGGCGGGCCGGCCCACGGGCACCGCGGTGGGCGGCATCATCGTGTCCGCGGTCGCGCTCGCGCTGTCGGCCATGGCGACGGCGATGCAGCTCTACCTGATGGACGAGTACTCCGCGTACCAGGAGTGCATGAAGGGGGCTGGCACCGTCTCCTCGCAGGGCGAGTGCTTCACCCAGTTCAGGGACGCGGCGCAGCGCAAGCTGCCGGCGGACGTGCTGGACGTCCTGGGCGCCGTCCAGCCCTGACGATCCGCCGTCGTCCCGACGCGGTCGCCGCGGCGCGCTACTCCCGGGCGTCGCGGTCGTCGCGGTCCCAGGCGTACGGGTCGACGTAGATGACGTGACCGCCGCGGTCGTCCGACACGTCCACGATGTCCGTACGCCGCAAGCGCCCCTGCCCCGTCCCCGTGTGAGGGCGCGCCTGGGCCCTGGTCTCCGCCTCGGCCGAGGCGTGCTCGTCCGTCCAGTCGTCGCGGATGACCGGGATGGGCTGGGTGTCGGCCTCGGTGGCGTCGAGCCAGTGGCCGGGCAGCGGCTTGGCGTCGGACTCGGCCAGCCCCACCCTGCTCGCCGCGCGGGCGATCGCGGCCCCGGCCTTGCGCACGGGCTCCGCCGCCTTGTCGAGCGGCGCGCGGGCCCGCCGGTTGAGCAGCAGGATGTTGGTGATCCCGGCCGAGATGCCCGCGGCCACGCCCACCTCCAGCGCGACCGACAGGGCCACCTCCCACGGCGACGGGCCGACGGCCGCCAGCCGGCCGCCGCCGATCGGGCCGCCGGACAGGGTCGCGAGCAGCGCCGACACCAGGCCGGTCGTGACGCCGGTCAGGAAGCCCCACAGCGGGGCGGCCTCGTACGACGGCGAGGGCGAGATGCGCGCGACCACCACGCCCGCCAGCGCCCCGGCCGCGAACGGCAGCGCGACGACGGCCATCATCCAGGCCGGCACGGTGCCGCTGTCGGGCAGGGCGCCCAGCAGCGGCAGGCTCGGCACCGTGCCGAGCTGCACACCCGTGGGCGCGACCAGCGTGCCGGTGCCGATGGCGAAGCCCGGCCCGGCGATGTACGACAGCGCCCAGATGACCACGTTCAGCAGGTACAGGAGCTGGACCAGCAGGAGCAGCAGCCCGCCCACGAACCCAGGCGAGAGCACGTTCGTCAGCTCGCGCACCTGGCCGAAGTTGAGCACCACCGCCACGAGCACCAGCGCGAACCCCGCCACCAGCAGCACCGCCGTGGCCACCGCCGTGCCGACGGTCAGCGCCCGCACCCGCTCCGGCAGCAGCCTCAGCATCGCCCGCCACGGCCCGATGGTGCGCGCCGTCGCCACCGAGCCGGCCAGGAACGCCAGCGTGAAGTGGCTCAGCAGCGCCTCACCGATGAAGGGCTGGGTGACGTCGTTGCGGGCGACGAGCGCGATCAGGCCCGCCAGCAGCGCGTACGGCGCCGCCAGCGAGACCCCGGCCTGGGCCACCAGCACGAGCTGCGCCCGCCGCCGGGCGTTGGCCTTCTCGCGCGGGCTGTTCTTCGGCAGCCGGGCCGGGAGCCGCAGCCGCAGGTCGGCGTCGCGGGCCATCCAGCGGGCGGCGCGGTAGAGCAGGATCGCGGGCAGCACCACCAGGCCGAGCGGCAGCAGCCCGACCCGGCCGCCGGGCATCGCGAAGCCGGCGTGGTGGGCGGCCAGCCAGATCTGGGCGGCCGTGCGGAACACCCCCGGCAGGCCGGAGCCGAGCGCGCCGCTGGGCGCGGCGATCCAGCCGACCAGGGTGAGCGTGGTGAGCGCCGCCAGGCCGACGCCGAGGGTGGCGGCCGCGGCGAGCATCCCGGAGACGGGCAGCGGACGCCGGGACTCGTCGTCGTCCGAGACCCCGGGAATCTTGCCGAGGACCGAACGGGGGGCCGTCCGCAGCTGGTCGAGAAGCGCCGTCACAGTAGGCGATTTTCTCAAGCTTTCGCGACCGGCGCTTGGTTGACGCGCCGCAGGCGGCCAGCTTTATCCGGCTCTGCCGGGCTTTCCGGCCGTACCCGGGGCATCCGGGTGAACGCGGAAGGCCCCGCACGGCCGGAGCCGGTGCGGGGCCTTCCGCGGAACGTGCGCCGGGTCAGCGCGCCTGCATGATCTCGCGCATGAGGCGGGCCGTCTCGGAGGGGGTCTTGCCGACGCGGACGCCGACCTTCTCCAGGGCCTCCTTCTTGGCCTGCGCGGTGCCGGCCGAGCCGGACACGATCGCGCCGGCGTGGCCCATGGTCTTGCCCTCGGGGGCGGTGAAGCCCGCGACGTAGGCGACGACCGGCTTGGTGACGTGCTGCTCGATGTAGGCGGCGGCCCGCTCCTCGGCGTCGCCGCCGATCTCGCCGATCATCACGATCGCGTCGGTGGCGGGGTCGTCCTGGAACGCCTGGAGGGCGTCGATGTGGGTGGTGCCGATGACGGGGTCGCCGCCGATGCCCACCGCGGTCGAGAAGCCGAAGTCACGCAGCTCGTACATGAGCTGGTAGGTCAGCGTGCCCGACTTGGAGACCAGGCCGATGCGGCCCGCCGTCGTGATGTCGGCGGGGATGATGCCGGCGTTGGACGCGCCGGGCGAGGCGATGCCGGGGCAGTTCGGGCCGATGATGCGGGTCTTGTTGCCCTTGGCCACCGCGTACGCCCAGAACTCCGTGGAGTCGTGGACCGGCACGCCCTCGGTGATCACCACGCAGAGCGGGATCTCCGCGTCGATGGCCTCCTTGACGGCGTCCTTGGTGAACGCCGGGGGCACGAAGATGACCGACACGTCGGCGCCGGTCTTCTCCATGGCCTCCTTCACCGTGCCGAACACGGGCAGGCCCTCGTGCGTGATGCCGGCCTTGCGGGCGTTGACACCACCGACCACGCGGGCGCCGGAGGCGAGCATGCGGCGGGTGTGCTTGGTGCCCTCACCGCCCGTCATGCCCTGAACGATGATCTTGCTGTTCTCGGTCAGCCAGATAGCCATGTCTCACGCACCTACCGCAGCGAGCTCGGCGGCGCGCTTGGCCGCGTCGTCCATCGTGTCAACCAGCTCGACGCGCGGGAGCGCGGCGTCGGCCAGGATCTGTCGCCCGAGCTGGGCGTTGTTGCCGTCGAGGCGGACCACCAGCGGGTGGGTCACCGCCTCGCCGCGGCTCTCCAGGAGCTTGAAGGCCGCCACGATGCCGTTGGCGACGGCGTCGCAGGAGGTGATGCCGCCGAAGACGTTCACGAAGATCGACTTCACCGACGGGTCGGAGAGGATGATCTCCAGGCCGGCGGCCATGACCTCGGCCGAGGCGCCGCCGCCGATGTCGAGGAAGTTGGCCGGGGACGGCTTGCCGGGGAACGCCTCGCCGGCGTAGGCGACCACGTCCAGGGTGGACATGACCAGGCCCGCGCCGTTGCCGATGATGCCGACGTCGCCGTCGAGCTTGACGTAGTTGAGGTCCTTCTCCTTGGCCCGGGCCTCCAGCGGGTCCTCGGCGGCCTTGTCGGCGTACCCCTCGTGCTCCGCCTGGCGGAAGGAGGCGTTGTCGTCGAGCGTGACCTTGCCGTCGAGCGCCTTCACCTGGCCGTCGGCCGACAGGATCATCGGGTTGACCTCGACCAGCGTCGCGTCCTCGTCGACGAAGCAGCACCAGAGCTTCTCGATGAGCTCGGCCGCGCCGTCGAGCGACTGCTCCGGCAGACCGCCGGCGACCGCGATCTCACGGGCCTTGGCCCGGTCGATGCCGTCGAGGGCGTTGACGGGCACCTTGGCGACCTTCTCGGGCGAGGTGTGGGCCACCTCTTCGATGTCCATGCCGCCGGCGGCGGAGCAGATCGCGAGGAAGGTACGGTTCGCGCGGTCGAGCAGGAAGGAGAAGTAGTACTCCTCCGCGATCGCGCTGGCCTCCTCCACCAGAACCTTGTGGACCGTGTGGCCCTTGATGTCCATGCCCAGGATGGCCGTGGCCTTCCCGACGGCGTCGGCGGCGTCGTCGGCCACCTTCACGCCGCCGGCCTTACCGCGCCCGCCGGTCTTGACCTGGGCCTTGACCACGACCCTGCCGGTGAGTTGCTCGGCAGCCGCGCGCACCTCCTCCACGGTGTGGGCGACGATGCCCTTGGGCACCGGGATGCCGTAGTCCGCGAAGAGCTCCTTCGCCTGATGTTCGAACAGGTCCACGAGGGTCCGTCCTTGCTTATCCGACTGATGTTCGACGGCCCGGGCCACCCCGTACGTGCCGGGCGTTTCCGCCAGTGAAGCCTAGCCCCAAGCTTGACGTCCCCTGGTCACCGGGTCGCGGATATGCCGTGATGTGACGGTGATCTCACTTCGGCCGCATGTCGCCTCGCATCCGAAGAGGGATGAACTGCGGCCCCCGAAGCACCCGTATGCCGCTATCTGCCGACAAACCCCCGCAAAATGGCCTGGAGGGGCGGGCACCGGCGGGACGGTTGGAGCACCGAGCTGGAGGAGGACCAGCCAGTTGGATCATGGCTTCTCCGTGCGGCCGGGAAAACAAATGAGAATGAACGCCAGTGGGGTCGCCCTCACCCTCGCCACCGTGCCACCGGAAGACGACGACGGTCACGTACGGAAGCGGAACCCGTTCTTCAGCGGTGACGCGCCGCTCACGGGCCGTCGTTTTCTCGCGCGAAATCCAGACCTGCACGAGAAATACACATATTTCCCTCTACAGCGCCCCTCTCCTGAGATATCCTCGTGATCTTTCTTTGCCATGATCCTCCAGCATCCAAATGAGAAACGACAAGGATAGAGAATGAAGCGAATCCTCACCGGCGTCGCCCTGGCGTCCGCCGCCACGCTCATCGCGGCCGCCCCGGCCCAGGCCGCGCCGGTGAACCCGGTCGCCGCGGTCCAGAAGCAGTTCGTGGCGGGCAAGGGCGTCAAGTTCGTCGAGCAGGTCAAGATCGCCAGCGGAGGTGTGCGGCAGATCAGCCTCCGGCGTGCCGGCACGCTGCAGTTCGGCGCCTCCGGTGTCGTCGCCTCCGACCTCACCGGCCAGTTCAACATCAAGAGGGAGGACGCCGAGAAGTTCGCCAAGGAGCTGGGAGCGGATGAGCTCGGCCTCGACCTCGTGACGGCGCTGACGATGCCCGAGCGGATCGTCACGAAGGGCCGGTACACCTACCTCACGGGCGGCCTGTGGAGCGCGGTGTTCAACGCCGGCAAGTCCTGGATCAGGGTTCCCGGCACCCAGCCCATCGGCATGACCGCCATGTACGGCCAGCCGCTGAACATCCTCGCCGAGCCGGCCACGCTCAAGACCCTCCTCAAGGGCGCCAAGGCGACGAAGGACGGCTACACCGGCAAGGTCGCGGCCAAGGATCTGCGCAAGACGTCCCCCGGATTCGCCGCGACCCTGGGGCTGGCTTCGGCCAAGTCCGTGAAGGGCTCCATCGGCTGGAAGCTCACCGTCGACGCCAAGGGCCTGCCGGTCCGGCTGGTGTCGGTCATCCCGGCGGAGGCGCTGGGCGCGGTTGACGCGAAGGGCGCGACCGTGAGCGTCGAGACCACCTTCAGCGACTGGGGCACGCCCGTCACCGTGACGGCCCCGCCGGAGCTGGAGGTCGCCAAGACCCTGGACGAGGCGATCCAGATCCCGGGCCCCAAGACCATCCCGCTGAGCGCCATCGCCCACTGAGAGACCGGGTCATAGCCCGCTGAGAACGGATCGCGCCCGTCTCCCCCGCATCGGGTGGAGGCGGGCGCGACGCCTGTCCGGGGCCCTGTCGGGGGCTCTGCCCGGGACGGGCTGACGTCCTCCTAGGACAGCCTGGAGTCGCGGACGGCCGCCCAGGCGAGGGAGTGCCTGATGCCCTCCTCCAGCGAGTAGCCCGCGCGCCAGCCCAGCAGCCGCTCGGCGAGGTCGCTGCGCGTGTAGGCGCCCACCACGTCGCCCGGCCGGCGCGCCGTCTCCACGACCTCCACCGGCCGGTCCGCCACGCGGTTGAACGCGTCGGCCAGCTCCCGCACCGTCGTGCCCGACCCGGTGCCGAGGTTGATGATCGAGCCCTCCGGGAACAGCCCGTCGAAGCGCCGCAGCGCCTCCACGTGGGCCTGCGCCAGGTCCCAGACGTGGATGTAGTCGCGGATGCCGGAGCCGTCACGGGTCGGGTAGTCGGTGCCGGTGATCTGGAACGGCGTCCCCTCCTCGTACGCCTCGATGAGCTTGCCGAGGGCGTGGCTGGGCCGCCGGAGCTGGAGCCCGGTGCGCATGCTCGGGTCGGCGCCGATGGGGTTGAAGTAGCGCAGCGACAGCACCTTGACGGGCTGGGTGGCGGCGATGTCGGCGAACATGGCCTCGCACACCGCCTTGGTACGCGCGTACGGGCTCTGCGGGTCGAGCGGTGAGCGCTCGTCGACGGTGTGGTCGTCCCCGGCGCGGTAGATCGACGCCGACGAGCTGAAGATCATCCGCTCGCACCCGTTGCGCAGCAGGTGATCGACGAAGTCGAGGCTCTTGGCGACATTGGCCCGGTAGTAGCCGACGGGGTCGGCCACCGAGTCCGGCACGACGATGAGCGCCGCGCAGTGGATGACGGCCTCGATGTCGGGCCGCTCCGCGAACACCTTGTCGACCAGCGCGCCGTCGCTGATGTCGCCCTCGTAGAAGGCCCGCCCCTCGGTGAACTCGCGCCGCCCGGTCACGAGGTTGTCCAGGATCACCGGCTCGATCCCGGCGTCCAGGCACGCCGAGGCCACCGTGCTCCCGATGAACCCGGCGCCGCCGGAAATCAACACGCTCATGCCAGCCCCCTGCTCCTCACCATCACCGCCCACCGGCCTGCCCGGTCGAGCTCCCCACCACGTCCGCCGGCGCCTGCCGGCGGACCTCGCGGCCCGGCGGGCCGCCCGGCCCCGGAACGCCGTGCCCGACCATCCTCGGTCACCACGCGGGGCGCTCGTGACCATTGGCGAGGCCTCGGTCGTGTCGCTCCACCGACGGCCCAACGGCGTTATGTGATCGTTACAACTTACGGCCCTCAGAACGCCGGTTTCGTTTGTCTACCTATGAGACGCATGCGAAGCACATAAGTTCTGGAGTGACCCGTGAATCCCCTCACCCGGTTGCCGGCCCTGATCGCCATGGCGGCTCTGGTCTCGATGACGGCCTGCGCCGCCGAGAGCGCGCCCGCCACGCGGGCGCAGCCGACGCCGGCCGCCGGCGCACCCACCAAGAGCGCCACGGCCGCACGCAAGCCGCTGGCCGCCGGCGCCGCCAAGCAGGCGGCGCCGAAGAAGCCCAAGCTGGATATCGCCGACATCACGCCCATGGGCGAGACCACGGAGAAGGTCGGCGTCGGCTTCCCGATCATCGTGACGTTCGACCGTGACGTACGGGACAAGGCGGCGGCCGAGGCGGCGCTGGAGGTACAGGCGGACAAGCCGGTCGACGGCGCGTGGCGCTGGGTCTCCGCCCGCAAGGTCATCTACCGGACGAAGACGTACTGGAAGCCGCACCAGAAGGTGCTGTTCACCGCACACCTCAGCCAGATCCCGGGCAACGAGGCCGCCAAGGACGTCTCCCGCCGCTTCGCCGTGGGCACCGCCAACATCTCGGTGGTCGACACGCGCCGGCACGTGATGAAGACCTACCGCGACGGCAAGCTCGCCAAGCGGATCGCGATCAGCGCCGGCCGCGGCGGCCTCGTGCGCAACGGCGTGGACGTGTACCTGACGACCAGCGGCACCCACCTGACCATGGGCAAGAAGCGGGTCGAGACCATGACCTCGTCCTGGATGGGCGTCACGGACCCCAAGGACCCGCAGTACTACAAGGAGGAGATCCCCTGGGCGGTGCGGATCTCCGACAGCGGCGAGTACGTCCACCAGAGCGCCGGCTACTACCAGTACCTCGGCCGCTCCAACCAGAGCCACGGCTGCGTCCGCGCCACCCCCGAGGGCGCCCGCTGGTTCTACACGATCGCCCAGCGCGGCGACGTGGTGAAGATCACCGGCACCAAGCGCAAGCTCGACTGGCGCAACGGCTGGAGCTACTGGCAGCTCAACTGGACCGAGTGGAAGAAGGGCAGCGCCCTGACCGCCGCCAAGAGCTGACCCGCCGACGGTCCGGACCCGGCCGGTGAGCGGGCGCGTCGTCTCACCGGCCGCCGTCCGGCACGCGGTCGCCGGGCCGTGGGGCTGGTGTGGCAGCCGATAAACCTGGGATGATGGGATGCCTCGTCCCGCGGTGGAGAAAGGGTCCGCTACGTGAGTCCGTCCCCCAAGTTCCTCCCGCAGGCGGGGTTCCTGTTCTCCGCCGCCGGTGTCGCCGGCGTGGTCCTGCAGATGCTGAAGGTCGCCTACCCCGACGGCGACCCGGCCAAGGCGCGCGAGGTCGCGCAGCTGTTGCGGCAGCTGGCCGCGCGGACAGATGTCAGCCTGGACGACATGGAAGAGGTCGCGGGCAGGCTGTGGCGGCCACCGAACTCCGGCGCGGGCCTCGATGCCTTCAGGACCTACTTCACCGAAGAGATCGCGCCCTATCCGCCGCTGGTCTCCGCGTACATCCGCGGGTTCGCCGACGCGATCGACGACTACGCCGACATGCTGGAGCAGACCCAGCACACGCTCCGGACGATGGCCATGATCCAGTGGATCGAGCTGCTGATGTTCTTCTGCTGGCCGGCGATCGACAAGAAGGTCCAGGTGCTGATCAACTGGGCGATGCGCAAGCGGCAGGCACGACTGCTGCTCAGCATGTTCGAACACGCCGTGGGCAAGCGGTTCATCTACGCCGTCGGGGGCAGCCTCGCCTACACGGCCCTCGACCAGGCGATCGTCGACGGGTTCAAGCTGGCGAGGGGCGAGGACATGGGCTCGTGGGACGACCGCGGCATGTACATGTTGAAGAACTTCGCGGCTTGCATGGTCTTCTACCATGTGGATCCGGCCAATTTCGGCAAGGTCGCGAAGCTGCTGCCGCAGAACCAGGCGGCGCAGAACGCCATCGTGTTCCTGACCGGGTCCAGCATCTTCACCACCACCGCGAACGCGCTCAACAGGCCCGGCGACGTGGTCGACGATCCCGCCAGTCTGCTGCCCACCTGGGAGCAGATGCTCGCGAAGCTGGGTGTCGCCGCGGGCCAGGACCAGTTCAGGCGCTGGCGCGGGTATTACCCGGCAGTGGCCAGGTAGTCAGTCCTGGTCGAAGCGCCTGATCTCGTCGGCGAACGGGTTCAGGCCGTCCGTCATCAATCCCGCCATCTGCGCGGTCAGATCCGCGGTGGCGTCGTTCGCGGCGGCGAGCACGGCCTCCGCCAGCGCGTCCGCGCCGAGCCGCATCGCCCGCGGGTCGATCCGCAGGCTGCCGAGCGCGCCGCTCGGCAACACCTCGGCCCGCACCAGGCCGTCGGCCGCCTCGCCGCGGCCGCGAATGGCATCGAGCCTTTCCCGCAATTCTTCCAGCGGCGCGGTGTCGGCCTGGAATTGGGAGAGAAAGCGGCTCATCTCTTCGTCGAGGAAGGGGGCGCCGTCGTCCGGTGTGGTCATCAGGTCTCCAAGAAACGTCAGGGCTTGAGCTTCCCGTCCGACTCCGAGAACTTCGGCGGGTCGGACACTTTTGGCAGGGATTCGATGACGGCCCAGTTCGCGACGTCGAAGGTGGTCCTCATACCGGCCAGCCTTTCGGCGATCTCCGGATAGACGTCGCTCAGCGCGTTGACGTACGTCGATACTTTCTTCAGCGCGGTGGAATAGCCCTGCCTGAACGTCTTCGCCGTGTCGTCCGTGCCGGCGAAGTCACCCAGCGCGGCGATGGCGTCGAGAATCCGGCGGGTGTCCCCCGCGAGGTCGTCGTGCTCGGTGACGAACGCGCCGGCCGCCTTCGTGAAGTTGCTTCCGTAGAAGTCGGTCGGCGGCATGGCCGGGGTCCCATGGCTCGGCGAGGCCGGCGACGGATCGAACGGCGGGGAGGTGGTGCCGGGGGTGACCGACGGGGAAGCGGAGGGAGCCGGCCACGCGGGAGGCGCTCCGGTCGGCGTCGGTGCGGGGCTCGGAGTCGTGGGGCTCGGCGTGGGTGTGCCGGACGGGCTCGGCGTGGGCGTGCCGGACGGACTCGGTGTCGTCGGGCTCGGTGTCGTCGGACTGGGCGTGGCCGTGGGGCTTGGGTCCGTCGGGCTTGGCGTGGGGGTGGGCGTGCCGGACGGGCTGGGCGTCGTCGGGCTTGGGGTGGGCGTCGGCGACGTCGTGGCCGTGGACGACGGCGTGGGCGAAGGTGACGGAGTGGAGTTATCCCCTGAAGACATGACATCCTCCTCTGGGTGTGCCTTATCGCGTTGGCGCAGGCCACTGGCCGCCTTCACCGATTGCCGATATTACCTAGAGGTAAAGTGTACTTTGGGCCGCAGGGGTGCGCCGCCAAGGCCGGTACGAACGCGGCGGCGGCGCGACGGCGGTCACCGTGGATGTCCTGACCGGTACCGCCGTCACGCCGCCTGCCGGAGCGGCAACCCGTTTCCGGGAAAGGCCCTACAGATCCTGCGCGGGCATCATCCGCGCACCTGCTCCCGGAATCTCGCTCAGAGCTTCTCCAGCGGCGCGTACGCGAGCAGAAGGGTCTTCTCGCCCCCGCTCCCGAAGTCGATCTTCACCTTGGTCTTCTCCGCCTGCCCGTCCACCGACACCACGGTCCCGAGCCCGAACGCGTCGTGCGACACCCGGTCGCCGGGGGTCAGCGACGGGACGGCCCGGCCGCCCTTCTTCGGCGTGGCGGGCGCGGCCGGCTCGCGGCGCGTCGCGGCATTCCAGGCCGTCTTCTCCGGCGGCGTGCGCCAGTCCATGAGCTGCCCCGGCACCTCGCTGACGAACCGCGACGCCGGGTTGAACGACGGCGCGCCCCACGAGCTGCGCACCGCCGCCCGGGTGAGGTACAGGCGCTTCTGCGCCCGGGTGATGCCGACGTAGGCCAGCCGGCGCTCCTCCTCCAGCTCCTTCGGCTCGCCCAGCGAGCGCACGTGCGGGAAGACGCCGTCCTCCATCGCCGTCAGGAACACGACCGGGAACTCCAGCCCCTTGGCGGTGTGCAGGGTCATCAGCGTCACCACCCCCTGGCCGCCGTCGGCGTCGGGGATCTGGTCCGCGTCGGCCACCAGCGACACCTGCTCCAGGAACTCGACCAGCGTGCCCTCGGGGTTGGCCTCCTCGAACTCGGAGGCGACCGAGATCAGCTCGTTGAGGTTCTCCAGGCGGGACTCGTCCTGCGGGTCCTCCGACGCCTCCAGCTCGGCGCGGTAGCCGGTGGCGACCAGCACCTCCTCCGCCAGCGCGGACGGCGGCACGCCCTCGGCCTTGGCGATCAGCTCCTCCAGCATGGCGACGAAGTCGCGCACCGCGTTGAGCGAGCGGGTGGCCATGCCCGGCGCCTCGTCGGCCCGGCGCAGCCCCTCCCAGAACGTGACGCGCTCCCGCGCGGCGAACGCCTCGATCATCGCCTCGGCCCGGTCGCCGATGCCGCGCTTGGGCACGTTGAGGATGCGCCGCAGTGACACCACGTCGGCCGGGTTGGCCAGCACCCGCAGGTAGGCCAGCAGGTCCTTGACCTCCTTGCGCTCGTAGAAGCGCACCCCCCCGACCACCTTGTACGGCAGGCCGGTGCGGATGAAGATCTCCTCGAACACCCGGGAGGCCGCGTTGGTGCGGTAGAACACGGCGACGTCGCCCGCCCTGACGCCCTCCTCGTCGGTGAGCCGGTCGACCTCCTGGGCGACGAACATGGCCTCGTCGTGCTCGTTGTCGGCGACGTACCCGACGATCTTGGGGCCGTCGCCCTGGTCGGACCAGAGGTTCTTCGGCTTGCGCGACTCGTTGCGGGAGATGACCGCGTTGGCGGCGGCCAGGATGTTCTGGGTGGAGCGGTAGTTCTGCTCCAGCAGGATCGTGCGGGCGTCGGGGTAGTCGCGCTCGAACTCCAGGATGTTGCGGATCGTCGCGCCGCGGAAGGCGTAGATCGACTGGTCGGCGTCGCCGACGACGCACAGCTCCGACTGGTCGGCGCCCGACCTGACCAGCTCACCGTCGGTGGTGCGCAGCTCGGGCCGGCCCACCAGCTCCCTGATCAGGATGTACTGGGCGTGATTGGTGTCCTGGTACTCGTCCACCATGACGTGCCTGAACCGCATCCGGTAGTGCTCGGCCACCTCGGGGAAGAGCTGGAAGAGCGTCACCGTGTTCATGATGATGTCGTCGAAGTCCATCGCGCCGGCCTCGGTGAGCTTGAGCTGGTAGCTCCTGTACGCCTGGGCGAGGACCTTCTCCAGGTGGGAGCCCGCCCTGTCGGACGCGGTCTCGTAGTCGACCAGCTCGTTCTTGAAGTTGCTCACCTGCGCCGAGAACGACCGCGGCGGGTAGCGCTTCGGATCGAGGTCCATCTCGCGGCAGACCATCGCCATGAGCCGCTGCGAGTCGGCCTGGTCGTAGATCGAGAAGCTGGAGGGGAAGCCGAGCCGCTTGGCCTCGCGGCGCAGGATCCGCATGCAGGCGCTGTGGAAGGTCATCACCCACATCGCCTTGGAGCGCGGGCCGACCAGCTTGTCGACGCGCTCCTTCATCTCGCGGGCGGCCTTGTTGGTGAAGGTGATCGCGAGGATCTCGCCCGGGTGGACCTCGCGCTCGGCGAGCAGGTAGGCGATGCGGTGGGTCAGCACCCGCGTCTTGCCCGACCCCGCCCCCGCCACGATCAGCAGCGGGCTGCCGTGATGGATCACGGCCTCGCGCTGCTGCGGGTTGAGGCCGTCGAGCAAGGGGTGGTCAACAGAGACGTGGGTCGGCACCCACCTAGGTTATGACTCCCCGCCGACAAACGGCGCCCGGAATGACGGCCCCGGACCGCCGGTTGTCACGGGAGGGGAGATCCTGGGACCGTCGGCCGTACGGCAGGATCGGCCCCGCGGTGATCACGCGGGTGATCGGCCGCGCGGGAGAGATCGGAATGGGAGAGGACGACCATGCTGGCCGAGAGCGAGATCAACCGGGTGCTCACCGTCACGGCGCACCCCGACGACGTCGACTTCGGCGCGGCGGGCACCGTGGCGCTGTTCGGCGACAGGGGCGTCGAGGTGACCTACCTGGTCGTGACGGACGGCGACGCCGGAGGCAACGAGCGGGAGCTGGACAACTCCGGCATGGCGGAGCTGCGCCGGGCCGAGCAGACGGCGGCCGCCAAGGCCGTGGGCGTCACGGACGTGCGCTTCCTCGGCTACTCCGACGGCACCGTGGTCCCGTCGCTGGACCTCAGGCGGGACATCGCGCGCGTCATCCGCCAGGTACGCCCCGACCTGGTGATCACCCACCACCCCGACCGCAACTACCAGTTCATCGCGCCCAGCCACCCCGACCATCGCGCGGTCGGCGGCTCCGCCCTCGACGCGGTCTATCCGGACGCCCGCAACCCGTACGCGTTCCCCGAGCTGCTGACGGAGGAGGGGCTGGAGGCGTGGACCGTGCGCGAGGTGTGGCTGACGGGCGGCTCGACGCCGGACCACTGGGTGGACGTGACGGACGCCATCGACCGCAAGCTGACGGCGCTCCAGTCGCACGTCAGCCAGGTGGCGCACGTGGAGGGCTTCGCCGACTTCGTCAAGGAACGCTTCGCCTCGTGGGGGAAGCGGGCCGGCTTCGGCGAGGGCCGCTACGCGGAGGGCTTCCAGGTCGTCCAGACGGCCTGACGCTCATGGCTCCCGCCCCCGGGCGAGAGCCATGACCACGCGGACGTGGATCCGCACGGCGCGGAGCGGCACCGTGAGCCGGCCTACGACACGGACCCGGGCGGCACGACCCAGAGCGACGGCTGCCCGGTGACCTCGGCGATGACGTCGAAGTCCCGGTCGTAGTGCAGGATCGTGGCACCGTGCACCTCGGCACAGGCCGCGATCAGCAGGTCGTTCGCGCCCACGCCCCTGTGCTGCGACCTGCGCGCCAGCATGGCCTGCACGTGCAGCGCGCGGATCTCCACATCCGCGTTGACGGGCAGGTGGCGGAAGTCGTCGCGGAGGTGCTGAGCATCGAGCTCATATCCGGCCGGATCGCGAGCGCTGAAGAGGACCTCGAGTTGCGTGACCGTGCAGACGGCCAGCATCTTGTCGAGCATGAGCGGCTCCAGCGCCCGCGCGACGGCGGGGCGGGGCATCCGCGCCAGAGCGCTCTTGTCGATCAGGTAGACCACGCCGGTGGCTACCACGCACGCTTCATGAGCTCCGGATCCAGTAGATCCGTATTGTCCTTCGAGGTCCAGTATTCGAATGCTTCGCGCCGCTTTGCCCTTTCGGCGATCTCCGTCAGGGCGGCGTGGACCGTCTCCTTCATGTTCTTCGTGCCCAACTCCTCCTGGGCTATCTCCAGGAGCTCCTTGTCGATATCGATCACCGTACGCAAGGGACATCACCTCCGCTACCTCCAGGGTATATCACAGATCGTGATCTTGATATACGCACTCACCGTGAATGCACGGGCACGGAAAGGCGTCGCGGAGACGCTAGGGCATCGCGGCCGGCCGTTTCAGCACCCCTGTGACACCGGTGGAGGATTCTCACCCCTCAGGTGAAATCGCCGATCGGCGCCGTCCTGCGAGGCGGGCGAACAGGTAGCCCAATGAGTTGGTCGCCGTGTGCAGCATGGACGGCGCCAGCAGACCGGCCCGGCGGCGCAGCTCGCAGAACAGCACTCCGGCGACGCCCGTCGACACCACGCTGCCCGCCACCACCCGCGCCGTGTCGAGCCGCCCAGGCCGCTCCCCCGCCGTGAGCGCGCCGAGGGCCGGGTTGGCGCGGGCCATGTCGATCGCGGGCAGCACGTGCCAGAGCCCGAACAGCGCCGACGAGACCGCCGTGGCCGCCGCCGTGCCGTGGTCGCGGCGGAGCATGCCGTACAGAGCGCCCCTGAACCCGGCCTCCTCCAGCAGCACCGTGCCGACCGGCACCTGGAGCAGGGCCTCCTCCAGGGCGCGGGCCGGCGTGAGCGACAGGGCCCGCTCGTCCTGGAACAGCGGCCTGGTACGGGGCACGGCGACGCCGGCCGTGTAGACGACCGCCACGCCCGCGGCCAGGACGGCGCCGGTCAGGGCGCCCCGGCGCGGATGCTCGAACCCCAGCTCGGCCCAGGAGGCCCCGGACCGGCGCGCCATCGCGACCAGCGCGGCGGTGGCGGCGGTGGAGGTCAGGGGCGCCAGGCGGGGGGCGACCCGGTTGTTCAGCACGTTGGCCGCGGCCAGCACGACGATCGACGCGATCAGCATCCCTGCAGGCTACGTCCCGCCCGCACGGTGTCAGGCGGTGGCACGTGTCAGGCGGTGGCGCGGGTCGGGAGGTGACACGTGTAGGGAGGTGGCGCGGGTCGGGCGGCGGCGCGGGTCAGGCGGTGGCGCGGGTGCGCCAGCCGGCGGGGAAGCGGGAGCGGCGGCGTTCCTCGGGGGTGAGACCGCCCCAGATGCCCTCCGTCTCCCCCGCCCGTATGGCGTAGGCCCGACACTCGGACAGGACCTCGCAGCGGGCGCACACCGCCTTGGCGCGTCGCTCCTGGGCGGCTGAGGGCGCCAGCGGGAAGAAGAGCTCAGGATCGCTGGATCTGCAGGCGCCCCCGCGCAGCCAGCCGGTCTCCTCCAATGGCATGGCGCCCACGGTATGCCGGGTACATGATCGATCGCATCATCCTGTGGGTTGACCTTCGCCTACATCCTCAGCAGGCGTCGACGCCCCCGTTGTACCCCGTCGCGAAGGAGCGCTGGCGTTGCGCGGCCGTGCCGTGGGCGGCCGGGTCGAGCCAGTCGTCGGTCGGGTCACCCGCCGCCTCCAGGTTGAGCAGCAGCTCGTCCTCGTCGCCCGGCTCCGCCCGCAGCGCGCCCGAGGAGACCAGGCCCGACAGGGTGCCGCCCGCGTAGCAGTCGGCCTGCAGCTCCGCCTGGATGTTGAGCCGGAAACTGGACTGGAGCTGGGCCTGCACCGCGTGCCCGAACTCGTGCGGGATGATCAGGTACACCGACCCGTCGCCCATGTTGTTCCAGAGTCCCTCCAGCCAGTCCCGGTCGTAGGCGATGAAGTGGCCGTCCGGGCAGTAGAAGGCGTTCTGCGGCACGGCGGGCTCCCCGGCGCAGCTCGGCCCGGACCGCCCCGAGTACGGGATGAAGCGGGTGATGGGCTGGTAGGTGCGGCCGGCGGCGGCGAACCGCTGCTGCCAGAACGACTCCGTCAGGGACCGGGCCGCCCGCACGTCGCTCTCGAAGCTGTCGTCGCCCTGGACGTTCCGCGACGGGGCGGTCGTCAGCCCGCACGCGGAGACCAGTCCGCAGGACAGCAGGAGCGCGAGGGCCAGCGCGAGGGGGCGTGTCACGCGGTCACACTTCCCACGCGCGCACGGGTTCATTCGCGGTCAGACTTCCCACGTGTGCACGGGTTCGTTCGCGTGCATGTGCTGGGCGTACTCCAGCGTCATACGCCGCAGCGCCTCGTGCCTGTCGCCGCCCAGCGCGCTGACCTTGTCCACCTGCCAGCTCGCCCCGGTGCGCCCGGTCAGGCAGCGCGCCTCGATGATCCCGAGCATCCGGTCGGCGACGGCCGTGTCCACGCCCCACGCGGCGAGCCCCTCGTACGCCATCGGGAGCAGGCGGCGCAGGATCAGCTCACTCGCGGACACCTCGCCCAGTCCCGGCCAGTACAGGCGGGCGTCCAGGCCGCTCCGGGCGGCGGCGTTGAGGTTCTCCTCGGCGGCGGCGAAGGACATCCGGCTCCAGACGGGCCGCTCGATGTACGGCAGGACGCGCATGAGGCCGTAGTAGAACGCGGCGTTGGCGGCGATGTCGGCCACGGACGGGCCGGCGGGCAGCACGCGGTTCTCGACCCGCAGGTGCGGACGGCCGTCGACCACCGCGTACACCGGCCGGTTCCAGCGGTAGATGGTGCCGTTGTGCAGGGTCAGCTCGGGCAGCTCGGGGACGCGGCCCTGCGCCAGCACGTCCTTGGGCTCCTCCGGCTCGCACAGCGGCAGCAGCGCCGGAAAGTATCGGACGTTCTCCTCGAACAGGTCGAAGACGCTGGTGATCCACCGCTCGCCGAACCACACGCGCGGGCGTACGCCCTGTGTCTTCAGCTCGGCCGGCCGCGTGTCCGTCGCCTGCTCGAACAGGGTGATCCTGGTCTCGCGGTGCAGCTCCTTGCCGAACAGGTACGGCGAGTTGGCGGCGACCGCGACCTGTGCCCCGGCGATGGCCTGGGCGGCGTTCCAGTGGGCGGCGAACGCCTCGGGGCCGACCTGGAGGTGGAGCTGCACGCTGGTGCAGGCGGCCTCGGGCGTGATGCTGTCGGCGTGCGTGTCCAGGGTCTCGACGCCCTGGATGAACAGGTGCAGGTCCTCGCCCCGGGCGGCGAAGATCTGCTCGTTGAGCAGCCGGTAGCGGGGGTTGGCCGACAGCGTGCCCTCGCCGATGTCCCGCTCGCGCAGCGTGGGCAGGATGCCGATCAGGACGAGGTGGCCGCCCTGCGAGCCGGCGCGCTCCTCGGCGTGGTTGAGGCGGGCGCGGACGTCGTCCTCCAGCCTGGCCGCGCCGTCGCCGGCCAGGTCCTGGGGCTCGATGTTGATCTCGATGTTGAACTGGCCCAGCTCGGTGGCCCAGTCGGGCCGCTGGATGGCTTTGAGCACGGCGGCGTTGCACATGGCGGGCTCGCCGTCCGCGTCGACGAGATTGAGCTCGATCTCCAGGCCGGCCAGTGGCCGCTGGTCCTCGAAACGGGAGTCGCCGAGCATCTGGGCCAAGACATCAAGGCATCGTCGTACCTTTTCGCGATATTGCCGCCTGTCGTTCCGACTGAAAACGACGACCGGCACATCCCTCCCCATATACCGAAATTTCCCCAACGCTGCCCTTTTAGGCCAGAAATCCCGGACTTAAGAGAGGAATCAAACGAGGCGGCGCGCGGTGGCCCAGCGGGACAGCTCGTGCCGGTTGGACAGCTGCAGCTTGCGCAGCACCGACGACACGTGCGTCTCGACCGTCTTCACCGAGATGAACAGCTCCTTCGCGATCTCCTTGTACGCGTAACCGCGCGCGATCAGCCGCAGCACCTCGCGCTCCCGCTGCGTCAGCGAGTCGAGCTCCGGGTCGATCGACGGCGCCTCCGACGAGGCGAACGCGTCCAGCACGAACCCCGCCAGCCGCGGCGAGAACACCGCGTCGCCGTCGGCCACCCGGCGGATCGCGTCGGTCAGCTCCCGGCCGCTGATGTTCTTGGTGACGTAGCCGCGCGCGCCGCCCCGGATCACGCCGATCACGTCCTCGGCCGCGTCCGACACCGACAGCGCGAGGAAGCGCACCTGCGAGCCCGAACCGAGCACCCGGCGCAGCACCTCCTGCCCGCCGCCGCCCGGCATGTGCACGTCGAGCAGGACCACGTCGGGCTGGAGCTCGGCGATGGCCTTCACCGCCGTCTCGACGTCCTCAGCCTCGCCGACCACCTGGATCGAGTCGCCCAGCTCGGCCCGCACCCCCGACCGGAACAGCCGGTGGTCGTCCACGATCAGTACGCGCGTCATCCGCCTACCCTCAGTCATTTCCTCGCGAGCCAACCAGCTTCAGTCCTTCGCGACCTTCATCGTCAGCATCACTTCCGTCCCCTCATCGGGCTCGGTGCGCACCCTGGCGGACCCGCCATGGCGCTCCATCCTCCCGATGATGGACTCCCTGATGCCCATCCTGTCGAGGGGGATCGCGTCCAGATCGAACCCCTTACCGCGATCCTTCACGAAAATCGTGGCCTCGTCACCCTCGACTTCGGCGTACACCGAGATGGTAGAGCTTCCGGAGTACTTGGCCGCGTTGACCATCGCCTGCCGCGACGCCTTCAGCATGGCGGCGAGCCTGCCGCCCGCGTCGAGCTCCATGTCGCCGACGCAGACGACCTCGATGGCCACGCCGTGCGCGTCCTCCTCCTCGGCGGCGATCCGGCGGACGGCCGCGGCCAGCGTGGCGTCCGCGTCCTGCGCCGGCTGGTACAGCCAGTTGCGCAGGTCGCGCTCCTGCGATCGGGCCAGGCGCACCACCTCGCGCTGGTCGTGCGCGACCCGCTGGATCAGCGTCAGCGTGTGCAGCACCGAGTCGTGGACCATCGCGGCCACCTCGGCCCGCTCCTCCTGGCGGATGCGCTCACGCCGTTCGAGCTGGAGCTCCTTCCACAGGCCCGCGAGCCACGGCGCGGCGATCACGGCGAGCCCGCCGACCACGACCCCGGTGAACAGCAGCCCCGGCCGCGCCTCGGCCAGCCTGCCCTCGACGGCCAGGAAGCCCACCGCGCCGACGACCACGAGCGCCACGCCGAGCAGCGTCCGCACCCGGTTGGCGCGAATGCTCTTGGTGGCCCCGCTCACCCAGCCCTTGCGCCGCTCCGGGTCCGCCTGCTGCCACAGGATGAGCGCGCCGATGCCGCCCACCGCGAACGGCAGCATGCCGATGCCGCCCTTGGACGCGCCGCTCAGCCAGCCGAACGCGAGCAGCGCCACACCGATCGCGCTGAACGCGGCGAGCTGGCTCCAGTCGCGGGCCGGCGGCGGTCCCTCGTACGGCTCGCGCGGCGCGATCATCCAGAGCACCGCGTAGGCCACTCCGCCGACCCCGCCCACCACGGTCAGCAGCACGAACGTCAGCCGGATCACGACCGGATCCAGCTTCAGCTGCGCGGCGAGCCCCTGCGCCACACCTCCGAGGAGGCGGCCCTCCATGGGCCGCGTCATCCGGCGGTAGGGCGCATCGCCACCGGGCTCGGCAAGAGTCTTCTGGTCAGCCATAACACCGTCATCGTCACACGGAGCGGGCGAAAGAGGCATCAGGGAACGACCCCCGGGTCCCGTCAGGGGTGTCCCGGATGCGGCGCGCCACGCGCCGGGCCACGATGGTGTCATGACAGAGGCACCGCCGAAGGCACCCGCCGCGCCTCCCCGCGAGCTGCGCCGCAGCTCCGAGGGACGCTTCCTGCTGGGCATCTGCGCCGGACTGGGACGGCAGACGGGGATCGACCCCGTGGTGTTCCGCGTGGCCTTCGTGGTGCTGCTGTTCGGCTCGGGCATCGGCATGTTCGTCTACATCGCGGCGTTCCTGCTCATGAAGGAGCCGAACGGCCGGCCCGGCTACATCGAGCAGTGGACCCGCCGTGACTTCGACGCCGACACCGTGATGGCGCTGCTGACGGCGGTGCTCGGGTTCGGCCTGGCGATCAACCTGACGACGGTCTGGCTCGACACCGGCACGCTGGTGGTGGGGCTGCTGCTGGCGATCTCGCTCCTCGCGGCGCACTCCAGGGGCGTGGACCTGCTCGGGCTGCTCCGCTCGATGCCGGAACGTCTCAAGCGCCGTCCGACGCCGGGCGCCTACCCGCCGCCGCCGGTCTACCCGCCGGCCCCGCCCGCCGCCCGCCCGTTCCCCACGGGGCCGCCCGCGCAGGGCGTTCCCCGTACGTACGCCCAGGGAGCGGCACGCGCGTACACCCGGGAGACGCCCGCGCCGCAACCGGAGCCGGCGGAGGCCGCGGCCCATCAGGAGACGGCGCCCCCCGAGACGGCGGCGGCCCACGCCGACCAAGGTCTCACGGGCGGCACGAGTCCTTCGCCGTCAGGTGAGCCGTTCGCGCCCCGCGGCCCGTACCAGCCGCCGAGCGGACCCTTCGCCCCGCGCGGCCCGCACCAGGCGACGGGCCCGCGCCGGCCCGAGGGCGCCTACGAGCCACGCCCCCCGTACCCGAGCGACCGGCCGTACCAGCCGCTGGACCCGCGCAGGCGCGCCGGCTACTCCCCCTACGACCCCGTCCTGTACGGCCGGCCCGTGCGGCGGCCCCCCAGGCCGCGGCGGCCCCCGTCGTTCATCGGCCCCATCACCTTGCTGCTGGCCTTCGTCATTGGAGGGATCACCGTGGCCGTCCAAGCCCGCTCGGGCACGGCAGTGAGCCCCGCCCTCGTCGGCGGCGCCGTGCTCGTCACGATCGGCGCCGGCCTGCTGGTCGCTGCCTGGTGGGGCCGCGGCGCCGGGCTGGTCGCCGTGGGCACGGGCGTGGCCGTCCTGCTGGCGTTCGGCCTGATGATGGGCGGCGTGCCACGCAACGTCGGCGACTTCGTGTGGACGCCTCTCACGGTCGCGGAGACGAGCCACGGGTACGAGGTGGGGCTGGGCGACGGCAGGCTGGACCTGTCGGAGCTGAAGATGACGCCCGGCACGAGCGTGACCCTGAACGCGAGGGTCTCCATCGGCGAGCTCACCGTGATCGTGCCGCCGGAGGCACGCGTGGAGGTGCACGCGAGCAACAAGGTGGGCGACATCCAGATCGACCAGTCGATCAGAGGCGGCATGGACATCCGCTTCGACAAGGTGCTGGAGCCGGACACGACCCCCAAGGACGCGGTGTCCACCATCGTGCTGAACCTGCGGGGCGGCGTCGGGGACATGGAGGTGCGCCGTGCCGCGTGAGCGTGAGCCGGGCGAGGAGATGGAGCCCGCCCGCCGGACCCACCGTACGGACTGGATGGCGCTGCTCAGCGGCATGCTGTTCGTGGCGCTCGGCGTGCTGGTGCTGACGGGCTCGCTGAAGGATCCGCTGGCGCTGGTGGGGCTGGTCGTGGTGGGGCTGGGCTTCTCGGGCCTGGTCGCGGTGGTCGCCCGAGTGGTGCGGGGCCGCTGAGCGATCGCCTGGGGCGTACGGGTGGTGCGGGGTACAGAACCCTTGACCGGGAAAAACCTCGGCGTAATTTGGCAACTATCCACTTATTCCCCCCTGCTTCGAGGGAGGACGTATGCCCCGCATCACCATCACCGTCGATGGGGTCAGGTACGAGGAGGACGTGGAGCCACGGCTCCTCCTCGTCCACCTCCTGCGAGAGCGGCTGGGTAAGACCGGCACCCCCATCGGCTGTGACACCAGCAACTGCGGCGCCTGCACCGTGACGCTGGACGGCAGGAGCGTCAAGAGCTGCTCCGTGCTCGCCGTCCAGGCCGACGGCTGCGACGTCGTCACGATCGAGGGACTCGGCTCGGCCGGGTCCATGCACCCGATGCAGCGGGCCTTCCACGAGGAGCACGCGCTGCAGTGCGGCTACTGCACGCCGGGCATGGTCATGGCCGCGATCGACCTCCTCAGGGACGATCCCGACCCCTCGGAGGAGACCATCAGGCACGGCCTGGAGGGCAACCTGTGCCGGTGCACCGGCTACTGCACCATCGTGCGCGCGGTGCGGCGGGGCGCCCAGGAGATGGGGCAGGCGGTGAGGACGCCATGACCGAGCTGGACCCCGGCCTGGTCGGCGAGCAGATCGCGGAGAGCGGGCAGATCTCGGAGCCGGTCGGCGGCAGGGAGGTCGGCCGGGCCCGGCGGCGCAAGGAGGACGCCCGGCTGCTCACCGGGCACACCCGGTGGACCGACAACCTCCAGCAGCCGGGGATGGTGCAGGTCATGTTCCTGCGCAGCCCGATGGCGCACGCCAGGATCACCCGGGTGGACGTGTCGGGCGCGCGCGGGCTCCCCGGGGTGCTGGCCGCCTTCAGCGGCGAGGACTTCGCGGCCGAGCAGGGCAGCCTGCCGTGCGCGTGGCCGGTGAGCGAGGACATCGTGATCCCCGACCACCCGCCGATGGCGGTGTCGGAGGTGAGGTACGCCGGCGAGGCCGTCGCCTGCGTGGTGGCCGTCGACCGCTACCGGGCGGCGGACGCGCTGGAGGCGATCGAGATCGACTACGAGCCGCTGCCTGCCGTCACGGACATGCGCGACGCGCTTACCCCGGACAGCCCGAAGGTGCACGAGGGCGGCAACAAGGCGTTCAGTGCCAGGATCACCTCGGGTGACGTGGAGGCCGCGTTCCGGGACGCCCCGGTGGTCATCGACCGGACGTACGTCCAGCAGCGGCTGATCCCGAGCGCGATGGAGCCCCGCGCGGTGCTCGCGAGCACCGACGGCGACACGTTCACGCTCTGGTCGTCCACGCAGATCCCGCATGTGCTGCGGGTCATGCTGGCGGTCACGACCGGCATCCCCGAGCACCGGCTGCGGGTCATCGCGCCGGACGTGGGCGGCGGGTTCGGCTCGAAGCTCCAGGTCACCGCCGAGGAGGTGCTGTGCCTGCTGCTGACGCGCCGGCTCGGCCGGCCGGTCAAGTGGAGCGAGTCGCGCTCCGAGGGCAACCTGACCGTCCACCACGGCCGCGACCAGATCCAGCACATCCGGCTGGCGGCCGAGGCCGACGGTCGCATCAGGGGGCTCCGGGTGGAGCTGCTGGCCGACATGGGCGCCTACCTCATGCTGGTCACCCCAGGGGTGCCGATGCTGGGCGCGTCGATGTTCAACGGGATCTACAAGATGGACGCCTACGAGTTCACCTGCACGGGCGTCTTCACCACGAAGATGCCGACCGACGCCTACCGGGGCGCGGGCCGTCCGGAGGCCACGTACGCCATCGAGCGCGTCATGGACGAGCTGGCCGCCGAGCTGGGCATCGACCCGCTGGAGGCGCGGCGGCGCAACTGGATCAGGCACGACGAGTTCCCGTACACCACGGTCTCCGGGCTGACCTACGACTCGGGCAACTACGAGGCGGCCACGGAGCGGGCGATGGCGCTGTTCGGCTACGACAAGCTGCGGGCCGAGCAGGCGGACCGGCGCGACAGGGGCGACCCGGTGCAGCTCGGCATCGGCGTCAGCACCTACACCGAGATGTGCGGCCTGGCGCCGTCGCGCATGCTCGGCATGGCCAACTACGGCGCCGGCGGCTGGGAGCACGGCTCGGTGCGCATGCTGCCCACCGGCAAGGTGGAGGTCGTCACCGGCACCTCGCCGCACGGGCAGGGGCACGTGACGTCGTGGAGCCAGATCGTGGCCGACGCGCTCGGCGTGCCGTTCGAGGACATCACGGTGCTGCACGGCGACACGGCCGTCGCGCACAAGGGCATGGACACCTACGGCTCGCGCTCGCTGGTCGTCGGCGGCATGGCGGTGCTCCGGGCGTGCGAGAAGGTCAAGGACAAGGCCCGCCGGCTGGCCGCGCACCTGCTGGAGTGCTCGCCGGACGATCTGGAGTTCGAGGCCGGGGCGTTCAGGGTGCGGGGCACCGGGGCGAGCCGAACCATCCAGGAGCTGGCGTTCGCCGCGTTCACGGCGCACGACCTGCCTGAGGGCGTGGAGGCGCGGCTCGACTCCGACGCGACGTTCGACCCGGACAACTACTCCTTCCCGCACGGCACCCACCTGTGCGCGGTCGAGGTGGACACCGAGACCGGCATGGTGAAGATCCGGTCATACGTGGCGGTGGACGACGTCGGCAAGGTCGTCAACCCGCTGATCGTCGAGGGCCAGATCCACGGCGGCATCGCGCAGGGCGTCGCGCAGGCGCTGTTCGAGGAGGCGGTGTACGACGTGGAGGGCAACCTGCTGACCACGACCATGGCCGACTATCTGCTGCCGTCGGCCGCCGACCTGCCGTCCTTCACGACGGACCGCACCGAGACGCCCGCCACGGGCAACCCGCTCGGCGTCAAGGGCGTGGGCGAGGCCGGCACCATCGCCTCCACGCCGGCCGTGGTCAACGCGGTCGTGGACGCGCTGCGCCCGCGCGGGATCGACGACGTACGGATGCCCTGCACGCCGGAGCGCGTCTGGCGGGCGGTGCGGGGGTCCCGGGAAGGAGCACGGTCATGATCCCTGCGCAGTTCGACTACGTGCGCGCCGGCTCGCTGGAGGAGGCGTGCCGGGCGCTCGCCGCCGACGAGGACGCCAAGGTGCTGGCGGGCGGGCAGTCGCTGCTGCCGCTGCTGCGGTTGCGGCTGTCGTACCCGACGACGCTGGTCGACGTCGGCCGGTTGCCCGAGCTGTCGGGCGTCGAGGACCGCGGCGACCACGTCCACATCGGCGCGATGACCACGCACGACGAGGTGATGCGCTCGCCCGTGGTGGGCGCGGCCTGCCCGCTGGTGGCGATGGCCACCGCGACGGTGGCCGACCCCGCCGTGCGGCACCGCGGCACCTTCGGCGGCTCGCTGGCGCACTGCGACCCGGCCGGTGACCTGCCGGCCGTGGTGCTGGCGCTGGACGGGGTGTTCGTGGCCCGGTCGGAGGGGGGCGAGCGGGACATCCCGGCCGCGGAGTTCTTCGTGGACTACCTGGAGTCGTCGCTGCGTCCGGGCGAGATCCTGGCCGGGCTGCGGATCCCGAAGCTCGGCGAGGGCTGGGGCTACCACTACGAGAAGTTCCACCGGACCGCGCAGGCGTGGGCGATCGTCGGCGTGGCCGCGGCCGTCAAACGCTCCGACGGGGCGATCCAGGAGGCCCGGATCGGCCTGACGAACATGGGCTCGACGCCGGTCCGGGCGCACGCGGCCGAGGAGGCGCTGCGGGGCGTGGAGCTCGGCGACCGGGTACGGGCGGCGTGCGAGGCGGCGGCGGAGGGCACCTCGCCTCCGGCCGACCTGCACGCGCAGCCGGACTACCGCAGGCACCTGGCCAAGGTGCTGACCTACCGCGCGGTCGGCAAGGCCGCCGGGGTGCCCTGACGCGGGCGGGCGTCCCTTCCGGGGCGCCCCTCTCGGACGTAGTGTCGATGGTGAGGAGCGATCCGATGGCGATGCGGTTCGAGCACGAGTTCACCGTCCCGGTCCCGGTCGAGCAGGCGTGGGCGGTGCTGCTCGACGTCGAGCGCGTGGCGCCGTGCCTTCCCGGGGCGTCGCTCGACGCGGTCGAGGGTGACGAGTTCACCGGCAGGATGAAGGTCAAGGTGGGGCCCATCACCGTGACCTACCGCGGCTCGGCCCGGTTCGAGGACGTGGACAAGGACTCCCACACGCTGACGATGCAGGCGTCGGGCAAGGAAGCGCGCGGGCCCGGCACGGCCTCGGCCACCGTGCGGGCCCGGCTGACCGCGGCCGCGGCCGGCACGACGGCCGTGGCGGTGGAGACGTCGTTCCACGTGACCGGGCGGCCCGCGCAGTTCGGGCGCGGGGTCATGACGGAGGTGGGCGGGCGGCTGATCGACCGGTTCGCGGGCAACCTGGCCGACCTGCTGGCCGAGCCCTCCCACGAGCCGCCCGCCGCACCGGCCCCGCAGGCACCGGCCGCGCAGGCGCCGGCCCCGCAGGCGCCGGCCCCGCAGGCGCCGGCCGAGGAGGCGGTGGGCGAGAAGCCGCCGGCCGAGGAGGCCCTGGACCTGCTGGAGCTCGCCGGCGCCCCGCTGCTGAAGCGGCTCGCGCCCGTCGCGGGCGTCCTGCTGGCGCTGGCGTTCGCGGCCTGGCTGATCAGGCGGCTAATGCGATAGATACCGCAAAATCACCCTAAAACGGGACAAGGTGCACTGAAGTTCGGGAATCCCCTCCCCACGTGACGCACTCGCGGGGGGAGCCGGCATGCCGGACTGCACGGTCGTCGTGATCACCTACAACGACGCGGCCCGCCTGCCCAGGGCCGTGCGATCGGTCCTCGGCCAGACGCTGCGCGACCTCGAAGTGATCATCGTGGACGACGCGAGCACGGACGCCACCCCTGACGTGGCCGCGGACCTCGTACGGGCCGACTCCCGCGTGCGCCACCTGCGCCGGGGGCTGAACAGCGGCGGCTGCGGCGCGCCCCGCAACGACGGGCTCGACGCCGCGGCCTCGCCGTACGTCATGTTCCTCGACAGCGACGACGAGCTGCCCCGGCACGCCTGCAAGAGCCTGCTCACCGAGATCGAGCGCACCGGCGCGGACTTCGTCTCCGGCCAGATCTCCCGCCTGTACGAGTGGAACGGCCGGTCGGAGCCCTACTACCCCGAGCTGTTCGCCCGGCGGAGGGTCGTGGAGGGCATCCGCAAGGAGCCCCGGCTCTTCCTCGACTCGTTCACCACCAACAAGCTCTACCGGATGTCGTTCCTGGATGAGCACCGGCTGCGCTTCCCCGAGGACATCCACTACGAGGACCACGTCTTCGCCACCGAGGCGTACGCCGTCTCCCGCCGCTTCGCCGTCGTCCCGTGGCCCGTCTACCTGTGGCACCGGGCGCGCGGCGGGTCCTCCATCTCGCTCCGCATCGAGGCGATGGAGAACGTGCGCCACCGGCTCGTCGCCGCCTGGCGCAGCGACGACGTGCTGCGCCGATACGGCGTGGACGATCTGGTGCCGGACCGGCAGGAGCGGTTCCTGCGCCAGGACCTGCGTGTCTACCTCAACCCGCTGCCCCGGCGCGACCGGGTGTGGGCCAAGGAGTTCGCCGCGCTCGTCCGGCCGTACCTGGAGCGGATTCCGGCCGAGGCGGTCGACCGGCTCGACCCCATGATGCGGGTGTGCTGCCAGCTGATCCTGACGGACCGGATCGACGACCTGCTGGTGGCCGCCGCCTCGCTGACCGGCGACCACGCCCCGCCGCGCGCCGCGGTCCGGGCCGGCGGGCGCACGTACTGGGGCACCACGGTCTCCCCCGGCATGGACATCACCTCGCTGCGGCTGGCCGAGCTGCCCTTCAGCGCCAGCCGGCTGCGGCACGAGGTGACGGAGCTGTCCGCCGACGGCGAGCGGGTCCGCATGACCGTGCGCACGTACGACCCGTTCGGCGCGCTGCCGCCGGAGTGGCGGGCGCGCCCGCGGCTCGGCGGCGAGAGCGTCCCCATCCGGCCGCTGCCGTCCGGCGAAGGCGGCTACACCACCGAGGTGGCCTTCACGGTGCGGCGGGGCTGCGAGCCGAGGATCGCCTTCACCAGCGTCGCGACCGGCCACACCACCTCCGACCGGCTCATGCTCCACCCCGGCGCGGAGCCCGTCGAGCTGCCCCGGGTACGGCTCGAACCGTCCGGCCACGCGGCGTACCTGCGGGTCCGCGAGCGTCCGAGCCTTCGCTCGCTGCCGCGCCGGCTCGCCCGCAGAGCGATCAGGATCGCCGGCCGGCCGCGCCACAAGCTGCTCGCGTACCGTGTGCTGATCAGCGTCCTGCGCCCGCGCCGGGACCTCGCGCTGTTCGAGTCGGACGTCGGCAAGGGCTGCACCGGCAGCCCGCGCGCCGTCCACGACGAGATGAGGCGGCGCGGCCTGCCCGTCGAGACCGTGTGGTCGGTGGCCCGGGGCCGTGGCGACGTACCCGCCGGGGCCCGCTCGGTGCGCCGCGGGAGCTGGCGCTACGTCTGGACGCTGGCCCGCGCCGGGATCTGGGTGGACAGCCACGGCTTCCCCCTCGACTACCCGAAGCCGCGCGGCACCCGTTACCTGCAGACCTGGCACGGCCAGGGCATCAAGTCGATCGGCTTCGACGCGCCCGACCTGCGCGCCGACTTCGACCGGCCGCGCGAGGTGTGGCGCGCCGCCGTCGCCCGCTGGGACGCGCTCGTCTCGCCCAGCGAGGAGTTCTCGCGGCTGTTCGCCGGCGCCAACGGCTACACCGGCCCCATCCTCAGGTACGGCACGCCGCGCTGCGACGCGCTGGTCCACGGGGTGTCCGGGACCGACGTCCGCGCCCGGCTGGAGATCCCGCCGGATCGCAAAATCCTGCTGTACGCGCCCACCTACCGCGACAGCGCCAAGGGCGAAGGCGCGTCGGTCCGGGCCGACCTGGAGCTGATGGCCGAGGAGCTGGCCGGCGAGTGGGTCGTGGTGCTGCGCACCCACCCGGTCGAGCGGTACACGGTGCCCGGGCACCTGCGGCACTTCGTCCGGCCGGCCGGGACGTACCCCGAGGTCAACGACCTGATGCTGGCCTCCGACGCGCTGCTGACGGACTACTCCTCGGTGATGTGCGACTACGCGATCACCGGCAGGCCGATGCTGTTCCTCATCGACGACTGGGACGACTACCGGCTGCGTGAGCGCGGCGTCTACCACGACCTGCCGGCGATCGCCCCGGGCCCGTGCGTGCGGACGACCGGGGAGCTCATCGACCGGCTGCGCGACCTGCCCGCCGTCCACGCCTCCTACGCGCGCCGGTACGCGGCCTTCCGCGCCCTGTGGTGCGCCGAGGAGCGCGGCGACGCCTCGGCGCGGGTCGTGACGGCCTTCTTCGGCGACTCCCCCATGGAAGGGAAGCACGTGGAAGGGAAGCACGTGAAAGGGAAGAGGGCGGCGTGAACGTCGTCTTCGCGTGCCTGGACGCCGACACGCTGGGCGGGATCCAGCGGGTCACGCACACCCTCGCGCAGGGCCTGGCCGAGCGCGGCCACGCGGTCCGGGTGGTCGGGCTGCACCGCTCCGCCGCGCCGTTCCGGTACGTGGCCGAGCCGCGCTACCGGCGGCACGTGGTCGGCCGCGCCCCGGCCGGCCGGGCGGGCCGGACGGCGCGGGCGCGCGCCGACCGCCGCCTGGCCCGGCTGCTGCGGGCCGCCTCACCCGGGTTCGCGGTGCTGACCTCGCCGAGCGTGGTGGCCCGGCTGGCGCCGCTGCTGCCCGCGTCGCTCCGCTCCATCGGCCAGTACCACGGCTCGTACGAGCACGCCGGCGGCTGCTGGCACCTGAGCTCCATCCGCAGGCACTACCCGGAGCTGGACCAGGCGGTCTTCCTCAGCGAGGACGACGCCTGGCGCTTCTCCGAGAACGCGCTGCTGCCCAACGCGTGGTCGCTGCCGAACCCGTTGCCCGCCTGGCCCGAGGAGGTCTCCCCGCTGGAGGCGCCCCGGGTGCTGGGCGTGGGGCGGCTGGAAGGGGTCAAGCGGTTCGACCGGCTGATCAGCGCGTTCGCCGCCTCCGGCGCGCCGCGGCCGTGGGAGCTGCACCTTGTGGGCGACGGCTCCGAGCTGGACCGGCTGCGCGCGCACGCGGCCCGCGAGGGGGCGGCGGACCGGGTGGTGTTCAGGGGGCGGGTGCCCGCCGAGCTGATGCCGGCGGAGTACCTGGCGGCCTCGCTGGTGGCGGTGACCAGCGAGCACGAGGGGCTGCCGCTGGCGCTGCTGGAGGCCGCGGCCCACGGGGTGCCCGCGGTGGCGTTCGACGTGTCGGGCGGGGTCCGGGCGGCGGGCCCGGTGCTCGTCCCGCCCGGCGACACCCGCGCGTTCGCGCTGGAGCTCGGCCGGCTCACCGGCTCCTCCCGTGAGCGGCGGCGGCTCGGCGCCGCCGCCCGCGCCGGGGCTGAGGCGTTCCGCCTCGACCGTGTGCTGGACGCGTGGGAGACCCTCTTCGCCCACGTCACCCGCTGACGTCGGCGCGGGCCTTCTCCGAGGATCCGGTGGCCTGTTGCGGCGGCAGACCGGCCAGCTCCCGCTGGCGCGAGGTGAGCAGGGCCGCGACCGGTCCCGGCTCGCGCAGCCGCTGGAAGCGGTCGCGCAGGCGCTTGCGCGTACGGGCGGCGCGGCGCTTCTGCATGGTGCGCTGGAGGGTCGCCAAGTGCTCCTTCGAGGGCGCGGGCGCGCCGCTGAGCTCGTACCCGTTGGCCATCAGCCGATCCCCGAGGACCTGCTCGGCGAGCGAGATCTCCCAGTCCTCCAGCCGGTTGGCCCAGCTGCCCACGCGCGAGCGGGTCACGTCGCCGTGGGTGTTGCTGTGCCAGACCTTGTGGACGGGTACGGCCACGCTGGCCGCCTCGCGCGGCGAGACCATCGCCGGGTCGAAGTCCTCCTCCAGGAAGAGGCAGAGCTTCTTCAGCTCGGTCGAGGGGTCGTCGGTCAGGTCCTCGTACCGCAGCTCGTAGTAGGTGTCGGCGGGCAGCGTGCGCCGCAGCTTGACGCCCGCGTCGATGGCCTCGGCCCAGGTGGTGATGGCGTGGAAGGAGTTGAGGGTGTACCAGGGCATCTCCTTCAGCGAGGAGACGCAGTCGCGGCCGTCCCTGATGAGGTGGATGAACTGGGCGTCGGGGAAGAGCCTGCGCAGGATCTCGACCTGCTTGACGTAGCTGGGCCGCTTGTCGCCCCAGCGCGGCTTGCCGAACCGCTCGGCGTACATGCGGAACGTCGTGCCGATGACCGAGCCGAGCGAGCCGGGACCCTCGATCGCCTGACGGATGAACTCGTCCTTGTCGATCTTGAGTTCCTTGAACTTCGTGGTGCGGTCGGTCGCGATCCACTCCGCGAGGGCGGCGCGGCGCTGTGCGAGGCGCATGTCGCCGAACGAGCGGCGGCGAACGTAGGCGGGCACCAGGTACCGCGTCTCGGGCGGCACGGCCATGCGCGGGTGGGAGTGCAGCATAAGCTGCAGCATCGTGGTGCCGGAGCGTGGGCAGCCGACGACAAAGACGGGCCGATCGGACATTTCGTTCTAACCCCCGAAAATTTAGACGAGAACGCGCTCTCGGCTCTCCTGCCGGGAGGACACGGTGTGCCTGCGCGTGAAGAGCCACATCCGGTAGACAAGGAAGATCTCGTTGGCGAGCAGCAGCACCCCGGCGACGGCGGACACCGGCACCAGCGCGGCCACTCCGACGAGGGGCGCGACCACGAACACCGCGGCGTGGAACTCGATGCCGCTGATCAGGTGCGAGCGGACGCGGCGGCGGGCGAGGTACCTGTTGAGCCGCCTGGAGAAGGTGCGGTTGCGGCCACGCCTGCGGCTCACGGTGACGACGTGCTCCACGGCGTCGTCGTCGTCGACGACCTCGCCGTCGTCCGCCTCTCCCAGGCTCGGGAGGGGCACCATGAGGACCGGCTCGCTGACGACCGCGGCCTGCTCCCGGTTCCAGACGCGGGCCGCCTCGCGCAGCTCGGCCGCCTCGGCCCTCGCCTCCCTGATGATCTCGCGTACCCGCTTCATCTGCGGCGCGTTGACGTACCGGAAGAGGTCGAGCACGGCGATCCCCGCGCCGAGCACGATGAACTGCACGTCACCGGTGAGGGCGTACTGCCCGTACGCCAGACCGGTGGCGCAGAGGACCACCCGCACCCGGTCGCCCACGTAGTCCAGCCAGAGCCCGAAGGGCGTCCCCGTGCCCTTGAGCCGGGCGATCTTCCCGTCCACGCAGTCGACCATGAAGCTGAGATAGAACGCCGCCGCGCCCGCGACCAGCAGGTCCAGGGCGAAGCAGAGGGCCGAGACCAGGCCGATGACCAGCGACAGCACGGTGAGCTCGTTGGGCGTGATCCGCGACCGGTTGGCCACCAGCAGAGCCGTCCGGCACGCCAGCGGGTCCACGAGGTACACGGTCCACCAGGAGTCTCTCCGCTTGCGTGTCGCATGGACGTCATCGAGCGAATAGGTCCTCATGGATTCCAGCATGACCACCCGCCGTGAGTGAGTGACTACACTCTGGAACTACTGGGTGATGTCCATGCCCGTTCTTGACCATCCCGGCACGGACAGCCGCCACGTCCGATTGCCGTCCCCGTCGCGGAAGCAGCCTTCGAGCACCAGCCCACGCGTCTCCACCTGGGCGTACAGGCGCCACGTCGGCCCCCCGCGCCGCAGCCGCCGCGGGTCGATCTCGGCGAGCAGCCGCCCGGCCCCCAGCCGGCGTGACGGCAGCGGCACCTTGCGGCTGCCGTCGCTCAGCCACACCTCGATCTTGCGCGGCCGGCGCTCCACCCGGTGCAGGGCCACCTCCCCGACCACCGCGAAGGCCTGGCCGTTCCACCGGCACTCCTCGACCTTGGCCAGCACCTTGATCTCCTCCCGGGCGTCGTACACCTCGTCGGGGATCCGCAGCGAGCGGTCGCGGAAGTACGGGTAGTCGCCGTACCAGTTGGCCCGGCGCAGCCCGCGAGGGACGATGCGGGCCGCCTCGGCGGACGACCTCCTGAACTCCCGGACGGTGCGCAGCTCCCTGATCAACCCGCGCTCCACCAGATACAGCTCCAGCCGCCGCAGGGACGGCGCGGTGGCCAGCACGCCCGGGTTCAGGACCGCCAGCCACTGCCGGGCGAGGTCCAGCAGCGCCTCCAGGTCGTCGCCCGCCGCGTGCTCCAGCGCCTGGAACAGGAAGACGATGTCCTTCTCCAGCACCAGGCCGTCGAAGGAGCGGGTCAGCTCCGGCGCCTCCTCCTGCAGGAACGAGCGGACGGCCCGGATGGCCTCCAGGCGGTCGGTGAGGTTCGGCAGCTCGGCCCGCCGCTGCGTGATCGAGGTCTCCCCCGACTCCCGCTTGCGCCAGTGGTAGACGACGTCCGGCAGCAGGTCCACGCTGGCGGCCAGCACGTGGGCGCGCATGCTGAGCGGCACGTCCTCGTAGATGCCCTGACGGAACCGCAGCCGATGCTCGTACCAGAAGTCCTTGCGGTAGAGCTTGTTCCACACCGTCCGGTCCCTGACCAGCACCCGCCGGTCCATGATGTGGGTGCGCCGCACCGCCCGCCGGAAGATCTTGTCGTGCAGCGACGACGACGACAGCTCGCCGTCCGCCATGCGCCGCACCCCGCCGCACGCGAGGTCGGAGCCGGTCCGCTCCAGCGAGGAGACCAGCAGCTCGTACGCGCCGGGCGGCACGACGTCGTCGCTGTCGGCGAACGCCAGGTACGAACCGCGGGCCCAGCGCACACCCTCGTTGCGGGCCGGACCGGGACCCCGGTTGGGCTGGCGCACCACGACGAAGCGCGGGTCACGGGAGGCGAACCCCTCGGCGATCCGCCGGCTCCCGTCCACCGACCCGTCGTCCACCAGGATGACCTCGATGTCGGCCAGCGTCTGGGCCGCCAGCGACTCCAGGCACTCGGCGATGTACTGCTCCACGTTGTAGAACGGGACGACGACGCTGACCAGGGGCGCCATGCCGGGCTCCTTGAGTGGGGGACGGGTCCGAGGGCAGCATGCCGCCGCCATGGCCTCTCGGCGGTGACCGATGCTCCACCCTGATCAGCTCTTTACCAGGCGCATAGTCCGCTACGGTGTGGACGTAACCAGGCACGGAGCGTGAGGGGGTCCGATGCTCAGACACGTCGACCACGGCGATCTGCCCGTCATGCGCCGCTGGCGCAACCATCCGAAGGTCCGCGCGGCCAGCTTCACCACCCACGAGATCGGCGAGGACGAGCACGCCCGGTGGTGGGCCGGGGTGCGGACCGACCCGGCCAGGCAGGTGCTGGTCTACGAGCACGGCGGGGTCGCCTCCGGGGTGGTGACGTTCTCCGGGCTAGCGCCGGGCGCGCCGATCGCCCACTGGGGCTTCTACCTCGACCTCGACCGCCTGGAGCGCTCGGGCGAGCTGCTCGCCGCCTGGTTCGGGCTCGAACGCGCCGCGATCCGCCACGCGTTCGGCCCGCTCGGGCTGACGACGCTGCGGGGCGAGGTGCTGGCCGCCAACAAGCCCGTACGCCTGCTGCACAGCCGCTTCGGCTTCACCGAGATCGGCGGCTACCGGCGGCTGCTCGACGGCGAGAGCGTGGACGTGGTGCTGATCGAGTTCACCCGCGCCGCCCGGAGGGACGAGTCATGACGTCGCTGTCGATCGCCGGCCGCCGCGTCGGCCCCGACCGGCCGCCGTTCGTCGTCGCCGAGATGTCCGGCAACCACGACGGGAGCCTGGAGCGCGCCCTCGCCATCGTCGAGGCGGTGGCCGCGAGCGGCGCCCACGCGCTGAAACTCCAGACCTACCGGCCCGACACGATCACCGTCGACGCCGACGGCCCGGCCTTCCGCCTCGGCGGCGGCCACGAGCTGTGGGGCGGCGAGCGGCTCTACGACCTGTACCTGCGGGCCCACACGCCGTGGGAGTGGCACGAGCCGATCTTCGCCAGGGCCCGGGAGCTGGGGCTGGTGGCGTTCTCCTCGCCGTTCGACCCCACGGCGATCGAGCTGCTGGAGAAGCTCGGCGCCCCCGCGTACAAGATCGCCTCCTCGGAGCTGGTGGACCTGCCGCTGATCCGGCTGGCCGCCGCCACCGGCAAGCCGCTCATCCTGTCCACGGGCATGGCCACGGCCGGGGAGATCGACGCCGCCGTACGGGCGGCCCGCGACGCGGGCTGCGCCGAGCTGGCCGTCCTGTCCTGCACCGCCTCCTACCCCGCCTCGCCCGCCGAGAGCGACCTGCGCGGGCTGCCGCTGCTGGCCGGGCTCACCGGCGCGGTCGTCGGCGTCTCCGACCACACGCCGGGCATCGGCGCGTCGCTCGCCGCGGTGGCCCTGGGGGCCTGCCTGATCGAGCGGCACGTCACGCTGGACCCGGCGGGGGGCGGCGTGGACGCGGCGTTCTCGCTGGAGCCGGCCGAGCTGGCGGCGCTGGTCGTGGAGAGCGAGCGGGCCTGGCAGGCGCTCGGCGAGGCCCGCATCGGCCCCAGCCCGTCGGAGCGGGAGGGGCTGCGCTTCCGCCGGTCGCTGCACGTGGTGGCCGACGTGCGGGCGGGCGAGGAGGTGACCGGGCGCAACGTACGCTCGATCCGGCCGGCCGGCGGGCTGCCGCCCGCGGCGATGACCGACGTGGCGGGCCGCCGCTTCACCCGGGACGCCGCGGCGGGCACACCGCTCACCTGGGACCTGGTCTGACCCTTTGGGACCTGGTCTGAGCCTTCACCGCAGAGAGAGCAGCGCGTCGGCGACGCGTTCGCGGCCCTTGCCGTCGACGAGGCCGCTGCCCCGCCGGCCGTACTCCTCGCGCAGCCCCGCGTCGCCGAGCAGGCGGGCCAGCACCTCGACGGCGGCCTGTCCGGGGTCGGGGCCGAGCGCGGCGGCGATGCCGCCGGCGGCCAGCGCCTCGTAGCCGATGAGCTGGTTGGCGGCCACCCAGGTCAGCGCCGCCGGCACGCCGAGATAGAGCAGCTCCCAGATGGTGGAGCCGGCGGCGGTGAGCACGAGGTCGGCCTCGGCCATGAGCTGCGGCAGCCGGTCGGTGGGCGGGATGACGGTGATCGGCCCCTCCACCGCGAACAGCCGGGGGCTCACCACCGTCGCGTGGAACGGCAGCCCCGTGGCGTTCAGCGCGCCCGCCCAGGCCGACGTCACGCCGGCGCTGTCGGTGCCGCCGAAGAAGCACAGCACGCGGGGCACCTCGCCGCGTGGGCCGGGCGCCCGGCGCAGCCGGCGGACGCTGTCGCGCAGCAGCGCGTAGCGGACCCCGGCCAGCCGCTCGGCGAGCAGCGGGAAGGGCCGCAGCTCCGCGCCGAGGTTCTGGTCGAGGTAGAGGTCGGCCTCCTGACCGAGCGGGTCGCCGTCCACGATCGCCAGCACGGCCGCGCCCGTCGCCCTGATCCGGGCGCCCGTGCCCGGAGCAAGGTCGTACGAGTCGAGCACCACCACGTCGAGGCGCAGGTCGCGCACCAGCTCCGCGAGGCGCTCGGGGTCGGCCGGGGCCGGGACGAGCGGCAGGCCGCGCGCCAGGAGCTGCGCCCGCGCCCACGCCGAGCCGGCCAGGTCGCCCAGGAAGCCGACCTCGACACCGCGCCCGCGCAGCTCCTCGGCGAGCGCCACGCAGCGCACCAGATGGCCGACGCCCCTGCCGGCGCCGGCGTCGCAGCGGACGCCGACCCGGCCGGTCATGCCTCCTGCAGCGCTTTCTGCTGGACGTGCGCGTTGAGCCTGAGCACCTCCGGCCGGGCCCGCAACCAGCCCACGAGCGTCGCGTACGGCAGGCACCGGTCGCCGAGGGCGGCCACCACCCGCGAGATCAGCCGCCAGTCGTCCTCGGTGTCGAGGGTGACCCGCAGGTCGGCAGCCGCCGGGGCGTAGGCGAGGCCGAGCAGCCGCGACGCGCCCGGATGCGTGTAGAGGTAGGAGGTGACGTGGACGCGATGGTGGGCGGCGGCCTCCCGCCCGGCCCGCGCCAGCGCCTCCCGGCTCGCGATCTCGACGTCGAGGCCGCGCGGCAGGGTACGGGTCAGGCTCGTGCTCAGGTAGTCGAGGCCCGGCACAGCCCGGTAGACGAGCGCCGCCTCGCGGACGATCGCGGGGTCGAGCAACGGGCAGTCGGCGGTGAAGCGCATCACCGCGTCGGCCGGGTGCAGCTCCAGCGTCTGCTGGAACCGGGTGAGCACGTCGTCGACCGGCCCCCGATGCCAGGCGACGCCCAGCCGCAGGCACTCGGCCACCACGGCCTCGTCGGCGGGCTCGGTCGTGGTGGCCACCACCAGCTCGTCCACCGCGTCCGCCTGGCGGACGGCCCGCACCACCCAGCCCAGCACGGACCTGCCGCCCAGGTCGCGCAGGACCTTGCCCGGCAGCCGCGTGGACCCCGTCCGCGCCTGAATGACTCCGACAATCCGCACTGAAGCCCCATTCCCCCGTGTGACCGTGCGTTGCTGGTCGATCGCGCTATGCTACCGGCTCAGCTCCGGCGACTACAGGGCGTGAACACGATTCAGGGGGTCACGTGAGCATTCTGAGCGGCTCATCCGTTCTGATCACCGGCGGCACGGGGTCCTTCGGCAAGGCGTTCATCCGCCACGCGCTGGGCGTCCTCGACGTGCGCCGCCTGGTGGTCTTCTCCCGCGACGAGCTCAAACAGTGGGAGGCGCGCCAGGTCTTCGGCGACGACAAGCGGCTGCGCTGGTTCATCGGCGACGTGCGCGACCGCGACCGGCTGACCCGCGCCATGCACGGCGTCGACTTCGTGGTCCACGCCGCCGCGCTCAAGCAGGTCGACACCGCCGAGTACAACCCGTTCGAGTACGTCCGCACCAACGTCACAGGCTCGCAGAACGTCGTCGAGGCCGCCATCGACAGCGGCGTGCGCAAGGTCGTCGCCCTGTCCACCGACAAGGCGTCCGGCCCGGTCAACCTCTACGGCGCGACGAAGCTGGTCGCCGACAAGCTGTTCGTGTCGGCCAACCACTACGCCGCCGGCCACGCCACCCGCTTCGCCGTGGTCCGCTACGGCAACGTGGTCGGCAGCAGAGGCTCGGTCGTGCCGTTCTTCCAGCGGCTCGCCGCCGAGGGCGCCAGCCTGCCGATCACCGACAAGCGCATGACCCGGTTCTGGATCACCCTCGACCAGGCCGTGCGGTTCGTCGTCGACTCCTTCGACCTCATGCGCGGCGGCGAGCTGTACGTGCCGCGCATCCCCAGCATGCGCATCACCGACCTGGCCGAGGCCGTCGCGCCGTGCGCCACCGTCCACGAGGTCGGCGTCCGGCCCGGCGAGAAGCTGCACGAGGAGATGATCGGCTCCGACGACGGCCGCCGCGCGCTGCGGCTCGGCGACCGCTACGTCGTGCTCCCGGCCATCGCCACGTGGGGCTACGAGCCGCCGCCCGCGGGCGAGCCGCTGCCCGACGGCTTCGCCTACCGCTCCGACACCAACGACCTGTGGCTGTCGGCCGAAGACCTGCGCCGCATGCTCGCGGACGGCCGCTGGTGATCCCGTACGGCCGGCATTCGGTCGACGAGGACGACGTCCGGGCGGTCGCCGAGGTGCTGCGCGGCGACTGGCTCACCACCGGGCCGGAGGTGAGCCGGTTCGAGGCGGAGCTGGCCCGGTGGACCGGCGGCGTGCCGTGCCTGGCGGTCACCTCCGGCACCGCCGCGCTGCACGTGGCCTACGCCGCCGCCGGCATCGGGCGGGGCGACGAGGTCGTCACCTCGCCGCTGACGTTCGTGGCCACGGCCGCCGCGGCCGCGCTGCGGGGCGCCCGGGTCGTCTTCGCCGACGTGCAGGACGACACCGGCAACCTCGACCCCGACGCGGTCGCCGCCCTGGTCACGGGCCGCACACGGGCCGTGACCGCCGTCGACTACGCCGGCCACCCCGCCGACTACGACGAGCTGCGCGGCGTCGCCGACCGGGCCGACGCGACCCTCGTCGGCGACGCGGCCCACTCCCTCGGCGCCTCCTACAAGGGACGGCCCGTGGGTCTGCTGGCCGACATCACCACGTTCTCGTTCTTCGCCACCAAGACCGTCACCACCGCCGAGGGCGGCGCGGTGGCCCTGCCCCACGGCGAGCGCCACACCCGCGCCGCGCGCTTCCGCAACCACGGCCTGGTACGCGACCCGGCCGAGCAGCGCGACCCCGGCCACGGCGGCTGGCACCAGGAGGTCCACGACTTCGGCCTCAACTACCGGCTGCCCGACGTGCTGTGCGCGCTCGGGCTGAGCCAGCTCCGGCGGCTGCCGGCCTTCCTGGCGCGCCGGGCCGAGCTGGTGGCGCGCTACGACACGCTGCTGGCCGGGACGCCCGGACTGCGGCTGCCGGGGCGGCGCCCGTACACCGAGCCGGCCTGGCACCTGTACCCGGTGCGGGTGCTCGACGGCCGCAGGCGGGAGGTCTACGACCGGATGCGGGCGGCGGGGATCGGGGTGCAGGTCAACTACATCCCGGCGTACTGGCATCCGGTGTTCGAGGACCTCGGCTACCGGCGCGGCATGTGCCCGCGGGCCGAGGCGTACTACGGGGAGGAGCTGTCGCTGCCGCTCTACCCCGGCCTGACCGACTCCCAGCAGGACCAGGTCGTGGAGTCGCTGCTCACCGTCCTCCACTGACGGCGCGGCCTCGCGGGGCCGCTCAGCCGGGCGGGCACTGCTCCACCAGCATCAGGCAGCCGTCGTCGCCCCGGTCGGCCACGAACCTGCGGCCCGCCACGGTCGCCGCCGGGCGGGCCCGCGTCCGCACCAGCGGGCGGATCTTCCTGCCCTGGTCCAGGACGACGTCCCAGCGCGGCTGCCGGCCCACTGGCTCGTCGATGTCGACGAGCCGGATCCGGCCGCTGAAGACGTGACCGTCCAGGGTGGCCGGGAAGTACACCTCCTCGCCGTCGCTGCGGCGGATCAGCCGGAGCACCGGATCCTCGTCGCCGGGGTCGGCCAGCTCTCCCGCCACCAGCAGGTCGCCGCCCTCGATCCGGCACTCGCCGATCAGCGCCTCCGCCCGGCGCACCCGCAGCCCCCACACCCCTCTGGCGCCGCGTACGGGCACCACCCAGGAGCCCGCCCTGCGCACCGGCACCGGTACGGCCGGGGGCAGCCACCGGGGTCCCGCCACCTTCGCCTCCAGCCGCAGCCCCGTCGCGCGCAGCTCGACGCGCAACTCCCAGTGACCGCGCCGGGCCAGCCGGGCCGGTGTCAGCGTGGCGGGGTCGAAGGCGAAGCCGAAGGGGAAGCCGTGCTCCGCCGCCACGCCGCCGTCCTCCTGGGCGAGGCCGAGGCAGGCGGGCATGACCCTGTCCTCCGAGAGCGGCACGGTGTCGGAGGTGCCGCGCTCCTGGAGCCACACGCGTACGCGGACGCGCCCCAGCCCCCGCACGTCGAACCGGCCGACCGACACCCAGCCCTCGCCGTGAAGCACGCCGTCCCGCCAGCCGGCGGACAGCAGGCGCGGCAGCAGGGCCAGCTCCTCGGTGACCTCCGACAGGTCCTGCGGCAGGGCGGGATGCCGGCCGTACCAGCGCCTGCGTCCCAGCCCGAGCCCCCTTGCGAGTCCCTGGGGGACGAGGGGCGGCCACAGCCGGCCCTCGTCCCACTCCGCGAACACCGCCGCCAGCTCGTCCGGCCGCCTCCGGTGCAGCAGGTGCGTCAGCAGCCTGCGCGGGAACGGCAGGCTCAGCCAGTCCTCCGGGGCTACCCCGTCGAGGTAGCGGGCGGCGAGGTCCAGGATCTCCGGGTCCGCCGCCGCGCCCATGACCGCCACCGCCTCCACGGCCACACCCATGTCGATGTCGAGGGTGTCGCGGTCGAAGCGCGGCTTGACGGCCGGGGCCCGGCGGGCCAGCAGCGTGGCCGTCTCCAGCACCGACAGCAGGCGGTCGCGTACGTTGTCCGGCTCCATGCGGCGGTCCGTGACGGACTCCTCGCGCCTGCGCCAGTGGTAGACCACCGCCTTCAGCACGTCCACCGAGGCCGCGCCCACGTGCGCCGCCATGGCCACGGGCTGGTCCTCGTACAGCCGCTCCGGGAACGTCAGGGCCAGCGCGTCCCAGGAGGAGCGCCGGTAGACCTTGTTCCACAGCATGCGGTCGCGGACCAGCAGCGGGTGGCGGGTGATGTGGGTGCGCTCCAGCCGCCTCGCGAACGCCTGGCGGTGCGCCCACGAGGGCACGAGCTGGTTCCGGTGGATGCGCATGACGTTGCCGCAGGCCAGGTCCGAGCCGGTGGACTCCAGCGACGCCACCAGACGGCGGAACGCCTCACGCGGGACCAGGTCGTCGCCGTCCACGAAGGCCAGGTAACGGCCGGTCGCGTGCCGCACCCCGGTGTTGCGCGCCCGCCCGACGCCGCCGCCCGTCAGCCTGACCAGGCGCACGCGCGGGTCGGCCGCCTGCCGGGCCTCCACCACGGCCCGCCCGCCGTCGCGGCTGCCGTCGTCGACGCAGATCACCTCCAGGTCACGCAACGTCTGCGCGAGCAGGGAGTCCAGGCAGGAGCCCAGGTACTCCTCGACGTCGTGGAACGGGACGATCACCGACAGGATCGGCACGAAACCACCCTCTCTTCCTCAGCTTCGTCGTCTTCGCCGGGCCTTCGCCGGGCCTTAGCCGGGCCTTCGCCGACCTTCGCCGGCCTTCGCCGGGCCTTACAGCGGGCCTTACAGCGGGCCTTACGGCGGGGCCGGCGGCTTCGCGGGCCGGGCTCAGCGGGACAGCAGGCGCAGGACCTTGCGGGCGGCCCGGCGGGGGCGCGACAGCCGGCGGGCCAGGCGGAACCCGAGCGACCTGCGCAGGGAGGCCGCCTTGCGCTGGCTCCTGCGCAGCTTGGCGCGGGTGCGTACCAGCTCGCGCTCGCGGTAGGTCAGCTTGGTCTCCAGACGCGCGATCCGGGCCAGCGACGCGGTCAGCTGATCGGTCAGCCGGTCGCGGGCGCTGAGCAGGTCCCGGTACGTGGGCGCGGCCCCCGCCAGCTCGGCCGTCCCCGGCGCCTGCCCGAGCTCGGCCTCCAGCTTGCGGGCCCGATCGAGGCCGTCCTGGTCGCACGGCTGCCCCGCCATGCCGCACAGCGTCAGCGCGAGCTGCCCGGCGTCCAGCGGCCACGGCCACGGGTGGTGGTGCCCGGCCGCCAGCAGCCGTACGGCGAAACGCCACAGGATCCGGCAGAGCACCACCTGCGCGGGCACCGGACCGCCCAGGGCGGGGACCGGGATGATGGCGGTGAACCGCTCGCCGTCCCAGACGAGGTTGTCGGCGGCGGCGTCGCCCCCTTCCGCGACCCACGCGGCCAGCCCGGCCAGCAGGTCGCGCACGGACCGCACGTCCTCGCGGGCGCACGCCTCGACCAGGACCTCCTCGACGATGCGCCCACGCGGGATGGGCCGCACGGCACCTCCGGGCAGCCTTCTGGTGGAGGTGGCGGTGACCTCGTGCACGGCCCGCCCGACCTCGACCAGCCCCTCCGGCAACGGCTCACCGCCCGCGCTGTCGTCACCGGCACGGACCTCGGCCGGATCGTTCCCGGAGACCGGGCGGGTGGCGACCGTGAGCCACAGGGGCGCCAGGTGCTCTCCCAGCCCGTGACGGAACGCCAGCCGGGTCAGCCGCAGCGGGTCGGCCACCAGCATGGTGTCGCCGCCGGGCGCCGTCAGCGGCACGGTGAGCGCCTCGGGCAGGTTCTCGCGCAGCAGCTCCCGTCCGAACAGGGCACGCGGGGCGCTCCTGGCCGGGTAGGCGGCGTAGCACCGCTCGACCACGAGCCCGGCCGCCTCCAGCGCCGCGTCCAGGGCCTCCGGTCCGCCGGGGTGGCTCGGGTCGAAGCCGTGCGGCTCCCAGTGCCCGTCCGCGCCTTCCCGGTCCGGCGGCCGGGCGTCCACGAACCGGTCGATCCCGAGGTCGTTCGGCACCGCCAGGACGAGCCGGCCGCCCGGCGCCACAAGTGCGGCGAGGGCGTCCAGCGAGGCACGCCACGGCGGGGCCGGCTCCTCGGCGGAGTGCGTGCGTTCCAGCCCGTCGAGCGCCAGCACCAGGTCGTACGGCTCCGCCACGCTCAGCGCCCGGAGCCGCCCGCAGTGGACGTCCAGCGCCTGGTGACGCTCGCCGAGGGCGCAGGCGTCGGGGTACGACCGCACGAGCACGGCCACTGACGACGCGCCACCGGACATCTCGTCACCGGAGCCGGCGCCACCGGAGAACCCACCGCGAGAGTCTTCGCCACCGGCGAGCGCGGCGATGAGGCTCTTCGGGTGCGGGCCGGCCAGCAGCACGCGGCCGGCCGATGGGACCAGCCGGCGGACCAGCTCCAGCCCCGCGCCCCGCCAGTCGGTGGCCGCGTCGGCGTCGGACCACAGCAGCATCTCGCCGCCGATCAACCGGACGTTGCCGGGCGCCTCCGTCATGCGCATCGCACCCGCTTCCAGCCGAACATCCGCCGTAGCTCCTCAGGTGTCGCCTGACATTCGAAGCCCAGCTCCCGCCGGGCGGCCTCGGCGGCCAGGCCGCGGTCCACATGCTCGCCGTGCAGCTCGGGCCAGAGCCGCATGCGGCGGGCCGTGCCTCCGTATTCGGGGCGTTCGCCCTCGAACTGCATCGGATCGCCGTACACGGCGATGTCGCAGCCCACCGAGGCCCCGTAGAAGAGCGCGCTGCCGAGCCGGTTGGACGCCACCCTGCGGTGGCGGCGCAGCTCGGTGAGCTGGCGCCGGAGGAAGTCGCGTCCGGAGTCGTCCCAACGGGAGCCGCGCTCGCCGTGGCAGATGACCCGGAATCCGGCCGACTCGTACGCCCGCCGAATACCGATATTTGCGAATTCGAGCCAGTAAAGGCATACGGTCACCGGGCCGGTCTCCACCTCGCGGATCCGCGCGGCGAGTTCGCCGTGATCGCCGGTGACCGCGTTCTTCTCCCAGCCGTGGAAGGGGTACCAGATCGTGCCCTCCCGCTCCTCCTCCGGCACCCGGCCGAGATCGGGCTCCAGGTCGAGGAGGTAGATCCACGGCGCGCCGATGAGGTAGTGGCCCCGGCGCCCCATCGACCAGCCGCGCCGCCGGAGTACGTCGGCCCAGATGAAACGGGGATATCCCGGTGTGCACCAATGGTCGTTCGGCGGATATCCGTGCAGATAATTCCAGCCGTGCTGGAGAAATCCCTGTATACGCCGGGGAACGTCGTCCGGGAGCCCGCAGTATCCGGCGAGTATGCGGGAGTGCCCGTACCAGTGATTGGATTCGTCCATCATTCCCCCTGTAGCGGTTGGCGCGCCCCAAGGGACATTCGCAGCATCGCCGGTACATCACCCGGCTTTATACGGTTCCATTACCCGCGACTGGGTCTCGGTTTGAGCCATGGAGGATCACCGATACACTACGTTCTGGTTCGACCACGGAGAGTGAGGGAACATGACCCACCTCGACCGCCTGCGCGGGGTCTTCCGCGCCGCGCTGAGCCTTCCGGACGACGCCGACGTCGACGAGCTCCAATACCGGGCGATCCCGCAGTGGGACTCCCTGGCCCACATGGCGCTGGTCGCCGCCATCGAGGACGAGTTCGACATCATGATCGACACGGACGAGATCATCGACATGAGCTCGTTCGCCGAGGCCGCGCGGCTGCTGGAGAAGCACGGTGCCGGCGCCGCGTTCTGACCCACACCCGTCCCCGGCCGGCGCCCCCGGGGACGGGGCCCTGGACCGCGCGGCCGGTGACACGGCCACGGACCGCGCCACCGACGACGCGGCCCCTGGAGCCGCCGGCGACACGACCGCGGACCTCGATCCGGCCCCGCGCACGCGGGTGGCGCTGGTCACCGGCTCGACCTCGGGCATCGGGCGGGCCGTCGCCGTGGCGCTCGCCGCGGCCGGTGACGAGGTGATCCTGCACGGGCGCGACGCCGAGCGGGCCGCGAAGGCCGCGGCGGAGGTGGCCGCCGAGACCGGCGGCCGCACCTGGTCCGTCCACGGCGACGTGGCCGACCCCGGCGCGGTCTCCGCCATGATGCGCCACGTCCGGGAGCGCCACGGCCGCCTCGACGCGCTCGTGGTCAACGCCGGCACCCACGACGCGGCCCTGCTCGGCCTGCTGCCGGGCATGGCGGTGTCCCGGCTCTTCGACGTCAACGCGGTGGGCGCCGTCCACACGCTGCAGTCGGCGGTCCGGCTCCTGCGCCGGGGCACGAGCCCCGCCGTGGTGATGGTCTCCTCGATCATGGGTCGCCGCGGGTCGGCGGGCCAGGCCGTCTACTCCGCCACCAAGGCCGCGCTGCTCGGCCTGACCGTGTCCGCCGCCAAGGAGCTCGGCCCCGCCGGCATCCGGGTCAACGCGGTGGCGCCCGGCTTCATCGAGACGGCCATGCTCGCCACGCTCGACGACCGGGCCCGCGCCGCGACGGTCGCCGCGACCCCGCTCGGCCGCGTGGGCCTGCCCGGCGACGTGGCCGCCGCCGTGGCGTTCCTGCTCTCCGGCCATGCCTCGTTCGTCACCGGCCAGGTGCTCGGTGTCGACGGCGGGCTGGTGCTGTGAGGTTCCGACACGATGGATGGACGTCCCATGGATCGTTTCCCGCACCCTGACGCGCGGCTCGTCGTCGCCGGAGAGCCGGGCGGGCTCACGGGCGACCTGCTGGCCGCCCGGGTCGAACGCGCCGCGCAGGTGCTCGCCGGCCTGCCGCCTGGCCCCGTGTTCTGCGGCATGCGCAACGACCTGGCGTCCGTGGTGCGTTACCTCGCCGCGTGGCGGACCCGCAGGCCGGTGGCGCTGCTCGACCCGGACCTGGCGGCGGGGGCGCTGACCGGCCTGATCAGGAGGTTCCGGCCGGTGGGGATGTTCGGGTTCGCGCATGCCGTGGAGGCCGCGCCGCGCGGGCGCCGCGACGCCGGCGACCCGCATCCCGACCTGGCCGTGCTGCTGGCCACGTCCGGATCGACGGGCAGCCCCAGGCTCGTGCGCCTGTCGCGCCGGGCCGTGCTGTCCAACGCCACGGCCATCGCCACCGTCCTGGCCATCGGCCCCGGCGACGTGGCACCGACCAGCCTGCCGCTCTACTACAGCTTCGGCCTGTCGGTGCTCAACAGCCACCTGGTGGCCGGCGCCACCGTGGTGCTCACCGACGCGGGCCTGCTGGAGCGGTCGTTCTGGACCCACCTCGACGGCCACGGCTGCACCTCGCTGGCGGCCGTCCCGTACCAGTACGAGATGCTGCGCAGGCTCGGCTTCGAGCACGCCGAGCACCCCACGCTGACCACGCTCACGCAGGCCGGCGGGCGGCTGCGGCCGGAGCTCGTGACGCGGTTCGCGGCCATGACGGAGCGGTTCTTCGTCATGTACGGCCAGACGGAGGCCACCGCGCGCATCGCGGTCCTGCCGCCGGACCGCCTGGCCGACAAGCCGGGCTCGGCCGGGACCGCCGTCCCGGGCGGCCGGCTCAGCGTGGACGGCGGGGAGGTGATCTACGAGGGGCCCAACGTGATGATGGGCTACGCGGAGACGGCCGCCGACCTCGCCAGGGGCGACGACCTGGGCGGCGTGCTGCGCACCGGCGACCTCGGCCACCTCGACGACGAGGGCTTCGTCTTCCTCACCGGCCGCATGAAGCGCATCGCCAAGATCTTCGGCGTACGGGTCAGCCTGGACGACGTCGAGGGCCTGCTGCGCGACTGCGGCCCGGTGGCGGTGACGAGCGGGGACGACCGGGTCACGGTATGGGCCGAGGGGCTCGACCGCGACGCCTGCGCCCGCCTGGCCCGCCGCCTCGGCACGGAGCTACGGCTGCACTGGAGCGGCTTCGACGTCCGCGCCGTGGACCGCCTCCCGCTGCTGACCACGGGCAAGGTCGACTACCGCGCCCTGGAGGCCCGGACATGAGACGACCGGACGGGCCGAGGGCCACGACGGACCCGGCAGACCGGGTGGGTGTCTTCACGTTGGGACAGACCGAGCGGGAGCGGGTGCTGCTGCCGCGGCTGGCCGAGCTGACGGAGCGGCACCGGCACGCCTGCCCGCCGTACGCGCGGATCCTGGCGGCGATCGGGTCGCACGGGCCGTACGCGCGCGTGGCGGAGCTGCCGTGGCTGCCGGTGCGGATGTTCAAGACGCACGAGCTGCGCAGCGTGCCCGAGGAGGAGGTGTTCCGGGTGCTCACCTCCAGCGGCACCACGGGGCAGCGGCCCAGCCGCGTCCACCTCGACCGCGCGGCGGCCGCGGCGCAGCCACGCATGCTGGCGGCGACGCTCCGGGCGGTGCTGGGCGGGCGGCGGCTGCCCATGCTGATCGCCGACACCCGCTCGGTCGCGCGGGCCACGACGCTGAGCGCGCGCGGCGCCGGGGTGCTCGGCATGATGAACCTCGGCCGTGACCACACCTTCGTGCTGGACGAGGGCGGCGAGGTGGACGCGGCGGCGGTGCGGGGGTTCCTGGCGCGGCACGGCCGGGAGCCGTTCCTGATCTTCGGGTTCACGTACATGGTGTGGCTGCACCTGCGCGGGCTGGGGCTCGACCTGTCGCAGGGGGTCCTGATCCACTCCGGGGGGTGGAAGAGGCTGGCCGACCAGGCGGTGGACGCTGCCGAGTTCCGCCGGCGGCTGGCGCGCGAGTGCGGGCTGACCCGGATCCACGACTTCTACGGCATGGTGGAGCAGATCGGCACGATCTTCCTGGAGGGTCCGGAGGGCGGCGGGCTCTACTGCCCGGACTTCGCCGACGTGGTGATCCGCGACCCGGAGACGTGGGAGGAGGCTCCACCGGGCGTGCCGGGGCTCATCGAGGTGGTCAGCACGCTGCCGACGTCGTACCCGGGGCACGTGTTGCTGACCGAGGACCTGGGGGTCGTCCACGGGGTGGACGACGGCACATGGCCGGGCAAGCGCTTCTCGGTGCTGGGTCGGCTGAGCCGCGCGGAGGCACGCGGGTGCAGCGACACGCTGGGCGGGATGGGGGCGGCCGCGTGACCGGCCCCGTCCACGTCCCGCGGTCGCCGTCCGAGCGGGCCGCCGGTGAGGGGCAGCCGGTACGGGTCCGGTTTCCGGTCGAGGGGGCCATGGGGGTCGGGGATCTGGTTCGGGACGTGACCGGGGGGCCGGGGCTGAGCGTCGGGGACGATCGCGTGCGGGAGTTCCTCGTGGCCGTCGGGCGCGGGCTGCTCAGGCCCGCCGTGGCGCGGCGGCATCCCGAGCTGGCGTCCCTCGGGTTCTTCCTGCGGCCCCGCGAGCTGGAGCGGGCTGTCGGCCCGGCGTCCGGGGAGCACGTGCGGGTGCCGCGTGGGCTGGTGTTCCACGTTCCCCCGGCGAACGTCGACACCGTCTTCGTCTACTCCTGGGCCCTGTCGGCCCTCATGGGCAACCGCAACGTCGTCCGTCTGTCGGCCCGTGCCGGCGTCGTGGCCGAGGTGATCCTCGGCGTGCTGCACGAGGCGCTCGACGGCGCCGACCCGGTGGTGGCCCGCACGCAGCGCGTCGTCTCCTACGACCGTCCCGGGCGGGAGAGCGCGGGCGGCCGTCCCCTGCGAGAAGGCGAGGGACAGGCCCCCGACCCCACCGCCGAGCTGTCGGCGGCGTGCGATCTGCGGGTGATCTGGGGCGGCGACCGTACGGTGGACGAGATCCGCCGGCATCCGCTCGCGCCCCATGCCCGCGACCTCGCCTTCCCCGACCGGTCGTCGTTCGCGGTGGTCCGGGCCGCGGCGTGGCTGGCCGCCGAGCCGGCGACGCGGGCGGCGGTGGCCGACGGGTTCGCCACCGACGCGTACTGGTTCGACCAGGCCGCGTGCTCCTCCCCGAGCACCGTCTTCTGGGTGGGCTCCCCGGGCGAGTGCGCGGCGGCCCGCGACGGGTTCACCGCCTGCCTGGCGGAGGCCGTGGCGCGGCGCGGGTGGACGGTGGACGCGGCGATGGCGGTCGAGAAGCGGGTGGCCACCTACGGGCTGGCGGCCGACGGCGTGGCGAGCTCGGTCGAGTTCCGCGGCAACGCCCTGGCCCAGGTTGTTCTGACGGCGCCGGACCGGGCTCCGCGGCGGTGGCTCGGCACGGGGACGTTCGCGCACGCCCGGCTCGGCACTCTCGGCGAGCTGGCGGGCGTGGTGCGGCGGAAGGACCAGACGATGACGCACTTCGGCTTCGGCCGCGAGGAGCTGGCCGAGCTGGCCGGGGCGTTGGGCGGGCGCGGGGTGGACCGGATGGTGCCGGTCGGGACCGCGCTGGGGTTCCACCGGGTGTGGGACGGCGTGGACCTGCCGGCCGAGTTCACCCGGCTGGTGGCCGTCACCGCCTCGCCCTCGTAGCGGACCTGCCCGCCGCGTCCACCCGGTTGATGGCCGCTACCGCGTCGTCCCGGTGGCTCTACTTCGCCCCATCCTGCTCCGGCTCGCCGCCGGACTCCAACTCCTCGGTCAGGAGCGCCAGCAGGCCGGGCAGGTGACGCTCGATGTCCTGCCTGGGCAGCGAGACCGCGCTCCCGTTGCCGTGGTCGCGCTGCACGATCAACCCCGCCTCACGCAGCACCCGGAAGTGATGCGTGCGCGCGGCCTTCTTCACCGGCAGGTCGAAGGAGCCGCACGCGCGCTCGCGGTCCCCTGGATCGGCCGCGAGCTCGGCCACCACGCGGCGGCGGGAGCTGTCGGCCAGGGCGCCGAACACCTTGCCCAGATCCATGAATCTCCCCTAGGTACGATTTGTTTCGTACCTGATAGATGTCTACCATTATCAGGTATGAAGATTATCGTACCTGAAGGAGACGGGGCGGTCGGCCTCTACGGCTTCGCCCGGCCGAAGCCCGAGCGGGCCGACGAACTGGAACGACTGCTGCTGTCGTTCGTCGAACCGACCAGGGCCGAGCCGGGCTCGATGCAGTACCAGGTCCACCGGGACGCGGCCGACCCCGGCACGCTGGTGTTCTACGAACTGTGGCGGTCGGCCGACGACCTGCGCGCCCATCTCGCGCGTCCCGAGCTCGCGGACTTCCAGCGGCACCGCATGGACTACCTGCTGGAAGACCTGGAGATTCACTGGCTGACGCCTCTCAGCGCGACCCCCTGACCCCTCGGCGGACCGCCAACGGCCGCCCGCCCCCGGCGCCAGGGGCGGGCGGCCGTCGCCGCGATCATCGGGAGACAGCTCGCGCACGGGATGCCCACTTCCGGCGCCGAGGCGGGGGAAGGCCGGCGCCAGTACGTGACACCCCGTGACGCCCCCGAATGCGCCGGTGGCGGCAGCGGGGCTCGCTCGTCACTGTGCCGGCGAGTGATCCTCGTTCGGCCTGGTGGCGGTGGCGTCGCGGCGGGCGCGGAGGGCGCGGACCCTGCCCCGGCTCGCGCACGCCGGGGACGGGCACCAGCGCCGGCGCCCGGGCGGATCGATGAAGACGCCCCTGCAGTCGCGCTCCGGGCAGCTCTTGAGAGCCAGCCGGTCCGAGCCGGTCATGTGGTCCGCGGCCTGGCGGGCGACCCTGGCGAGGGCGCGTGCCGTCGTCGCCGGCGGTTCGCGGCGCAGCCGGTCCTCCGCGACCAGCCGGACCGGATCGTCGTATGCAGCCAGGAACGCGGCCAGCTCCGCCACGGCATCCGCGGGCGGGGGGCGCTCGTCGACAGTGGCCAGGGCGAGCGCACGGAGGGTCTCCCGGAGTTTCCGCGCCTGGTCCACATCGTCTTCATCAGGCGGTAGAGCCGGGGACAGCTCGCAGCGCTCCAGCCACTCGGCGAGGCGGCCGGGCGTGCCCAGCCGCTCCACCGGGTCCGCGCTGAACGTGCGGCCCCTGGTGGCGAGGAGGTTCAGCCAGACGGCGCCGCAGTCGAAGCGGAAGGCGAACGGGTCCTCTTTGCTCATGGGTCCATGGTAACGCTCAGACCGTTACATCTGTTACCGTCCAGACTGTAACGTTCAAGGCGTTACAAGGACGGACCGGGAGCAATGGGCATGACGACGAATCGAACGCTGTCGGAGCAACTGACGCAGGCGCGGCTGGACCGGGAAGAGGGGTACCGGCTGCTGGACGTTCTCCAGGACGAGGCCACCCAGCAGGCGCTGCCCGGCATCGAGCAGATCGTCCCGGGATACGCCGACTGGATCATCACAGCCCTCTTCGGTGGCACCTACCTGCGCGAGGGGTTGTCGCTGCGCGACCGGCAGCTCGTCAACCTGGCCGCCCTGACCGCGCTCGGCGGCGTGGACCCGCAGCTGGCCGGCCACGTCAAGACCTCGCTGCGGGTCGGGATGACCCGCGAGGAGGTGCTTGAGGTCTTCGTGCACCTGGCGCCCTACATCGGCGTGCCCAAGGCACTGGCCGGGCTGCGCGTCGCCGCTGCCGCGCTCGCCGACGCGGAGCAGGAGGGCGGACAGTGAGCGCGATGGTCCGTACTGTGCTCGGGGACGTCCCGCCCGAGGAGCTGGGCGTCTGCGACGCCCACGACCACCTGTTCATCAGTACGCCGGCGCTGCCGGGGCAGGAGCTGGACGACGCCGAGGCCGCGCTCGCCGAGTTGACCGCCTTCGCCGCGCTCGGCGGAGGCGCGGTGGTCCAGTGGACGCCGTGGGGAATGGGGCCACGGGCCGAAGAACTGCCCCGCCTGTCGCGGCAGTCCGGCATCCACGTCATCTCCGCCACCGGGATGCACCAGGCCAAGCACTATGACCGAGGCGAGCTGGAGCGCGTCCGTGGCCGGCTGGCAGAGTTGTTCATCCGCGAGCTGACCAGCGCTCCCGTGCAGGCGGGAATGATCAAGGTCGCCGGCGCCTATCACCGCCTCGACGAACACGCCCGGAATGTCATGGCCGCCGCCGCCGAGGCCCACCATGCCACCGGCGCGCCCATCGGCGTCCATCTGGAGGCCGGAACCGCCGCCCTGGACACGCTCGACCTGTTGTGCCGGACGCATGGGGTCGCCCCGGACCGTGTGATCCTCGGACACCTGACCCGATTCCCGGACACGAGGATTCACCGGCAGGTCGCCGAAGCCGGTGCGTTCCTGGCCTTCGACGGCCCGTCGCGAGCGCATCAGGCCACCGACTGGCGCCTGCTGGACAGCCTCGCGGCCCTCGCCGGCGCCGGCCACGCTCACCAGCTCCTGCTCGGGGCCGACACCGTCACCGCGACGGCCCGGTCCGGTGCGGACGGCCCTGGCATGCCGTTCCTGCTCGCCGGCCTGCGCCCGAGGATCGAGCGTGAGCTCGGCACGGACCTCGCCTGCGCGATCTTCACCGGGAATCCGGCCCGCGCCTTCGCGGTGCGATGGCGCCGGCCATGACCTGAACCCTCCGAACGCGCGCCGGCCGGTGGCACGCTCCAGGAAGGCGGGGCGACCCGTCACGCGGGTGGGGATGTTTGGCTTTAAGGTGGCACCTGTGGTGATTCAGGGCTTGCTGGCGGCCGCACTGGTGATGAGCGGCGCCCCGGCTGCGGGCACGGGGACGAGCGCGGGAACGGGCACGGCGGCGCGGGTCGACTGCGCGAAGGTCAAGTGCCTGGCGCTGACGTTCGACGACGGCCCCGGCAAGTACACCGGCACCCTCCTCGACGTGCTCGAACGCGAGCACGTGAAGGCGACGTTCTTCCTCATGGGCAAGCACGTGGAGCAGATCCCGGCGGTCGTCAGGAAGACGGTGGCCGAGGGGCACGCGATCGGCAACCACACCTACTCGCACCCGTCGTTACCGACCCTGCTCGACCAGGAGATCATCGACGAGATGCGCCTCACCCAGGACGTCGTCCAGAACGTGACCGGCCGCCGGCTGCGGATGTTCCGGCCCCCGTACGGGCACACCGACGCCCGGGTGCTGGGGCTCGCCGGCTCGCAGGACCTCTCCCAGGTGCTGTGGACCGGCACGACCCTCGACTGGAAGCTGCGCGACCCGGCGAAGATCAAGGCCGCGGTGCTGCGGCTGGCCAAGCGCGACGGTGTGATCCTCATGCACGACACGGTCCCGCAGACGGTCCGGGCCATGCCGGCGATCCTCAAGGAGCTGAAGAAGCAGGGGTATCACCTGGTGACGGTTCCGACCCTGCTGGGCGGCAGGACTCCGGACGCCGGTGTGAGTTTTCCCTAGTTCGCGGTAGGAAGCACGTCGGGGCGACCGCCCCGGTAGCCGGGACGGGGAGTGCATGCTGACGGAGACCGCGAAGCCATCGCGCTGGGCGACGCTCGCGACCTTCCTCGCCATCCAGGCCGTGCTCGCGTGCTGGTGGGCCGCGTACTATCCGGGCCTGTTCAGCCGCGACTCGGTTCTGTACCTGAGCCACACCATGGTCGGGCCGTGGGTGAGCGACCACTCGGTGACCTACGACGCGCTGCTGTGGCTGAGCGTGCGCCTGACGGGCGACATCGGCGCGGTCACGCTGCTGCAGACGACCGCCATGGCGGCCACGCTCACGTACCTGGCCGCCGCGCTGAAGGCACTCGGCGCGCCGCGCAGGACGACGACGGCCGTGGCCGTCCTGCTGCCGTTCCTGCCGCCGGTGGGCGCGTTCGCGGTGGCGCTGTGGAAGGACGTGCCGTTCACGCTGTGCGCGGTCGCGATCGCGGCGTCGTGCGCCGGGCTGGCGGCGACCCGCCGCCTGACAGCGTGGCGGCTCGCGGGGCTCGGGACGCTCATGCTGGCGCTCGGGCTGTTCCGGGCGAACGGCTTCCTCGTGGTCGGCGTCGCCGTGGCCGTGCTGCTGGTCGTGGTGCGGGGCGCGAGGGTACGGCTGGCGCTGGTGGGGCTCGTCGCGGCGGCCGTCCCCCTGGTGCTCAGCAACGTCGTCCTGCCGCGCGTGGGCATCGCCGCCCCGTCCAGCACGTACGTCTACCACACGGCCTTCGGCGACATCGCGGTCCTGTACCGGGACCATCCGGAGCTGTTCGACGACCGCGACAGGACGCTCATGACCGCCGTGGCCCCCCTGTCGCGGTGGAACGAGGGCGGCACCTGCCACACCATCAACCCGCTGATCTGGCGGCGCGACTTCAGCTGGCAGCAGGCCGACGCGCACGCGAGCGAGCTGCTGGAGCTGTGGCGGCGGCTGCTCACGGAGCGGCCCGTGGACGTCGTGGACGCCCGCCTGTGCCGGGGCTCGATCGCGTGGAACCCGGTGCAGGACGAGTGGGCCGTGGGCGGGCAGACGTACCACTTCTCGCGCCGGCCGAGCGCCGAGACGTACGTGGGCCCGAACAAGGTGCCCGACTACCCGCAGCGGTGGATGTTCTCGCTGCGGCCGAAGTCGGCGGAGCTGTACCGGGTGGCCGACTCGTGGCTGCTCGCCTCGGCGGAGCCCGGCTATGACTGGCTGCTCTGGCGGGGCGCGACCTGGGCGTACCTGTCGTACCTGACGGCGGGGCTGGCGGCGTGGGCGCTGCGCAACAGGTACGTGCCGGCGGTCGTGGCGGTGGTGGCGGGGCAGCAGCTCGCCGTGCTGGCCAACATCTCGGCGCAGGACTACCGGTACATGGCCACGCCGCTCTTCGTGGGGATGATGATGGCGCCGCTGCTGGTCGGCAGCCTGGTGCGGGTGCTGCGCGGGGCCCGGCGGCCGGCCGGCGAGCCGGTCCCGGGCCCTGAAGCCGGCTAAAACTTGCGGACCACGCATCTTTGCAGAATCCGCAAGTTTATGTATCGTGGTGGCTGTGGGAAGTGACGACCGTGAGCGTTCGGGGCTGCGCGAGCGCAAGAAGCGAGAGACGCGCATCGCGCTGAGCTGGGCCGCCATCCGGCTCACCGTGGAGCGCGGGTGGGACAACGTACGGGTGGAGGACATCGCCGCCGAGGCGGGCGTCTCCCCCCGCACCTTCAACAACTACTTCTCCAGCAAGGGCGAGGCCATCGCGGCCCGGCACGTCGAGCGGGCCCACGCGATCGCGGAGGACCTGCGCGCCCAACCGGCGGACAAGCCGCTGTGGGAGGCGATCACCGACGCGGCGCTCTCGCAGTTCGCGCTCGGCCTCGACGCGCGGCCGGAGGCGTCGGACGAGCGGACCGCCGGGCTCCGCCTGATGGTGCAGGAGCCGGCGCTGCAGACCGAGTTCGTCAAGGCGAACATGGCCGCCGAGGCCGAGTTCGCCGCGGTGATCGCCGAGCGCACGGGCACCGACGTCACCCGCGACCTGTACCCCAACCTCGTCGCCGGTGCCGTGAGCGCCGCCATCGTGGCGGTCACCCAGCAGTCGCTGCGCCCAGGACCGCCGGTCTCGGTACAGGACTTGCTGCGCGAGGCGTTCGGCCGGCTCTCCCAGGGGCTCACCACCCCGTAGCCCCACCCCCACAACCGCACACGGTACGAAGCCCGGCGCCGCCGGGCCGATGCGTCATGCCCTTTTCCGATGACCAGGAGGATCACCGTGTACACCGACATCTCCCCCGAGACCACCCCCGGCACGCCCGTCGACGTCGTCATCGCGGGCGGCGGCCCGAACGGGCTCATGCTGGCCTGCGAGCTCGCCCTCGCCGGGGTGCGGCCCGTGGTGCTGGAGCGGCTGGCCGCCCGCACCGAGGAGCCCCGCGCCAACGGCCTGGTCGGCCAGGTCCTCCGGGTGCTCGACCGCCGGGGCCTGTACGAGCGCCTGACCGGCGACCCCGAGCCGCCCCGGCCCGTCCCCGGCTTCGTGTTCGGCGCGCTGCCGCTGAACCTGGCCGGCGTGGAGGACAACCCGCTCCACATCATCCAGGTGCCGCAGCGCCGCGTCGAGGAGGTGCTGGAGGAACGCGCGACCGAGCTCGGCGTCGAGATCCGGAGGGGACACGAGCTGACGGGCCTGTCCCAGGACGCGGACGGCGTCACCGCCGAGATCGCGGCGCCCGGCGGCCCGTACACGCTGCGCACCGGTTATCTGGTCGGCGCGGACGGCGGCCACAGCGTCACGCGCAGGCTGTCCGGCATCGGCTTCCCGGGGATCACCAGGGACGACACGATCTCCCGCACCGCGAACGTGTCCATGCCGGCCTCGCTGATCGACCCCGCCACCGGCGCGTTGAACGTGCCCGGTTACGGCCTCGTGCCGCCGTTCATGCACCATCGCACCGAGCACGGTCTGATCGCGTACGCCCCGTTCGCCGGCCGCCTGCCCGTGCTGACCACCATGGAGTGGGACAGCACGGAAGAGGGCACGGAGCCGCCGCCCATGTCCCTGGACGAGCTGCGGGCGAGCGTACGCCGGGTGCTCGGCGTGGACCTGCCCTTCGGGCCGCCGGAGGGCGACGGGCCGCACCTGCTACGCCGGCTGACCAGCGGTAACACCCGGCTGGCCGACCGGTTCCGCGACGGCCGGGTGCTGCTGGCCGGCGACGCCGCCCATGTGCACAGCGCGATCGGCGGCCCCGGCCTGAACCTGGGCCTCCAGGACACGGTCAACCTGGGCTGGAAGCTGGCCGCCGTGGTCCGGGGCCGGGCCTCCGAGGCGCTGCTGGACACGTACGAGAGCGAGCGGCGTCCGGCGGCCGAGCGGGTCGTCATGCACACGCAGGCGCAGTCCGCGCTGATCGCGCCGGGCGGCGAGGTGACGGCGCTGCGCGAGCTGTTCGCCGAGCTGCTCCGCGATCCGGCCAACGCCCGCCACATCGCCGCCACGATGGCCGGGTCCGACGTCCGCTACGACATGGGCGGCGGGGACGCGCACCCGCTGACCGGCCGCCTCGCCCCCGACCTGACGCTGGACACAGGCGGCGGCACCGGCGGCGGCTCGCTCCGGCTCGCCGAGCTGACCCGGACGGCCCGGCCGCTGCTGCTGGACCTGACCAGGGGCACGTCACCGGCCAAGGAGGCGTCCGGCTGGCACGACCGGGTCGACACGCTCACCGCGCACTCCTCCGGGGCGTCGAGCGAGGTGAGCGCGCTCCTGATCCGGCCGGACGGCTACGTGGCCTGGGCGTCGTCCTCGCCGGACCCGGACGAGGGCGAGCTGCGGGCCCTGCGCGCGGCGCTCACCCGCTGGTTCGGCGAAGCCGCCTGACCCTCACCCGCCCGGCCCTCGCGGGAATGCCCTCGCGGGGACGCCCTCGACCAGCAGCTCCAGCTCGGCCAAGCGAACGCGTCAGGAAGAGATCCCCCGGAACGGGGGCGTCACTCCCACTCGATGGTGCCCGGCGGCTTGCTCGTCACGTCGAGCACGACCCGGTTGACCTCCCGCACCTCGTTGGTGATGCGGGTGGAGATGCGCGAGAGCACGTCGTACGGCACCCGCGACCAGTCGGCCGTCATCGCGTCCTCGGAGGTGACGGGGCGCAGCACCACCGGATGGCCGTAGGTGCGGCCGTCGCCCTGGACGCCGACCGAGCGGACGTCGGCCAGCAGCACCACGGGGCACTGCCAGATGTCGCGGTCGAGGCCGGCCCGCGACAGCTCCTCGCGGGCGATGGCGTCGGCCTCGCGCAGCAGGTCGAGCCGCTCGCGGGTGACCTCGCCGACGATGCGGATGCCGAGGCCGGGCCCGGGGAACGGCTGGCGCCACACCATGGCGGGCGGCAGGCCAAGCTCCTCGCCGGCCCGGCGCACCTCGTCCTTGAACAGCGTGCGCAGCGGCTCGACCAGGGTGAACTGGAGGTCCTCGGGCAGGCCGCCGACATTGTGATGGGACTTGATGTTGGCGGTGCCGGTGCCGCCGCCCGACTCGACCACGTCGGGGTAGAGGGTGCCCTGCACCAGGAAGTCGACCGGGCCGTCGGCCATGATGGCGCGCTGCTCGTCCTCGAAGACGCGGATGAACTCACGCCCGATGATCTTGCGCTTCTCCTCCGGGTCGCTGACCCCCTCCAGCGCCTTGAGGAAGCGGTCGGCGGCGTCGACGACCCGCAGCTTGACGCCCGTGGCGGCGACGAAGTCGCGCTCGACCTGCTCGGCCTCGCCCTTGCGCAGCAGGCCGTGGTCGACGAAGACACAGGTCAGCCGGTCGCCGATGGCGCGCTGGACCAGGGCTCCGGCCACGGCGGAGTCGACGCCGCCGGACAGGGCGCAGATCGCCCGCCCGTCGCCGACCTGCCTGCGCACCGCCTCGACGGAGTCTTCGACGATGTTGAGCATGGTCCACGTCGGGCGGCAGCCGGCCGCGTCGAGGAAGTGCTTGAGCACCGCCTGGCCGTGCTCGGAGTGGAGCACCTCGGGGTGGAACTGCACGCCGTACAGGCCGCGCTCGGGGTGCTCGAAGGCGGCGACCGGCGTCTCGCGCGTGGAGGCGGTCACCGCGAAGCCGGCGGGGGCGGCCTTGACGCTGTCGCCGTGGGACATCCACACCTTCTGCGTCGCGGGCAGGCCGGCGAAGATGACGCCCTCGGTGACGACGTCGAGCTGGGTGCCGCCGTACTCCGCGACGCCGGTGCGGGCGACGTCGCCGCCGAGCGCGCGCGCCATCGCCTGGAAGCCGTAGCAGATGCCGAACGTGGGCACGCCCGTCTCGAACAGGCCGTGCGGCACGGCCGGCGCGTTGTCGGCGTAGACCGACGAGGGCCCGCCGGACAGGATGATCGCCTTGGGCCGCTTGGCCAGCATCTCCTCGACGGGCATCGTCGACGGGACGATCTCGGAGTAGACGTGGCATTCGCGCACCCGCCTCGCGATCAGCTGCGCGTACTGCGCGCCGAAGTCGACCACGAGAACTGTGTCGAACTCAGACACCGAAGAAACCCCCCAGAGGCGAATGCGGTGTCCCCAGTCTATCGGCAGCCCGCCTTCGGCCCGGACCGGCCGCCCGTCCCGCTCACTCCTCCCCGGGCGCCGCCTCCCGCAGCGGGGGCAGGCCGCCGGCCAGCAGGGTCTCGGTCTGCCGGCGCATGCTCCTGCCGAACTCCGGATGGGTCAGCAGCAGGAAGCGCTCCTCGCGTACGGCGTCGACGACCATGTCCGCGACCCGCGCCGGGTCGATGCCGCCGGCGACGCCGGCGTCCACCCGCTCCTGGGACTCCAGCTCGTCGGAGCTGCGGGCGACGGACAGGTCGAACGGGCGCACACGCTCGGAGCGGTTGATGCGCGTCCGGACCGCTCCAGGGCACAGCGCGGTGACGCGGAGCCTGGAGCCGGACGCGATCAGGTCCTGGGCGAGCGCCTGCGAGGCGGCGAACGCGGCGTACTTGCTGACGGCGTAGCCGCCCGCGTGCGGCCCGGCGGACAGGCCCGCCACCGACACCGTGTTGACGATGTGCCCCTCGGTGTCCTGCTCGATCATGCGGGGCACGAACGCGTTGATGCCGTGGAGCACGCCCCACAGGTTGACGCCCAGCACCCAGGCGAAGTCCTCGCGGGTCCGGGTCCACAGGTGGCCGCCCTGGTAGACGCCCGCGTTGTTGCACAGCAGATGGACGGCCCCCAGCTCGCCGAAGGCCCGCTCCGCGAGATGGTGCACGGCGGCCTCGTCGGACACGTCGGTGATCTGCGTGAGGACCTTGGTGTCGCCCGCCAGCGTCGCGGTCTCCGCGAGCCCGCCGGGATCGACGTCGGCGAGCATCAGGGACATGCCCTCGCTCGCGAACCTGACGGCGAGTGCCCGGCCTATGCCGCTCGCCGCACCCGTGATCACCGCGACCTTGCCGGAGAGTTCCCGCACCGAAGCCTCCTAGCGCTCGCCTCGACGCTACAGGAACTCGCCGGTCAGTCCATGGCGTTCCGGAAAAGTCGTGCCTATGACGGAAAAGCGGAGGAATTCGCGGGAAAGACCGCGCCACGTGGGCGAGCGCCACGCCCGCCGGCGGTTCCCGTGCACCCATTCTCACCATCAAAAGGAACAATCGGCGAGCGGCAGAAAGGGAAACTCCTGCCGAGAAGAGAAATCTCCTGGCAATTGGCGATACAGCCGAGCGGCATTCTCCGCGCCGCCATCCGGCCGTGGCAGTGACGCCGGACCCGGTGGTCGATACGGCGGCGAAGGTCTACCCTCGCCGAACAGGAGGATGACGATGAGGCATGACGCCGCACTCGATGCGATCGATCTCGCGATCCTGGCCGAGTTGCAGAACGACGCGCGGCTGCCCAACAAGGAGCTCGCCGACCGCCTCGGCGTCGCCCCCTCCACCTCGCTGGAGCGCGTGCGCTCGCTGCGCCGCCGGGGCGTCATCACGGCCTTCCGCGCCTCGGTCGACACCGCGCGCCTCGGGCGGCCGCTCCAGGCGCTGCTCGCCCTGCGCGTACGGCCCCACACCAGCCAGCTCGTCGACCCGATGCGGGCGTTCGTGCTGACCCTGCCGGAGACGATCACGCTGTTCCACGTGGCCGGGCCGCAGGACTTCCTCGTCCACGTCGCCGTGGCCGACGCCGACCACCTGCACCGGCTGGTGCTGGAGAAGTTCCTGACACGGCAGGAGATCGTCCACCTGGAGACGACCCTGATCTTCAAAACCGAGCATCAGCCCGTGCAACGGCCGTCCGAGATGTGACAATGATCCGCATGTCGCTGCGGATCACCACCCTCGCCGAGCGCCCCGAGTTCGCCACGGGGCTGTGGGACATGGCCCACGCGTGGGCGGGGTTCATGATGAACGACCCGGTCGCGGACATGTTCTACCCGGCCGCGACGACCACCTTCGCCGACTTCGTGCTGGTGGCCGACGACGACGCCGAACCCGGCCGGCTGGTGGCGCGCGGGTGCATGATCCCGTACCCGGCCAAGGACGACCCGCTGCCCGACGGCGGCTGGGACACGGTGATCCGCCGGGGCAGGCTCGCCCGCGAGTCGGGCGCCACGGCCGACAGCATCAGCGCCCTGGAGATCACGGTGCGCAGCGACCGGCTCGGGTCCGGGGTCTCGCCGCGCATGGTCGCCGCGATGCGCGAGCACGCCGCCCGGCTCGGCTTCCGGGAGCTGGTCGCGCCGGTCCGGCCCAACCAGAAGCACCTGGAGCCGCACACCCCCATGGCCGAGTACGCCTTCCGCACCCGCGCCGACGGCCTCCCCCACGACGCCTGGCTGCGCGTCCACGTGCGGGCCGGCGGGCGGATCGTCCGGGTGGCGTCCCGCTCGATGGTGATCGCCGGGTCGCTGGCCGAGTGGCGCGAGTGGACCGGGCTGCCGTTCGACCGCACCGGGCCGGTGGAGGTGCCCGGCGGCCTCACGCCCGTCCACTGCGACGTGACCCACGATCACGCCGTCTACGTGGAGCCCAACGTGTGGGTCAGCCACCCGCTCGGCTGAGGCTCCGACGTTAGGCTTCGCCGGTTGCGGGCAAGCGCTCCGCATGGCCGAAGAATCGAACAGCACACCACCTGGGCAGACACAGGAATACCCGGGCCGCAGCGGCGAGATGACGCCCGAGCCGCGCGACGAGATGCGTGACTACGCGGGCCGCGACCTGCTGGCCGGCAAGCGCGCGCTGATCACCGGGGGCGACTCCGGGATCGGCCGGGCCGTCGCCGTCGCCTTCGCCAAGGAGGGCGCGGACGTCGCGATCGCGTACCTGACCGAGCACGAGGACGCCAACCACACCAGGAAGCTCGTCGAGGAGGCCGGGCGGCGCTGCGTGCTCATCCCGGGCGACCTGAGCGACCGCGACCACTGCGCGTCGGTCGTCGAGCAGGCGGTCCAGGAGCTCGGCGGCCTGGACGTCCTGGTCAACAACGTGGCCTACCAGTCACCGGTCGAGGGGCTGGAGGAGCTGAGCGACGAGCAGTGGGAGCACACGTTCGCCGTGAACATCCACAGCTACTACCGCGTCACCAAGGCCGCCCTTCCGCACCTGCGCGAGGGCAGTGCGATCATCAACACCTCGTCCATCAACGGGCTGCGCGGCAACAAGACGCTGCTCGACTACGCCGCCACCAAGGGCGCGATCAACGCCTTCACCTACTCCATGGCGCAGAACCTGGTGGACCGGGGCATCCGGGTCAACGCGGTGGCGCCCGGTCCGGTGTGGACGCCGCTGATCCCGGCCACGTTCCCGGAGGAGAAGGTCGGCTCGTTCGGCAAGCAGGTGCCGATGGGGCGCGCGGCGCATCCGGACGAGATCGCGCCGTCGTACGTCTTCTTCGCGGCGAACCGGCTGTCGTCGTACTACACGGGCGAGGTCCTCGCCCCGATCGGCGGCGAGACGCTCCCGGGCTGAGGCGCCACGGGCTCAGGAGGTACGGCGGAGCAGCTCCTCGTCGTGGGCCCGCCGGTCGAGCCCCCTGGCCGCGGCCCACGCGTCGTCGTGGACGGTCGCCAGGTGCCTCGGGTGCGCGTCGCCGATGACGGACACCACCGTGCCGCTCTCCCCCCGCCCGGCCATCCGCCCGGCGAGCTCCAGCGCGGCCCAGAGCGCGGTGCCGGTCGAGCCGCCCACCGGCAGCCCTGTGACCGCGCGCACCCGCCGGGCCGCCGCCACGGACGCGGCGTCGGGCACGGGGATCACCAGGTCCACCAGGTCGGGCCGGAAGCCGGGCTCCATCCTGGGCCGCCCGATTCCCTCGATCCGCGACGGCATGCCGGTGGCGTAGTCGGGAGCGTCGAGCGTCCAGCCGGGGAAGTACGCGGAGTTCTCGGGATCGGCCACCGCCACCCGGATCGGCCGTCCCTCGGCCGCACGAGCCGCGCGGCCGAGGGTCGCGGAGGTGGCTCCGGTACCGGCTCCCACCACGACCCAGTCGGGGCGTTCCTCCGCGAGCAGCTCCCCGGCGAGGTCGTGCTCGGCCGCGCGGCCGAACTGGTCGAGGAAGTGGCCGCCGCTCTCGCGGGCCGCCTCGCGCGCCGCGTCGTAGATCGCGAGCGGCGGCGTCACGAACCGGCAGGCGCCGCCCAGCTCCTCCACCGGCCGCGCCCGCGCCTCGCTCCGCTCTCCCGGCATGACCACCAGGTACGGCAGGCCGAGCCGCCGCGCGAACCACGCCTGCGCCACGGCCGCGTTGCCACCGGTCGCCTCCACCACGGGCGTGCCCTCGGCGACCAGCCCGTCCAGGACCGCCCGCCGGAACAGCGCGCGGGCGTGCCGGTGGCGCAGGCTCCCGGTGGGGTGCTTCGACTCGTCCTTCAGCAGCAGCCGCACCCCTGGCGCGGCGACCGGGAACTCGATGAGCGGCGTCGGCTCGCCCGGCTCCAGCAGGGCGAGCGCGTGTTCCGTCCAGGTCACCGGATCATGGTCCCACGCTCAGGGGAGGGTGACCCGCTCCCCAGGGGCGAGCAGGTGCGCCCTGTCCCCCAGCGGGGCCAGCGCGGCCGCGAGCGTGTCGCGGCCCTGCGAGAAGTGCGCCCAGTGCTCGAAGTGCAGCGGCACCACGTGCCCGGCGCCCAGCAGGTCGGCGGCCTTGACCACGTCGTCGCTGGTCAGCGTCAGGTACGCGCCGTCCGCCAGCGCCGTGCGGGCCGCGCCCGCGAAGAGCACGGCGACGTCCACGGGGCCCACCCGGCCGGCGATGGAGCGCACCACGTCCAGCGACGCGTTGTCCCCGCTCACGTACACGGTCGGGAGACCGTCGCCGCTCAGCACGAACCCGGTCACCTCTCCCACGAGGTGCTCGCTCCCGTCGGGGCCGTGCTGCGCCGGCACACCGGTGATCCGCAGCACGCCGCCGCCGGGCCGGGGCAGCTCGACGTGGCTCCAGTTGGGCAGGGCGCGCACGGGCGGGCCGACGCGCTCGGCAGCCGATCCCGTCGAGAGCGCGAGGGGCGCGCCGGCCAGGTAGGCACGGCCCGCGCGGTCGAGGTTGTCGGGATGCTGGTCGTGCGAGAGGAGCACCGCGTCCACCGGCCCCACCTCGTCCGGGCCGAACGCGGGGCCGCCGGTCTTGGTGAGCGCGCGCTGCCCGATCGGGTAGTCGCCGGGCGCGTCGAAGGTGGGGTCGATCAGCAGGCGCACGCCGCCGATCTCCAGAACGGCGGTGGGACCGCCCGCGTAACGAATCTCCATGCTCGGCTACGACACGGCCGGCGGACGGGATATTCCCCCCGTTCTCACTTGAGCCGCAGCCTGCGCATGGTCTTGAGCGTGGTCGCCAGCACGCCCGCCCACTTCTCGTACGGCATGCCGCCCGGCGGCTCGAACCCCAGCCACGGCGCCTGCGCGGCCACGGTCTGCGCCTCGGTGTAGCGCAGCAGGCCCTCGGCGCCGTGCCTGCGGCCGAGACCGGACGCCTTCATGCCGCCCATCGGGGCGTCGTAGGAGGCGTACGCGGCGCCGTACCCCTCGTTGACGTTGACCGTGCCGGCCCGGAGACGGGCGGCGATCGCGCGGCCGCGAGCCGGGTCGGAGGTCCAGACGGAGGCGTTGAGCCCGTAGACGGTGTCGTTGGCGAGCGCGACGGCCTCGTCGTCGGAGGTGAACGGGTGGAGGGCGACGACCGGGCCGAACGTCTCGTCGCGGCACAGCGCCATGTCCTCGGTGACGCCCGTGAGGACGGTCGGCTCGTAGAACAGCGGTCCGATGTCCGGCCTGGCCCTGCCGCCGGCGAGCAGGGTGGCGCCCTTGGCCAGCGCGTCCTCCACGTGCGCCGTGACCGTGTCGAGCTGCCGCCCGGACGTGAGCGAGCCCATCTCGGCGGACCAGTCGTGCCCGGCGGCCAGGCGGAGGCCGCGCGCCTGGGCGGCGAACCGCTCGGCGAAGGCGTCGAACACGCTCGCGTGGACGTACAGCCGCTCGACCGACAGGCAGAGCTGGCCGGCGTTGGTGAAGCAGGCGCGGACGGCGCCCTGGACGGCGAGGTCGAGGTCGGCGTCGTCGAGCACCAGCATCGGGTTCTTGCCGCCGAGCTCCAGCGAGCAGCCGATGAGCCGCTTGGCCGCCTCCTCGGCGATCTTCCGGCCGCCGCGGGTGGAGCCGGTGAAGGCCACGTAGTCGGCGCCGTCGAGCAGCGCCTCGCCGATCTCGGCGGGCTCGCCCAGCACCACCTGCCAGATCTCGCGCGGCATGCCCAGCTCGGCCAGCAGCTCGATGGTCCACAGCGTGGACAGCGCGGTCTGCGTGTCGGGCTTGTGCACGATCGCGTTGCCCGCCAGCAGGGCCGGCACGGCGTCGGTGACGCCGAGCGAGAGCGGGTAGTTCCACGGCGAGACGAGCGCCACCACGCCCTTCGGGGAGCGCAGCTCGCTCACCCGGGTGGCCACGGGGAAGACGCCCTGCCGGCGGCGCGGCGCGAGCAGGCGCGGGGCGCGCCGCGCGTAGTAGAGCGCGCAGCCCGCGACGTCCAGCACCTCCTCGAAGGCGTGCTTGCGGGCCTTGCCCGTCTCGTCCTGCACGATGTCGAGGATGTCGGAGCGCCGGTCGAGGATCGCGTCGTGCAGCCGCAGGAACGGGCGCACGCGCTCGGCGACCGGCCGGGCGGCCCACTCGGCCTGGGCCGCGCGAGCCCGGGCGTGGGCGCGGGCGACGTCGTCGGCACTGGAGAGGGGCAGCCGGGCCAGCGGCTCGCCGGTGAACGGGGTGCTGATCTCCCGCGTCTCCCCGCTGGACGTCACGTGGACCGTGGTCACGCGCTCGGGCGTTGTCACGTGCATGGTCAGAAGGATATTCCGGAACTGCTACCGACCGGTAGTTTTTGTGGATGCGCGGCTACGGGCCACAATCCCCTCATGCCATCCATCGCTCCGCTCAGGCCCGGCGATCCGCGACGCCTGGCGGGCCTGGAGCTCGCCGGCAGGCTCGGCGAGGGCGGCCAGGGCGTCGTCTACCTGGCCAGGGACGCCTCCGGCACGCCGCTGGCCGTCAAGTGGCTGCGCCACGACCTGGCGGCCGACCGGGTGAGCGTCGAGCGGTTCCTGCGCGAGGCGCAGGTGGCCCAGCAGATCGCGCCCTTCTGCACCGCGGCCGTCCTCGGCTCGGGCGTCGAGCAGGAGCGGCCGTACATCATCAGCGAGTTCATCGAGGGGCCGTCGCTCCAGCGGATCGTCCAGGAGGAGGGACCGCGCGCCGGGGCGTCCCTGCACCGGCTGGCGATCGGCACGGCCACCGCGCTGGCGGCCATCCACCAGGCGGGCATCGTCCACCGCGACGTCAAGCCGGCCAACGTCATCCTCGGCGCCGACGGGCCGCGCGTCATCGACTTCGGCATCGCCCGCGCCCTCGACGCCACCTCCACGATCAGCGGCATGCCGGTGGGCACGCCGTCGTACATGCCGCCCGAGCAGATCCTCGGCCACCCGGTCGGGGCGTCCGCGGACATGTTCTCGTGGGCCGGCACGATGGTGTACGCGGCGTCCGGCCGGGCGCCGTTCGGCAGCGACACGATGCCGGCCGTCATCAACCGGGTGCTCAACAACCCGCCCGACCTCGGCGTCCTGGACGGCCCGCTGCATGAGCTGGTGGCCGCCTGCCTGGACAAGGACCCAGCGCGGCGGCCGACGGCCGAGCAGGTGCTCATGCGGCTCATCCAGCAGCCGGGCCAGCCCGCGGCCCCCTTCCGGCAGCCGGGCCCGCCCGCGCCGCCCTTCCGACAGCAGCCGGGCCCGCCCGCGGCTCAGGCCCCCTTCCAGCAGCCTCCGCCGCCGTGGGCGCCGCCCCCGCAGGGCCCGCCGTCGGGACCCGTGCCGGGGCCCATACCGATGTCCACCGGCTTACCCCCGCGCCGCAGGAGCCGCGCTCCGGTGATCGTCGGCGCGACCGCGGCCGTCACGCTGCTCCTGCTGACCTGCGTCGCGCTGGTCGTGACGCAGCGTAAGACGACGACGGCCTCGTCCCGCGCCACGACGACCCCCACCGCCACCGGCCGCACGCCCACCACCGGGCCCACGCCGACCCCCGTCAGGAAGAGGCTGCCGGGCGGCACCATCGACCTGTACGAGCTGCCGACCGACCCGGTCACGCTCACCTCGTACGAGGTCTACGACAAGCGCTCCGACGACTGGGTGGACTACGCCCGGCAGTCGCTGCGCGGCGGGTTCAAGAAGTACGCCGGCAACTGGGAGACGCTGGTCTCCCCCGACGGCCGCCGCATCGCCACGCGCGGCCGCAAGTACACCGCCGACGGCTACGACTCGGTCATCGTCACCGACCGCGGCACGGGCGCGACGTCCACGGTCAAGACCGTCCGCAAGCCGCTGATCAGCAGCATCCGGTCGTGGTCCCGCGACGGCTCCAAGCTGCTGCTCAACATCGAGAAGGAGACCAAGGACACGCGCGGCAAGGAGGACTGGGTGTACCCGGGGTTCGTCCTGGTGGACGTGGCCGAGGCCAAGGCCGGCGTGGTGCGGCTGCCCGGCGGCGCCGCCCCGCCCGACACCGGGTTCGGCTGGGACCCCGGCCAGCGGGGTGTGGTCAACCTCTACGGCTCCGGCAAGGGACTGCGGTTCTACGACGCCGCCGGCAGGACCGTCCGCGACGTGCCGGGTGTCGGCTCGCTCGCGTCCGGCACGCAGGACCTCTTCTCCCCGTCGGGCAAGACGTTCGTGACGAACTGCCCCGGCGGCGACGACGGCGACCACTGCGTGTGGGACTCCGACACCGGCAAGCGCGTGCGGCAGTTCACCTCCGACTGCGACAAGGTGCTCGGCTGGTACGACGAGACGCACCTGTACTGCTGGGAGCAGGACAACGCCTCCACCGACCAGATCCAGGTGGTCGGGTTCGACGGGCGGCTGGTGCGCAAGCTGCTGGAAGTCCCCGACAATCTGGATTTCAGCCCGGTCTTCACCGTCAACCCCGTCAAGGGCGACTGAACCATCGGGTTCGGCCATCCGTGATGGTGGTCATGAAGACCCTGACCCGTACGGCGACGGCCGCCCTCGCCCTCGTCACGGCCACCGCCGCCTGCACCGCCACGCAGCCCGGCGGCACGGCCCCCGCCAGGCAGCGGCTCGGGGCCGTGCGCCTGGTGGCGTACAACGGCTGCGACGACATGCTGGCCGGCCTGCGTGAGCACGCCGCGCGCAACGTCGGGCCGTGGGGCTTCGGCGGCCCCATGCTGATGGCGCGGCGCGACACCGCGACGGCCGTTCCCGAGGCCAAGTCGACGATCACGCTGGAGCACTCCACCACCAACACCCACGAGGCGGGTGTGGACGAGCCCGACCTGGTCAAGACCGACGGCGCCAGGGTCGTCACGGTCACCGGGGGCGTCCTGCGGGTCATCGACGCCGCGACGCGGAAGGTCACGGCCACGCTGAAGCTGACCGGCGGCGACGAGCCCGGCTTCGTGCCCGCCGACCTGCTCATGTCCGGCGACCGGGCGCTGGTGCTGCTGCGCGGCGGCGACATCATGTTCAAGTCGATCCGGCCCATGACCAGCGACACCAGATACGTCCTCGTCGACCTGGCCGGCCAGCCGAAGGTGCTGTCCACGATCAGGCCGCGCGGGCGGTACGTGGACGCGCGGATGGTCGGCTCGGTCGTCCGTCTCGTCACCCGCAGCGAGCCGGACATCCAGCTGCCGCAGCCCAAGGACGACGCCACGGACAAGGACCGGCGCAGGCTCAACCAGGAGGCGGTGCGGCGGGCGCCGATCGAGGCGTGGCTGCCCAAGGTGGAGATCACCGACGCCTCCGGCGCCAAGCGCGAGCTGAGCGTGCCGTGCGAGCGGGTCAGCCACCCCGCCGACTACACCGGCGCCTCGCTGCTGGCCGTCCACACCATCGACCTGGCCCAGGGGGTGACCGACGCGGGCACCGACCCGATCGCCCTGGCGGCGGACGGCGACATCGTGTACGGCACCGGTCAGAGCCTGTACGTGGCGAGCAACCCGCGCTGGTGGCCCGTCGACCCGGCGGTCATGGAGGACGCGGCGCCGGTGCCGGACCCGCCGAGCGGCACCGCCCAGGCCCCCGCCGACGAGCCCACCCCCACCGAACCCACCCCCACTGCGCCGCCCACCGAGCCCACCCCCACCGAACCCACCGTGAGCGTGACCCCGGCTCCCGCCCGCACCCCGGTGGTCCCCCCGGAGGAGACCGAGGTGCACCGCTTCGACATCGGGCGTCCCGGCGCTCCGGTCTACGCTTCGTCGGGCAAGGTGCCGGGCCGGCTGCTGAACCAGTACAGCCTGTCCGAGTACGACGGCCACCTGCGGGTGGCCACCACCGTGACCTCCGGCGACGGCGAGAGCAGCGTCAGCGGCGTCCACGTGCTCAGGACGTCCGACATGGCCGAGACGGGCCGGGTCGGCGGCCTCGGCAAGGACGAGCGGATCTACTCGGTCCGCTTCATCGGCCCGGTCGGCTACTGCGTGACGTTCAAGCAGGTGGACCCGCTCTACACGCTCGACCTGCGCGACCCGGCGGCGCCGAAGGTGACCGGCGAGCTGAAGATCACCGGCTACTCGGCGTACCTGCACCCGGCCGGCGACGGCCGGCTCATCGGCATCGGGCAGGAGGCCAGCGACAAGGGCCGGACGCTGGGCACACAGGTGTCGCTGTTCGACGTCGGCGACCCGGCCGCCCCGCGCCGCCTGTCGCAGCTCTTCCAGAAGGACTCCGGCTCGGAGGCCGAGTGGGACCCGCACGCGTTCCTGTACTGGCCCAAGACCGGCATGGCGGTCCTCCCGCTCAACACGTACGGGCAGGACGCCGAGCGGAACGGCGCGGTGGTCCTGAGGATCACCGACTCCGCGATCACCCGGGTGGGCATGATCGAGCACCCGAGGAAGCGGCAGTCGGACATCGTCTACCAGCCGGGGATCCAGCGCTCGATGGTCATCGGCGACGCCATCTGGACGCTCTCCGACACCGGTGTCCAGGTCAACGACGCCGCCTCGCTGGCGCGGCGGTCCTGGATCCCGTTCGGCTGACCGACCCGTCACCCCGCCCGCAGGACCCCGATGAGATCGTGCGCCACGTCCAGGAACTCCTCCCGCGAGGACGCCGTCGGCTGCACGTCCACGAACGTCTCATGGGCGCCCAGCTCGGCCAGGCTCAGCACGTAGTCGCCGATCTGGCATACGGTCCCGGCGCGCGGCACCCGCTCGGCGGGTGCCGGCGCCCGGGTGATCTCCGGGTTGACGCGCACCACCATGCGCAGGGCGGACGGGTCGCGCCCCGCCCGCTCGGCCGCCCGCAGCGCCACGTCCCACAGGGAGATCAGGTAGGCGGGCGGCATCGCCGCGCCGAGCCAGCCGTCGGCCCGCCTGCCGACCCGCTCCAGGGCCGCCGGGGTGAAGCCGGCGAGCAGGATCGGCGGGCGCGGGTGCTGGAACGGCTTCAGGTCGACGTGGGACGGCGGCACCCGCCACAGCGGGCCCTCGTGCTCCACCACCTTCTCCGACCAGGCGGCCTCCATCAGGTCGAGCGTCTCCTCAAGCCGCTGCCCCCGGCCCCGCCACGGCACCCCGGCGGCGGCGTACTCGTCACGCAGCCAGCCGAGGCCGATCCCCACGTCCAGGCGTCCGTGGCTGAGCAGGTCGAGCGAGGCCAGGGCGCGGGCGAGCACGACCGGCGGCTGCCACAGGGCATTGAGGGCGCTGGTCCCGAGTCGCACGTCCCGCGTGCCGACGGCTGCCAGGGTCAGCGCCGCGAGCGGGTCGAAGAACGTCCTGAACGCCGAGGGGATCTCACCGTCGCCTCCCGGGTACCGGTCGCTGGGCTCCAGGGGCACCAGGACGCGGTCGCCGGCCCACAGGCTGTGGTAGCCCATGGCCTCCAGGTCCACGGCGGCCTGCCGGATGAAGTCCGGATCGGCGAAGACGCCGTACTGGGGGACCGCGAATCCGATCTGCATGAGACGTTCCTTCGGGGCTGGGCGGCCGCGACGCCGGATTGCGGCCGTTCGCCCATGATCATGCCGTGGGAGCCCGTGACGCGCATGCGCACAGGGCGCCCCCCGAGCCGTTGCCCGGCGGACGCCCTGTGCCCCCGAAGGGCCCGCCCATGCGTGCGGCGGGGTCAGCGCACGATTGTCAGCGCACGATTGTCAGCGCACGATTGTCAGCGCACGATTGTCAGCGCCCGATTGTCAGCGCCCGATTGTCAGCACACGATGAAGATGCTCTGCCAGCCGACGGAGGTGTGCTGCTCGGCGTTGCGGTTGGAGGCGAGCTCGAAGTGCATCGGGCCCCGCGCGTTGGGCTGGTTGTACATGCGGCCGCTCTGGCCGTCGCCGAACCACTTGTAGGACCCGTGATAGACGATGTTGGACACCCCGCAGGCGTCGATGAACTGCGTCCGGCCGGTGAAGCCGGGGCCTTCGTAGGCGATGTACTGCGAGGCGTAGGCGGCGCTGCCCATGATCGCGACCATGGCGGCCGCGAGGACGGGGACGAGGGCGATTCTCTTCACGATGATCCTCCCGATGCGACTCTCTCTTCACGGAGAGTATTCATACGGTAACCGTGTGCACAATGAAGAGGCAAGGGACGCCCCGGCGACGCCAAGAAGGTAACGCCCAGGTCAGGGCACCGCGCCGGCACCCGCCGACGCGCCTCGAAGGGAGATCGCCGCACCCCCAACCTTTGACAAAACACTCACCGTCGACGATTGACCCCAAATCCGTAGTGGAAGGAAGCGGGTTGGTCGACCTGGACGGGGGAACGTCGTGAGCACCAGATATGGGGTCCACTCCGAGGTGGGCGCGTTGCGGCAGGTCATCGTGCACCGGCCGGACCTCAGCCTGAAGCGGCTGACGCCGGCCAACAAGGACGAGCTGCTCTACGACGACGTGCTGTGGGTCAGCCGCGCCCAGGTCGAGCACGACGCGTTCGTGGAGCTGATGCGCGGTCGCGGCATCGAGGTGTTCCACCACCAGCAGCTGCTCGCCGAGGCGCTGGAAGCCGCTCCCGAGGCGAAGAGGCACGCCGTCGAGCGCACCGTCACGCACCTGACGGTCGGCCCGCAGCTCGTCGACGAGATCCGCGCGGAGCTCTCCTCCTGGAGCGGGGAGAAGCTGGCCGAACACCTGGTCGGCGGGCTCACCAAGGACGAGTTCGTCGCCGAGACGCGGGCCAGCCGGGAAGGGCTCGACGCGCGCTCCCTGGTCACCGCCATGGCCCGGATCGGATCGTTCATCCTGCCGCCGCTGCCGAACTCGCTCTACCAGCGCGACCCTTCGGCCTGGCTGTACGGCGGGGTCTCGCTGAACCCGCTCTACTACCACGCCCGCCGCCTGGAGACCATCAACCAGAGCATCGTCTACCACTTCCACCCGATGTTCGCCGACGACGGCTTCGCGTACTGGTATCCGCCGATGGGCGACGACGGCGGCTTCGACGAGGAGGACTTCGGCCGGGCCTCGCTGGAGGGCGGCGACATGATGCCCATCGGCAACGCCACCGTCGCCATCGGCGTCAGCGAGCGCACCAGCCCGATCATGATCGAGCACCTCGCCGGGGAGCTGTTCGCCGCGGGGGCGGCCACCAGGGTGCTCGCGGTCAACATCCCGCCGCACCGCTCCTACATGCACCTCGACACCGTGTTCACGCTGCTGGACGTGGACAAGGCCACGGGGTACCCGCCGGTCGTCGAGAACGCCGCCGTCTACTCGCTGCGGCCTGGCGACAAGGAGGGCACCCTGGACGTGCACCGCGAGCCGAACCTGGCCGCCGCCTTCGAGGACGCGCTCGGCATCGGCAAGCTCGACATCATCCCCACGGGCGGGGACGACTACCAGCGGGCCAGGGAGCAGTGGGACAGCGGCAGCAACTTCGTCGCCCTGGAGCCGGGTGTCGTGGTCGGCTACCACAAGAACGAGTTCACCAACCGGAAGCTGCGCGAGCACGGCGTGGACGTCATCGAGATCGAGGGCTTCGAGCTGGGCAAGGGCCGGGGCGGCGGGCATTGCATGACCTGTCCCATCCTGCGTGACCCGGTCTAGAGCCCTTCGCGACCGCAGCGGCTTCCCGGCGTAAGGACTCCGATGACCCATCCGGCACTGATTCTCTTCCTGGCGCTGTTCGGGCTCTACAGCCCGGTCGCGGCACTGGCCTCGTACCTGCCGATCGTCCGGCCGTACACCCACAAGCAGGTCAACCGGCTCGCGATCGGGCTCGGCGTCAACGTCGCCGTCTTCGTCCTGGCGGCGTTGTGGATCGGCGAGCCGCTGCTCAAGCTGCTCGGCATCAGCACCGCGGCGCTGACGGCCACCGGCGGCATCGCCCTGGCGTACGCCGCCATTCCGCTGATGCGGGGCCAGGCCGGCGCGGTGGAAGAGCTGGAAAGGCTGGACGAGGAGCGGCAGCCGGGCGCCACCCCCTCGTCCGAGCCGGTGCCGGAGCCCAAGTCGGTCCTGTTCACCCCGCTCAGCTTCCCGCTGACCGTCGGCGGCACCACCTTCGCCTTCTGCGTCGCCGCGTCGGCGGCCGCGACCACCCTGCAGGACAAGCTCGCCCTGTCGCTGGCCGTCCTGTGCTTCGCCGTGGTCACGGGGGTGACGCTCTACCTGTCCGGCCACGTCCAGCGGCGCATCTCGCTCAAAGGGGCGATGATCCTGGATCGCGTCGCGGGCATCCTGCTGACCGCGATCGCCGTCATCCTGCTCGCCAACGGCTTCACCGACCTCGTCACCGCTCGCCTGGCTCACTGAAGCCCATGAGCGCCGACGACAGCAGAGCGACGGACGCCAGGACGACTGCCCAGAAACTGTCGCTGCCGACGCTGACCGCCATGGTCGTCGGCTCGATGGTGGGCGCCGGCGTGTTCTCGCTGCCGCGCAACTTCGCCCAGGCCACCGGCGTGTTCGGCGCGGTGATCGCCTGGGTGGTCGCCGGTGCGGGCATGCTGATGCTGGCCTTCGTCTTCCAGTCGCTGGCCGTGCGCAAGCCGGACCTGAACGCCGGCGTCTACGCCTACGCGAAGGCGGGATTCGGCGAGTTCCCCGGCTTCTTCTCCGCGTTCGGCTTCTGGGCCAGCGCCTGCGTCGGCAACGTCTCCTACTGGGTGCTGATCAAGTCGACCCTGGGCGCTGTCATCCCTGGCTTCGGCGAGGGGAACACGCCACTGGCGGTGGCGGTCTCCGTGGTGTGCGTGTGGGGCTTCCACCTCGTCATCATGCGCGGGGTCAAGGAGGCCGCCGGGATCAACAGGATCGTGACCGTGGCCAAGCTCGTGCCGATCCTGCTGTTCGTGGCGATCCTCGCGCTCACCTTCGAGGCGGACACGTTCAGCGCGAACCTGTGGGGCGACGGACCGCTGTTCGACCAGGTCAGGGCCACGATGCTGGTCACCGTCTTCGTGTTCCTCGGCGTCGAGGGCGCCAGCGTCTACTCCCGCTACGCGCGCAGGCGCGAGGACGTGGGCCGGGCCACGCTGCTCGGCTTCCTCGGCGTCCTCGCCCTGTTCGCCTCGGTCACGCTCCTGTCCTACGCCGCTCTGCCCAAGGCGCGCACGGAGGCGTTGCGCCAGCCGTCCATGGCGGGAGTGCTCGAAGCGGTCGTCGGCCCCTGGGGCGCCGTCCTCATCAGCGTCGGCCTCGTCGTCTCGGTGCTCGGCGCCTACCTCGCCTGGACGCTGATGGCCGCCGAGGTGCTGTTCGTGGCGGCCCGCGACGACGACATGCCCGCCTTCCTGCGGCGCGAGAACCGCCACGGCACCCCGTCGGCCGCCCTCGTGCTGACCAGCGCCCTCATCACCGCCGTGCTGCTCGTCACGCTGCTGTCGGAGGACGCGTTCACCTTCACGCTCAAGCTGACCAGCGCGCTGGCGCTGGTGCCGTACCTGCTCGCCGCCGGCTACGCGCTCAAGCTGGGCGGCCCTCGCACGCAGGTGCTGGTGGCCGCGCTCGCCGTCCTCTACACGGCGTTCCTGATCTTCGCCGCGGGGCTGAAGTTCCTGCTGCTGTCATGCGTCGTCTACGCGCCCGGCACGATCCTGTTCGCCCTCACCCGCCGCGAGCACGGCAGACGCCTCTTCTCCTCCCCCGCCGAGGTGACCCTGTTCGCCGTGGTGGCCGTCGGCGCCGTCCTGGGCGTCATCGGCCTGGCCACCGGCTTCATCACCATCTAGGTCCCACGGAGGGCGTCAGGGGTGTTCAGGTGAGACGACCGGGACGATCTCCGGCGCGCCCAGCCTGATGGCGTCGGCGTCCTGGTCGGTGTCCTGCTCCTGGGAGAGCCGCTCGGCCTCCACCCGCTTGGTGTAGTACTCGACCTCCGCCTTGACCTGCTCCGCGTCCCAGCCGAGCGGCCCGGCCATCAGCTCCGCCGCCTCCCGGGCGACGGCCTTGCCCCGGTGGAACGTCTCGATCGAGATGCGGGTGCGGCGGGTCAGCGCGTCGTTCAGGTGCCGCGCGCCCTCGTGGGTGGCGGCGTAGACGATCTCCGCGCGCAGGTATTCGTCGGCGCCGTCGAGCGGCCTGGCCAGCGACCGGTCCTCCCGGATCAGCTCCAGCACCTCGTCGATCATCGAGCCGTACCTCTGGAGGAGGTGCTCGATGCGGGCCACGTGCAGGCCGGAGTCGTGGGCGATCCGGTGCCGGGAGTTCCACAGAGCCTGGTAGCCCTCGGCGCCGGCCAGCGGGATGCGGTCGGTGCACGACCGCGGGACGCGCTGGTCGAGGCCGTGCGCGACGGCGTCCACGGCGTCCTTGGCCATGACCCGGTACGTCGTGTACTTGCCCCCGGCGACCATCACCAGGCCGGGCACCGGGTGGGCGACGACGTGCTCGCGCGACAGCTTCGAGGTCTCGTCGGACTCGCCCGACAGCAGGGGGCGCAGCCCCGCGTACACACCCTCGACGTCGTCGCGGGTCAGCGGCACCGCCAGGACCGCGTTGACGTGGTCGAGCAGGTAGTCGATGTCGGCGCGGGAGGCGGCGGGGTGGCTCTTGTCCAGGGTCCACTCGGTGTCGGTGGTCCCGACGATCCAGTGCCGGCCCCACGGGATGACGAACAGCACCGACTTCTCGGTACGCAGGATGATCCCGGTGCTGGAGTGGATGCGGTCGCGCGGCACCACCAGGTGGATGCCCTTGGAGGCGCGGACATGGATCTGCCCCCGGCCGCCGACCAGCTCCTGGATGTCGTCGGTCCACACGCCGGTGGCGTTGACGACCTGCTGGGCGCGGATCTCGAACTCCTCGCCGCTCTCCAGGTCGCATACCCGCACCCCGGTGACCCGCTCCCCCTCGCGCAGGAACCCGACGACCTGGGCCCGCGGCGCGACGTGCGCGCCGTAGCCGGCGGCCGTGCGCAGCAGGGTCATCACGTAGCGGGCGTCGTCGACCTGGGCGTCCCAGTACTGCACGGCGCCGGTGAACGAGGTGCGCTTCAGCGCGGGCGCGAGCCGCAGCGCCTTGGACCGGGACAGGTGCCGGTGGCCCGGCACGCCCCGGGTGAGCCCGGAGGCGAAGCCGAGCATGTCGTAGAGCGCGACCCCGGCCCCCACGTACGGCCGCTCCCACCCGAGGTGCGTCATCGGGAAGAGGAACGGCACCGGCCGCACCAGGTGCGGCGCGATGCGCTGGAGCAGCAGGGAGCGCTCCTGCAACGCCTCGCGGACGAGCTCGAAATTCAGCTGCTCCAGGTAGCGGAGCCCGCCGTGGATCAGCTTGGAGGAGCGGGAGGACGTGCCGGAGGCGAAGTCACGCGCCTCCACCACTCCCACGTCGAGGCCGCGGGTCGCGGCGTCGAGCGCGATCCCCGCTCCGACCACACCACCCCCCACCACCACGACGTCCAGCTCCTCGGCGCTCATCCGGGCGAGCGCCGCCGTCCGCTCGGCGGGCCCGAGCCGGGCCACGCCTCTTCCCGCCGTCATTAGCTCTCCCTGGTGTACGGCCTGCATCCATTGCGCTCCCATACCTACCCGCCGGGCGACGGGCATGTAACGCCGGGGAAAGTTGCCCTCGCCACACCGGCCGCCCGCTGGGAGCGCTAGGCGCGGACGACCTTGACGCCCGCGTCCGTGAGCCGCGCGGCCTGGTCGTCGGGGAGCCCGTCGTCGGTGACGAGCGTGTCGATCTCGCCGATGGCGCAGATCCGGGAGAACGCCCGGCCGCCGACCTTCGAGGAGTCGGCCACGGCCACCACCTGCTGGGCGCGGCTGATGAGCAGGTGATTGACGCTCGCCTCGCCCTCGTGGTGGGCCGAGGCCCCGAGCTCGACGTCGATCGCGTCGACGCCGAGGAAGGCCACGTCCAGCGTCACCTGCTCCAGGACGCCGGAGGCAAGCGGCCCGATCAGCTCGTACGACTGCGGCCGCGCCACCCCGCCCGTGACCACGATCTTGACGTGCCGGCGGACGGTGAGCTCGGCGGCGATGTTGAGCGCGTTGGTGACGACCGTGAACCCGGACTCCAGGGCGGTGCTGGTGGCCAGCGCGCGGGCCAGCTCGGAGGTGGTGGTGCCGCCGTTCATGCCGACCACGGCGCCGGCGGAGACGAGCGAGGCCGCGGCGGCCGCGATGCGGTGCTTGGCGTCGGCGTGCCGGGCGGTCTTGTAGCGCAGCGGCAGGTCGTAGCTGACGCTCTGCGCCACCGCGCCGCCCCGCGTGCGCATGAGCATCTGCTGCAAGGAGAGCTGGTCGAAGTCGCGCCGGATGGTCGCCGCCGAGACGTCGAGCGCCTGGGCGGCCTCCTCGACGGACAGGCGGCCCTCCTGAGCGAGCAGCTCAAGAATGGCGTTCCACCGGTCGTATCGGGACACGCGCGCCTCCTCCGGGCTCCGTCAGCAGCAAGGGTGGCACACCAGAGCCGACGCAGCCACACCTGCACAATTGTGCTCCTTTCTGCTATAAAAAGCACAGGAACACGCAAACCCCGCACCCGGGAGGTAACTGGTGACCACCCACACCGAAGCCGAGATCGCCTCCCAGCCGGAGTGCTGGCGTCGCGCCGTCGCCGACGTGCCCGCGGACGCGCTGCCCGTCCCCGGCGAGCGCGTCGCCGTCGTCGGGTGCGGCACCTCCTGGTTCATCGCCATGGCGTACGCGGCCCTGCGCGAGCGGGCCGGGCAGGGCGAGACCGACGCGTTCGCCGCCTCCGAGGCCCCCACCGGCCGCCGCTACGACCGCGTCATCGCGCTGAGCCGCTCCGGCACCACGACCGAGGTCCTGGAGTTCCTGAACCGGACCGGCTCGCCCACCACGGCCATCACCGCCGACCCCGACACTCCCATCATGACCGCCGCCGGCCAGGTGATCGTGCTCGACTACGCCGACGAGCGGTCCGTCGTGCAGACCCGGTTCGCCACCACCCAGCTCGCGATGCTGCGCGCCAGCCTCGGCGAGGACCTCGGCCCGGCCATCGCCGACGCCGAGCACGTGCTGGCGTCGCCCCTCGACCCCGCGCTCGTGGCGGCGGAGCAGTTCAGCTTCCTCGGCGCCGGCTGGTCGGTCGGCCTGGCCCAGGAGGCCGCGCTGAAGATGCGCGAGGCGTCGCGCTCCTGGACCGAGGCGTACCCGGCGATGGAGTACCGTCACGGCCCGATCAGCATCGCCGGGCCCGGCCGCGTCACCTGGATGCTCGGCAAGGCGCCCGACGGGCTGCGCGAGCAGGTGGAGGCCACCGGCGGCGCGTTCCACGAGAGCGGGCTCGACCCGATGGCCGAGCTGGTCCGCGCGCAGCGCGTCGCGGTCGCCCGCGCCACGGCCCGCGGCCTCGACCCGGACGAGCCCCTGCACCTCACCCGATCTGTGATCCTTTCTTCATGAGCCTCACTCTCGCCGACGCCCGCGTCGTCACCCCCGAAGGCATCCACGACGGCTGGCTGGCCATCGAGGACGGCCGCATCACGCACGTCGGCCATGGCCGCGCGCCGCGCGCCGGCCACAGCCTGGGCGGCCGGTACGTCGTCCCCGGATTCGTCGACATCCACAACCACGGCGGCGCGGGCGGCTCCTTCCCCACCGGTGACCAGGACGGCGCGCGGGCCGCCGTGGAGCTGCACCGGCGCCACGGCACCACGACCCTGGTGGCGAGCCTGGTCACGGCCGCCGTGGCCGACCTGGAGGCCGCCGCGTCGTCGCTGGCCGACCTGTGCGACGACGGCCTGCTCGCCGGCCTGCACTTCGAGGGCCCGTACATCTCCAGGGCACGCTGCGGCGCGCACGACCCGGCGCTGCTGCGTGAGCCGTCGCCGCGCGAGTTCGAGCGGCTGGTGAAGGCCGGCCGCGGCCACGTCCGCATGCTGACGATCGCGCCGGAGCTGCCCGGGGCGCTCGACACCGTGCGCGCGGCCCGTGACCAGGGCGTGCTCGCCGCCCTCGGCCACAGCGACGCCACCTACGAGCAGACCCTCGACGGCATCGACGCCGGGGCGAGCGTGGCCACCCACCTCTACAACGCGCTGCCGCCGCTCGGACACCGCTCCCCCGGCCCGGTCGCCGCCCTTCTTCAGGACGAGCGGGTGACGGTCGAGTTGGTCAACGACGGCGTCCACGTGCACCCGGCCATGCTCCGCCTCGCCTGCTCGGTGGCCGGGCCGGGCCGGACGGCGCTGGTCACCGACGCGATGTCGGCGGCCGGGATGGGCGACGGCGACTACGAGCTCGGCGCGCTGCGCGTGACCGTGTCCGGCGGCGCCGCCCGGCTGGCCGAGGGGGGCACGATCGCGGGCAGCACGCTCACCATGGACGTCGCCTTCCGGCGCTCCGTCACCGAGGTGGGCCTGACGCTGTCCGAGGCGTCCGTGGCCGCCTCCCTCACCCCGGCGCGCGTGCTGGGGCTCGACGGTCAGATCGGCTCCATCGCCGCCGGCAAGACCGCCGACCTGGTCGTGCTGACCGACGAGCTGGAGGTGGCCGGCGTGATGAGGCGCGGCGCCTGGCTGACGGAGCCCCGATGATCCTCACCGTGACGCTCAACGCCGCCCTCGACGTCACCTACCAGGTGCCCGAGGTCGACTGGGCCGGGGTCAACCGCGTGCAGGCCGTCCACCGGCGGGCCGGCGGCAAGGGCGTCAACGTGGCCCGCGTCCTGCGCGGCCTCGGCCAGGAGGTGCTGGTCACCGGCCTGGCGGGCGGCCCTGTCGGGCGTGCCGTCGAGGCTGACCTGGAGGCCGCCGGACTGCCCCACGCGCTCGTCCCCATCGCCGCCGAGTCCCGTACGACGCTGGCCGTCACGGGCGGCCCCGGCGGGGCGGCGCTGTTCAACGAGCCCGGCCCTGAGGTGTCGGCGGCGGAGCTGCGGGAGTTCGGCCGGGTGTACGCGTCGCTGCTGGAGCGGGCCGACGCCGTGGTCCTCTCGGGCAGCCTGCCCCGTGGCGTCCCGGCCGGCACGTACGCGACGCTGGCCGCCCTGGCCGCCGAGCACGGGGTCCCCGCCATCGTCGACGCCGACGGGGAGGCGCTCCGCCACGCCCCGGCCGGCCGTCCCGCGATCGTCAAGCCCAACGTCCACGAGCTGGCCCGGGCCGTGCCGCCGCACGACCACCCGGTCGAGGGAGCCGAGCACCTGCGGGCCCGCGGGGCCGAGGCCGTGGTCGTCTCGCTCGGCGAGGAGGGCGTGTACGCGGTCACCCCCGAGGGCACGTTCCGGGCCCGCATGCCGTACCGGGTGGAGGGCAACCCGACGGGCGCCGGTGACTCGCTGGTGGCGGGGCTCGCGCTGGGGCTGGTCGAGGGCGCCGCGTGGCCCGAACGGCTCCGCACGGCCGCGGCGCTCGGCGCGGCCGCCGTGGCCGCCCCGGTGGCCGGCGACTTCGACCGCGACGTCTACGCCAGGACGCGCCCGCTCATCGAGATCACCTGAATCGCCTGAAGCAGCAGATCACCTGAACCGTCGAGATCACCTGAGCCTGATCCAGGAGGAGCCCGCCATGCCTCTCGCCACCACCGGCGACATCGTCCGCGCGTCCCCCGCGGGGGTGGGTGCCTTCAACGTCATCCAGCTCGAACACGCCACCGCGATCGTCGCCGGAGCCGAGGCCCTCGGCCTGCCCGTGGTGCTCCAGATCAGCGAGAACTGCGTCCGCTACCACGGCGCCCTGGAGCCCATCGCGCTGGCCTCGCTCGCGGTCGCCCGCCGCGCCGCCGTGCCGGTGGCCGTCCACCTCGACCACGCCACCGACCGGGCACTGGTCGAGGAGGCGGTGGAGCTGGGCATCGGGTCGGTCATGTTCGACGCCTCGGCGCTGCCCGACGAGGAGAACGTGGCCGCCACCGCCGCCGTCGCCGCCTGGTGCCACGAGCGCGGCGTGTGGGTGGAGGCCGAGCTGGGCGAGGTCGGGGGCAAGGACGGCGTCCACGCCCCGGGCGCCCGCACCAAGCCGCACGAGGCCGTGGACTACGTGGCGCGCACCGGCGTGGACGCCCTGGCCGTGGCCGTGGGCACCTCCCACGCCATGACCACCAAGGACGCCGTGCTCGACCTGGACCTCGTCGCCGAGCTGCGCGACGCGGTGCCGGTGCCGCTGGTCCTGCACGGCTCGTCGGGGGTGCCCGACGACACCCTCCAGGCCGCCGTACGACAGGGCATGAAGAAGATCAACATCGCGACGCACCTGAACAAGGCGTTCACCGGCGCCATCCGCGACCACCTGACGCACGACGCGAAGGTCGTGGACCCCCGCAAGTACGTGCGGGCGGGCCGCGACGCGGTCACCCGCGAGGTCATCCACCTGCTGGGCGTCCTCGGCGAGTGACCCCGCGGCTCAGCCGCCCAAGCAGCGCAGCACCCGTTCGGCCTGCCGCCGGAACGTGCCGGGCGGGTTGCGCGGCCCTTCGGGGGACAGCAGGAACAGCCACATCAGCGCGTGCAACCGCCGGCACCCGGCCAGGCGCCGCTCCTCGGCCGGGGACAGCTCGACGTGGGCCAGGACGTCCACCTCGCCGTCCACCCACATCGACACGTGCTGGGAGATCTCGGACAGCTCGAAGGCGCGGTCGCTCCGCCCCGACTCCTCGAAGTCGACGATCCGCACCCGGATGCCGTCCCACAGGAAGTTCGACAGGTTGCCGTCGCCCGCGCCGAACACCGGCGTCACGCCCTCCTCGCCGGGGCGCCACCGCTCCAGCCACCGCGCTCCCTCGCGGACGGCCTGATCGGCGAGCGGCTCGCGGGGGGTCCAGCGGGCGCACCACTCCCGCACCTGGGCGGCGAGCGGGGCGAGGTGCCAGGGACGTTCGGGCAGGCGGGCGAGCACGTCGCGCGGCACCGCCGCGTGCAGCCGGTCCGCGGCCCGCGCCAGGTGCCCCGCGTACGCCCCGGCGCCCGGCACCGACCGCAGCGGAATCCCGGCGAGGCGCGACATCGTCACCGAGCCGTCGAACGCGATCGGCGCCGGCGCCAGCCCCGGCGCGTGCTCGGCCAGCAGCGTCAGCGCCCGCCACTCCCGCTCCCCCGCCTCCGGGTCGTCGCCGGTGTACCGCTTGACGACCCGGTCACCCAGCAGCTCCACCTGATGCGTCCACTGAAGATCCGCCACACCCGGATGTTAGGCGACGGAGCCGCTCGCGGCGGGCCGCCCGGAGCTCGGCGGGAGACCGGGGCCGGGGAGACTGGAGGAGGGGGCCGAGCGAGGAGGGCGCCATGACGACGTACGACCGGCTTCCCGGGGACGCCGCGCGCGCCGTGGACGAGATCGCCGCCGCGGTCGGGAGCGTGCCGGAGGCCGAGCTCGACGCGATCGCCGGGGAGCTGCTCGCGGCGCGCCGGGTCGCCTGCTACGCGCCCGGCCGGGAGGGCCTGGCGCTGCGCGGGCTGGTGATGCGGCTGTTCCACGCCGGGCTCGACGCTCACTACGCCGGCGAGATGACCTGCCCGGCCGTGGGGAAGGGGGACGTGGTCGTCCTGTCCTGCGGCCCCGGCCGGCTGTCCACGGTGGAGGCGCTGGCCGGCGTGGCCGTGCGGGCGGGCGCCCGCGTGCTGTACCTGACGGCCCAGCCGCGGAACCCGCCCGCCGGCCGGGCGGATCGCGTCGTCCGGATCAGGGCCCAGACCATGGCCGACGACCGTGACTCGACGGCCGTGCTGCCCATGGGGAGCGCCTACGAGATCGCCCTCTTCGTCCTGGCCGACCTGATCACCAACCGGGTCCGGGCACACCGGTCGGAGCCGGCGGAGATGTCGCGATCACGCCACACGAACCTCGAATGAGCTCGGACGCTCAGGCGCAGGTCTTCGTCTCCGGGGCGCAGAACTTGACCTCGGGGTAGCGCGCCGACGCCTTGTCGAGCAGGGGCTCCCGCTCGCCGCGCAGGTGACGGTCGAAGAAGGCCCCGACGTAGGCGCGCGTGACCTTCATCGAGCGCGCCCCGGACAGGTCGGCTCCGATCTCGATGCCGAACTGGTCGGCCAGCAGCCCGACGTCGGTGAAGGACTCGTGCACCGTACCCGTCACCAGCAGCCAGCGCTTCCACCCGGTGAGCAGCTTCCAGTCGTTCTCCCATGAGGCGGCGGGGGCGCCGGATCCCGGCGTGTACGTCGCCGGCTTGCCCAGGAACAGGAACGGGCGCGACAGCCCGCCCTCCGGGATCGAGCCCTCCGTGGTGCCGTCGATGTCGATACCGGCGCGCAGCCGGGAGTCCCGCACCATCGCGTCGAGGGTGCTCGCCCCTCCGGCGGAGTGCCCGGCCATCGCGATCCTGGACGGGTCGACGAGGGCGGCGAGCTTGCCGCCCTTCCCGGTCAGCTCGTCGAGCACGAAGGAGACGTCGGCCGCCCGCCCCTTGCCCAGCTTCTTCCAGAACGCCGGGTCGTGGTCGCCCTCACAGGCGACGCAGGTGGTGACCCGCCCGTCGGGGAAGGTCGTGGCGACGTTCTCGTACGTGTGGTCGATCGCGGCGACCGCGTAGCCCCTGCTGGCCAGGTCCTCGGCCAGGCCGGTGAGCGTGGCGCGGGGCTTGGTGAAGCCCGGCGAGAGGACGACGAGGGGCAGGCCGTGGCCGCGCCGCGCGGGCCGGGCGTCGGTGAAGGCGTTGGTGCGCGTCCTGCTCAGCACGTCAAGGGGCACGCCGGTGATCCCGCCGTCCTTCAGCAGGGCCTCGGACTCCTTCGCCGTCATGTACGACGCCCGCCGCTTGCCCGGCGACGCGGCCGGATACCACAGCGACACCATGAGCTCCCTGGCCTTCGCCGTGGGGACCCAGGGATCGGGACGCGAGGTGTCCTTCAGGTACAGGGACGTGGTGCCGACCGCGTGCGACCCGGTCGGCTTCGGCAGGGCGGGCGTGACCGCCCGGACGCCGGTCGCCGGCGTGGCCGCGGTCGTGGACGGTGCCGCGTTCGCGGGGGACGTCAGGCAGGCGGACGTCACCAGGATCAGAACCCCGGCCGCTAAGCCGGACATGCGAGACATATTCATACGCACAGTGTATATACCCGGTGTATATACGCGGCACATAAGCAGGACGGAAGCGGTGACTTCGCGGTAACCGAGTGAGGTGAAAGTGCCGTCTTCCCTGCATGCCGCCGGTGACGAAAGATGCTCCTAGTTACCAGAAAGAACCAAAAGTGCGGAAGGCTCTCATGTCCTCATCCACCGAACGCATGGACGCGCGCTCCTGGGGCGTCCTGCTCGTCCTCGCCGGCGCCGTCTTCCTCGAAGGCATCGACGTGGCCATGCTCAACGTGGCGCTGCCCGCGATCCGGGCCGACCTCGGCCTGTCCACGGAGGTGCTCAGCGGCGTCGTCTCCGCGTATGTGCTGGGCTACGGCGGGTTCATGCTGCTCGGCGGGCGCGCCGCCGACCTGCTGGGCCGGCGCCGGATGTTCCTGACCTGGCTCACGGTCTTCCTGGCGTTCTCGGGGCTGGGCGGCCTGGCCACCGAGGGATGGACGCTGCTGGTCGCCAGGTTCGTCACGGGGGTGGCGGCCGCGTTCATGGCGCCCGCCGGGCTGGCGCTGCTCACCGGCAACTTCCCCGAGGGCCCCCGGCGCACCAAGGCACTCGGCGTGTACGCGGGCATCGCCGCGGGCGGCTTCTCCCTCGGCCTGGTCGCCGGCGGGCTGCTGGCCGCGCTCGGCTGGCGGTGGGTGTTCTTCGCCCCGGTCGTCCTGTCCGCGCTGATCCTGGCGGCGGCCGTCCCGCTGGTCAAGGACTCTCGCGAGCGGCAGCGGGGCGGCTTCGACCTGGCCGGCGCGTTCACCATCACCGGGTCGATGCTGCTGCTGGTCTACGGGGTGATCCGGCTGGAGCATCCCGGCCAGGGGCTGTGGGTCACCGTCGCGGTGTTCACGGCGGGAGTGGCGCTGCTGGCGGCGTTCGTCGTGATCGAGCGGCGTTCGGCCGACCCCCTGGTGCGGCTCGGCATCCTGCGATCGGCGCCGCTCGTCCGCGCCAACCTCGGAGCGCTGCTCTTCCTCACCTCGTTCGCGGGGTTCCAGTTCCTGGCCACCCTCTACCTCCAGGAAGTACGCGGCTGGAGCACCATCCAGACCGGGCTCGCCATGCTGGTGATCGGCATCGACACCGTCCTGGCCCCGACCGTGACACCGTGGCTGGTCAACCGGTTCGGCAACGCGCGGGTGCTGTTCGGCGGGCTGGCGCTGGCCGCCGTCGCGTACGCGCTGTTCCTGCCGGTCGGGAACGACTGGACGTACGCCGCCATGTTCCCGACCATGCTGCTGCTCGGGCTGTCGTTCTCCCTGGCGTACGGGCCGCTGACCATGGCCGCCACGGAGGGCGTGGACGAGCACGAGCACGGCCTGGCCGGCGGCCTGCTCTACACCGCCTTCCAGTTCGGCACCGCGCTGGGGCTGGCGGCCGTCACCGCCGTGAGCGTCGCCGCGCTCGGCGACGCCACCGGCTCCGAGGCCAGGCTCGACGCGATCCGCGCGGCCCTCGTCGTCCCCGTGGCCGCCGCGGTGCTGGCCGTCCTGGTCACCGCCTTCGGCCTGCGCGGCGCCCGCCGGCCCGCGCCCGAGACCGCCGAGCCCGCCCCCGCGCGGGCATCGGCCTGAGGAGGATGGCGATGGCCTCCAGGACACGGTCGTTCGCGACGATCGAGCCCCGGTTCAACGCCTACATCGGCGACATCGTCTACGCCACGATGACCACCGTGGACGCCAGGGGACGGCCCCGGGCCCGGGTGCTCATCCCCGTCTGGGAGGTGGTGGACGGCCGCCCGCTCGGCTGGCTGGCCACGTACCGGACGCCCGTCAAGGCCGCCCACCTGGCGGGCAACCCGCACACCACGTTCTCGTACTGGAGTCCTCGCCAGAACGCGGTGAGCATCGACGCCGTCGCCGAGTGGGTCGTCGACAGGGAGGTCGGCCGCCACGTCTGGGACCTGTACGCCGACGGCAGCCCGCCGGGCGCCGGCTACGACCTGGGCGCCTTCTGGAAGGGCGTCGACGACCCGAAGCTCCATGTGCTGCGGCTGACGCCGTGGCGGGTCCAGGTCATCCGGGGCACCGACCTGCACAGCGTGATCTGGCGGGACGACCTCCCGGGATGACGTGACCGGTCAGGCCACCCCGGGAGGACCGCCCGGCAGGTGAACCGGCGGGGAAGGCGGGCGCGTCAGGGCTGGATCGGGGCGACGACCACCTCGACGCGCTGGAACTCCTTGATGTCGGAGTAGCCCGTCGACGCCATCGTCCGCTTGAGCGCGCCCATGAGGTTCATCGACCCGTCGGCGACACTCGACGGCCCGTGCAGGATCTGCTCCAACGTGCCCACCGTGTCGAACCTGACGCGGCGACCGCGCGGCAGGTCGGGGTGGTGCGCCTCCGAGCCCCAGTGGTAGCCGTGGCCGGGCGCCTCGGAGGCGCGGGCCAGCGGCGAGCCGACCATGACGGCGTCGGCGCCGCAGGCGATGGCCTTGGCGATGTCGCCCGAGGTGCCCATGCCGCCGTCGGCGATCACGTGCACGTAGCGGCCGCCCGACTCGTCGAGGTAGTCGCGGCGGGCCGCGGCGACGTCGGAGACGGCGGTGGCCATCGGCACGGCCACGCCCAGCACGTTGCGCGTGGTGTGCGAGGCGCCGCCGCCGAACCCGACGAGCACGCCCGCCGCGCCCGTGCGCATGAGGTGCAGCGCGGCCGTGTACGTGGCGCAACCGCCCACGATGACCGGCACGTCCAGCTCGTAGATGAACTGCTTGAGGTTGAGCGGCTCGGCCCGGCCCGACACGTGCTCGGCGGAGACCGTGGTGCCGCGGATGACGAAGATGTCGACGCCCGCGTCGATCACGGCCTTGTGGTACTGGACGGTGCGCTGCGGCGAGAGCCGCACGGCCGTCGTCACGCCGGAGGCGCGGATCTCCTCGATGCGCCGGCCGATCAGCTCTTCCTTGATCGGCGCCGTGTAGATCTCCTGCAGCCTCTTGGTCGCCGCCTCGGCGTCCAGCCCGGAGCACTCCTCCAGCAGCGGCGCCGGGTCCTCGTAGCGCGTCCACAGCCCTTCGAGGTCGAGCGGGGCCAGGCCGCCGAGCCGGCCGATCTCGATCGCGGTGGCGGGCGACACCACGCTGTCCATGGGGGCGACCACGACGGGCAGCTCGAACCGGTAGGCGTCGATCTGCCAGGCGATCGAGACCTCCTCCGGGTCACGCGTGCGCCGCGAGGGAACGAGGCCGATCTCGTCGAGCGCGTACCCCCGCCGTCCCGTCTTCCCCCGGCCGATCTCCACCTGCTGAGTCATGGATTACCTTCTGTGATAGTTCGGAGCTTCGACGGTCATCTGGATGTCGTGCGGGTGGCTCTCCTTGAGGCCCGCCGCGGTGATCGGCATCAGCTGGCAGTCGGTGTGCATCTGCCCGATCGTGCGGCACCCCGCGTACCACATGCCCTGCCGCAGGCCGCCGATGAGCTGGTGCGCCACCGCGGCGACCGGGCCGCGGAACGGGACCTGGCCCTCGATGCCCTCGGGGATGTACTTGTCCTCGCCGCCGACCTCCGCCTGGGCGTAGCGGTCCTTGCTGAAGGAGGTGCCGCCGCGCTCGCGGTTGCGGACCGCGCCGAGCGAGCCCATGCCCCGGTACGACTTGAACTGCTTGCCGTTGATGAAGATCAGCTCACCCGGCGACTCCTCGCAGCCGGCGAGCAGCGAGCCGAGCATGACCGTGTCGGCGCCCGCGGCGATCGCCTTGACGATGTCGCCGGAGTACTGCAGGCCGCCGTCGCCGATGACCGGCACCCCGGCGGGGCCGCAGGCCAGCGCCGCCTGGTGGATCGCGGTCACCTGCGGCGCGCCGACCCCGGCGACGACCCGCGTGGTGCAGATGGAGCCCGGCCCGACGCCCACCTTGACGGCGTCGGCGCCCGCGTCGACCAGCATCTGGGCGCCGGCCCTCGTGGCGACGTTGCCGGCGATGACGTCGACCCTGCTGTTGGCCTTGACCTTGGCGACCATGTCGGCCAGGCCCTTGGAGTGGCCGTGGGCGACGTCGACCACGATGACGTCGACGCCCGCCTCGATGAGCGCCTTGGCCCGTACCTCGGCGTCGCCGCCGACGCCCACCGCCGCGCCGACCACGAGCCTGCCGTCGGCGTCCTTGGTGGCCAGGGGGTACTGCTCGCTCTTGGTGAAGTCCTTGACCGTGATGAGCCCGCGCAGCCGGCCGTCGGGGTCGACGAGGGGCAGCTTCTCGATCTTGTTCTGCCGGAGAAGGGTGAACGCGTCGTCGCGGGAGACGCCGACCGGGGCGGTGACCAGCGGCATCGAGGTCATCACCTCGCGCACCGGGCGCGCCTGGTCGGTCTCGAACCGCATGTCGCGGTTGGTCACGATGCCGACGAGGATGCCGTCGCGGTCGGTGACGGGCACGCCGGAGATCCGGTACGTGGCGCACAGCCGCTCGACGTCGGCCAGCGTGTGGTCGGGGGTGCAGGTCACCGGATTGGTCACCATGCCGGCCTCGGACCGTTTGACCAGGTCGGCCTGCTGGGCCTGCTCCTCGGCCGCCAGGTTGCGATGGAGGACGCCGATGCCGCCCTGCCGGGCCATGGCGACCGCCATGCGGGCCTCGGTGACCGTGTCCATGGCCGCCGAGACCAGCGGGATGGACAGCGTGATGTTGCGTGACAACCGCGAACTGGTGTCGGCCTCACCCGGCTGGAGATCCGAATAACCCGGCACGAGCAGCACGTCGTCGAAGGTAAGACCCACCTCGGTGAACTTGGACATGCTGCGGCCCCCTCCTGCCGTTGCGCGTGATGGGGACAAGTCTAGGGCCTGGGTCCAAACAGGAAGGATGCCGGGAGGACGATGACCCCCACGGCCCGTCGTACTCCCGGCATCGAAAAAGGGCCGGGGGACGGGACGGTCGGTGATCCGTCCCGTCCCCCGGCCACCGGCGGCCCGGGCCGGAGCGCGCGTCGCGCCACCGGACCCCCCTCCGTGCCCTGATGGCCTGCGCTCCGCGGCCCGCTGGTCCGCCGACTCTCCGTCAAGCCTGCGTCACCCAGCGGCACGCCGCAATGTGCAAACGTGCAATTGCACGAAGTTGCACCGATGCCGCGTCATCCCGCGCAAGGGGGCGGACATGGCGAGGATGCCGCGTTATCCTCGCGGCACCCCCGGTCCCCCGTACGGAGCCATCCGCCATGCGCAACGAGTCACCCGACGTGCCCGATCCTCTCGCGGCGCTGGGCCTCGACCCCGCTCAGTCGGCCCTCTACACGGCGGTGCTGCGCCTGCACCGCGCCACGCTCACGGAGCTGGCGGAGGCGATGGGCGGGCCGTGCGACAAGGTCGGCAGGCAGCTCGACGACCTCGTACGGCTGGGCGTGGTCGACGAGCACTCGGGCGAGTACCTGGCCCGTCACCCGGCGGGCGCGCTCGGGCGGCTGATCGCGCAGCGGCTCGACCGGCTCGCCGAGGAGAGCAGGCGCATCGACTCGGCCCTCGGGTCGATCCGCGGCCTCATCCGCGACTACGACGCGGGACGCGACTACCAGAGCGGGCCGTTCCCGGTGGAGCTGGTCAGCGGGGCGGACGTGCTGTACGAGAGCGTGGTCGGCATGGCCGTGCAGTCGCCGCCGATGACGGTGCTCACCGCCATCCCGGACGAGCGCACCATGAGCGACTTCGCACGGAAGTTCGCCGATCCCTGGATCGACGCGCAGCAGCGCGGCCTGCTCACCGTGCGCGCCGTCGTCCCCGTCGAGACCCTGGCCATGCCCGGCGTACGCGACCGGCTCGGCCGCCTGCTGGAGACCGGCGGCGGGGTCCGCACGCTCGACCGGGTGCCGAGCTGGTTCATGACCGCCGGCGACGAGGCCGCCGGCCTGCCCGCGCTGTGGGGCGGCAACCTGCCCGACCACGCCTACAACTTCTATCTGTTACGCACGCCGATCGTCGTGGGCGTGCTCACGTCGCTGTTCGAGGAGTGGTGGGGCCGGTCCGTTCCCATGCCGTGGGGCCACCGCTCCGACGGCACCGTCCAGGTGATCCGGCTGGCCGCGCAAGGCATGTGCGACGAGTCGATCGCCCGGCACCTCGGCGTCTCCGTCCGCACCGTACGCGCCAGATTCGCCGACGCCATGACGCGACTGGGCGCGCAGTCCCGCTTCCACGCGGGTGTGGAGGCCGCCCGGCGCGGATGGCTTGGCCAGGCCACTGACGACCGGTGACCACCACCGGGGCCGCATCGGTCATATGGTGGGAAGGTGCTGGAAGACGTCCCCCGCGACCCGTTCGCGGACGATCCGAACGACCCCTCCGCCGCGATGGGTGAGCTCGACGACGCCGAGCCGCTCACGGCCGCCGAGCGCGACGAGGCCATCACGGACCTCGCCGACGTGGAGGTGTTCCGCTCCCTGCTGGAGCCGCAGGGGGTGCTCGGCCTGGTACTCGACTGCCCCGAATGCGGCGAGCAGCACTTCTTCGACTGGGACCTGCTGCGCGGCAACCTACGCCAGATGATCGAGAAGGGCCGGCCACAGGTGCACGAGCCCGCCTTCCACCCCGACCCGGCCGACTACGTCACCTGGGAGTACGCCAGGGGCTACGTCGACGGCGTCATCGACACCGAGGAACGCCGCTGACCGACGGGCTCCGCACCGCCCTCAGGGGCGCCACCGTCCTCGTCGTCGGTGTCGGCCCGCAGGACGGCCAGCAGCCGCGCGGCGGGATCGTCATGAGGGGGCGGCTCCCCACGGGCGAGGGCATCGAGCAGCGCGTCGCTCCCGTCCTCCGGAGCCGCGACGAAGCCGGGAGCCGGTCCGGCCGCAGCGCACTCCTGCGTCAAGCCGACTCCAGCTCGGCCATCTGCCGCAACCTCGCGAGCGCCCGGTGCTGGGCGACCCGGACCGCACCTGGTGACATGCCCAGTACATTACCGGTCTCCTCAGCAGACAGCCCCGACACCACCCGCAACAGCAGCAACTCACGCTGGTTGTCGGGCAGCCTGGCGAGCAGCCGGCGGGCGTGCTCGACCTCGATGTAGCGGACCACGGTCTCCTCGGGCCCCGGTCCGTCGTCGGGCCCGTCGGGCAGGTCCTGCGTCGGCACGGCCGAACGCACGGAGCTGCGCAGCGCGTCGGCCACCTTGTGCGACGCGATGCCGAAGACGAACGAGGCGAACGGACGGCCCATGTCGCGGTAGCGCGGGAGCGCGGACAGCACCGCGATGCACACCTCCTGGGCCACGTCATCGGCAATGTGATATTGCCCTGAAACCCTGCCCAGCCTGGCGCGACAATAGCGCACCACCATCGGACGCAACTCGGCGAGCAGGGATTCGATCGCACCGCGATCTCCCTGCACGGCGAGACTGGTCAGTTCCCTAAGGTCGGAGTCATCCGTCCGTGCCGGAAGTCTCGACGCGAGCCTTACCCCAATTTTGGCGTCGGCGACGCTTCCCTCGCTCACGTTAGGCATGATGCCCGCACTGATCGGGCCTGTCGTCATCGCGAACGGCTACGGATTGGTCACATTGAAGAGACGGCGACGGCCCGTGATCGAATGACGACAGTAAGGCTTTCGCACTGGAGGAATATTTCACCCCATAAGGCGAAATGCGCGGAATTCGTCAGCGGTGCAGCCCGGACAGCATGGTGCGACAACACGGTGCGACAACACGGCTCAGACAACGCACCGAGGCGAGAACATGTCAGGCACACGACGCTTTGCCGGCACCTTTGGTTTACCGCGATAAGTCACTATTTTCAGGTACATGGCGGCTCGCTGCGTTGTATCTATTGGTACCACGTCACATCTCATTAGCCGCCTTATCAGGACGAGTCATCCGGGTGCCTCGCCCGTCCGGCCGCCGGCCGCCTCCCGCAGGAGAGCCCAGCACGACCCCACCCCCGGAGGCCCGGACACGCAGGCCCATCCCGCCAGAGGCCGAGCACCCGCCCACCCCACGCCGCCTAAGGCCGGGCACCCGCAGCCCCCGCCGGAGGCCGGGCACGCGAACGGCCCGCCCCCGGGAGTGGGGGCGGGCCGTTCGTGAGCCGTGGTGTCACCGGCCGCGCGGGCCGAAGCCCGTCAGCCGGTGACCCTCAGGTCGTCAGTGGCCGTGACCGTGGCCGTGGCCCTGGCCGGCGGCCGGGGCCTCCTCCTCGGGCTTGTCCACGACGAGCACCTCGGTCGTGAGCAGCATGCCCGCGATCGAAGCGGCGTTCTGGACGGCCGAGCGGGTGACCTTGACCGGGTCGATGACACCCTGCGCGATCAGGTCGCCGTACTCGCCGGTCGCGGCGTTGAGGCCGTGGCCGGCCTCCAGCTCGGCGACCTTGTGGGTGACCACGTAGCCCTCGAGACCGGCGTTCTCGGCGATCCAGCGGGCCGGCTCGACCAGCGCGCGGCGCACGACGCCGACACCGGTGGCCTCGTCGCCCGTCAGGCCGAGGTCGTCCAGGTCCTTGGAGACGTGGATCAGGGCCGAGCCACCGCCGGAGACGATGCCCTCCTCGATCGCGGCGCGCGTCGCGGAGATGGCGTCCTCGAGACGGTGCTTCTTCTCCTTGAGCTCGACCTCGGTGGCCGCGCCGACGCGCAGCACGCAGACGCCGCCGGCCAGCTTGGCCAGCCGCTCCTGCAGCTTCTCGCGGTCCCAGTCGGAGTCGGACTGCTCGATGGCGAGCTTGATCTCCTTGACGCGGTCCTCGATGGCCTGCTGGTCACCGGCGCCGTCGACGACGGTCGTGGCGTCCTTGGTGACGACGATGCGACGCGCCTGGCCGAGCACCTCAAGGCCGACGTTCTCCAGCTTGAGGCCGACCTCTTCGCTGACGACCTGGCCGCCGGTGAGGATGGCCATGTCCTGCAGCATCGCCTTGCGGCGGTCGCCGAAGCCCGGCGCCTTGACGGCGACGGAGGTGAACGTGCCACGGATCTTGTTGGTGACCAGGACGGCCAGGGCCTCGCCCTCGACGTCCTCGGCGACCACGAGCAGCGGCTTCTTGGTCTGCGCGACCTTCTCCAGCATCGGCAGGAAGTCGGCGATCGAGGCGATCTTGCCCTGCGTCAGCAGGATGTAGGCGTCCTCGAGGACGGACTCCATGCGCTCGGGGTCGGTGACCATGTAGGCCGACAGGTAGCCCTTGTCGAACTGGAGGCCCTCGGTGAACTCGAGCTCCATGCCCATGGCGTTGGACTCTTCGACCGTGAGGACGCCGTCCTTGCCGACCTTGTCGAACGCCTCGGCGATCAGCTCGCCGATCTTGGCGTCCTGGGCGGAGATCGTCGCGACGTTGGCGATCTCCTTCTTGTCCTCGACCGGGCGGGCGCTGGCGAGCAGCTTGTCGCTGATCTCCTTGGCCGCCTTGTCGATGCCGCGCTTGAGCGACAGCGGCGAGGCGCCGGCCGCCACGTTGCGCAGGCCTTCGCGGACCATGGCCTGGGCCAGGACCGTCGCGGTGGTGGTGCCGTCACCCGCGATGTCGTTGGTCTTGGTGGCCACTTCCTTGGCGAGCTGGGCGCCGAGGTTCTCGTAGCGCTCCTCCAGCTCGATCTCACGAGCGATGGTCACACCGTCGTTCGTGATGGTCGGAGCACCGAACTTCTTGTCGATGACGACGTTGCGGCCACGGGGGCCGAGGGTAACCTTCACGGCATCCGCGAGGGCGTTGACGCCACGCTCAAGAGCGCGACGGGCGTCCTCGTCGAACTCCAGGATCTTCGCCATTTTGCTGAAAGTCCTCTCCTAGTGTCGAAGGCCCCGGCCGCTCACGCGCCCGGGGCCCGACACCACCGGCTTACTTCTCGATGATCGCGAGAACGTCGCGGGCGGAGAGCACGAGGTACTCCTCGCCGCCGTACTTGACCTCGGTGCCGCCGTACTTGCTGTAGAGGACGACGTCGCCCTCACTGACGTCGAGCGGGATCCGCTTCTCGCCGTCCTCATCCCAGTTGCCCGGGCCCACCGCGAGGACCTTGCCCTCCTGCGGCTTCTCCTTGGCGGTATCCGGGATGACCAGGCCGGAAGCGGTGGTCTGCTCAGCCTCAAGCGGCTGCACCACAATGCGGTCGCCGAGCGGCTTAACGGGAACCTTGGTGGCGGTCGTCACGATCGGACCTCCCCTTCAGATTTGAATGATCTAGAAGAGGCGACCAGCGGGGCCTGCCGTCGCGGGTGCCAGACCTGCCTCGTCGCACGTTGGCACTCTCAAGGGGAGAGTGCCAAAAGGAAACATATGCAAGAGGGGCTTGACAGTCAACACGAACACGTCTGCTGAGAGCGATAACCCATCCTCGCAGGTCGTGACGGGGTCCCGGATCGGGGGCCGCACGGGAGGCGCTAACGTCGTACGGCGTGGACCTGGACGCCTTCACCGAGCTGCTCACTCCGCGCGGACAGCGCGCGCTCGCGGAGGCGGGCGAGCTCCAAGGGGGCGACCCCGTGGCGGCCGCGACGAGCCTGCGCCGGACCTACGACGCCGCGCTCGCCTCGGCGGCGCTCACCCAGGCGCGGCTCCGGGACCGGGCGCGCGCCAAGTTCGGCGCGGACGCCGAGCTGATGTACTTCACGCCGCACGGCCTGGAGCAGGCCACCCGGGCCGAGGTCGCCGCCCACCGCGCCGCCCGGCTCACCGCGCTGTGGCACGACTCACACCGTTCGCAGGGCCCGCGAACGCGCCAGGGAGCGGCGGCTCGGGAGGACGACACCGTCTCGGGGACGCGCCCGCAGGGCCCGCACGACTCCCGTCCTCATGACTCGGGTCCTCATGACTCCGGCCCGCACGGCTCCGGCCCGCACGGCTCCAGCCCGCACGGCTCCGGCCCGCAGGACTTCGGTCCGCCCTGCTCGGGCACGCCCGGCTCGGGCACGCAGGGGGCGGGGCCGAGGGTCGTGGACGCGTGCTGCGGCATCGGCGGGGATCTCCTGGCGCTGGCCCGGGCGGGCTGTGTCGTGGACGCCGTCGACACCGACCCGCTGACCGTGGCCGTGGCCAGGGCCAACGTCGAGGCGCTCGGACCGGCCGGACGGGTCACGGTCCGGGTGGCCGACGCCGCGTCCGTGTCGCCCGAGGACTACGACGTGCTGTTCGCCGACCCGGCCCGGCGCACCTCCAGGGGCCGCACGTTCGACCCCTTGGCCTACTCCCCGCCGTGGCCCGTCGTGCTCGACCTGGTCGCCCGGGCCCGGTGGGCCTGTCTCAAGGTCGCCCCGGGCATCCCGTACGAGTTCATCCCGGAGACGGCCGAGGCCGAGTGGGTCTCGTACAAGGGCGAGGTGAAGGAGGCCTCCCTGTGGACGCACCCCGGCGCCCGCACGACCGACAGGCCGGACACGACGGCGGGCGGCGGGCCGGTCCGGCTGGCCACGTTGCTGCCCGGCGGCCACGTCCTGCGTGACACCGGCGCCGTCGCCCCCGTCGGCCCGCTGGGCCGCTACGTGTACGAGCCCGACGGCGCGGCGATCCGCGCGCACCTGGTCGCCGAGGTCGCCGAACTGGTGGACGGCCGCCTGCCCGACCCGATGATCGCCTACATCACCGGGGACGACCCGGTCGACACATCCTGGGCGTCCCGGTACGAGGTGGAGGAGGCGCTGCCGTTCTCGCTGAAGCGCCTGCGCGCCGCTCTCCGCGACCGGAAAATAGGAAATATCACTATTAAAAAGCGCGCCTCCGCCGTGGACATCGAACGCCTTCGCGGAGATCTGCGACTTTCGGGCAGTGAATCCGCCGTGGTCATTCTGACCCGGATCATGGGTAAGCCGTCCGCCCTGATCTGCCGCCCATGCCCACCTGCGTAAATAGCAAAGCAGGGCACTTGTGCGGCAACCACGATATTTTCCCGCACCACTGACGTGGCTTGATCGAGAGGCTAAGGTGGGCGGGCGGGAGTTCTCCCCCCTGTAGCGGTTTACCGCGTTCTCCTTCTTCCATCTGCAAACCGGACCTATCCCACCGCTGCGCGATGAACCGTCGGCGAGTGAAGGAGCTTTCGGTGGATCATTCCAACCACACCACCCTCCTGCAGACAGGGGGGCACAGCAAGGTCCCGGAGAGAATGCGGGAGCTGCTGGCCCGCGCCGCGCAGGATCATGTGTACGAGCAGCGCACGCAGGGGGCCGTCCTCGACGAGATCCGCCAGCGGCTCGAAGGCATGGAGTGGCTGCTGCGCGAGGTGCGCGAGCGGGAGCTCGGTGGGTTGAGCGGGACGCTGGAGACGGTGAGCGGGCGCCTTGACGACATGGCCGCCAAGCCGCCCATGTGGGCCGAGGGCCTCGCCCAGCACGTCGAGGCGGTCCGCGACCACGTGGACGCCGTCGGCTCGCAGGTGGGCTCCGTGGACGCCCGGGTGGAGTCGGTCCACCAGCGCGTCGCCCCCGTGGTGGAGCTCCCGAACATCTGGGACGATCTGACGACCATCGGCGGCGGCGTCGAGGAGACGTTGAAGCGGCTGCAGTCGGTGCTGGACGGCGGCGAGGGCATCGCCAAGCGGATGGGCGAGTTCGCGGCCGTCATGGCCCAGCTCGGCTCCAGCATGGAGGCCGCCGCCAGCCGCTTCACCCGGCTCGACAGGTCGCTCGCCGAGCTGACGGCGCGCACCGACCGGGTCGAGAACGTGGTGGCCGAGCTGTCCAGCGGGATCGCCTCGGGGCTGTCCAGCGGGCTGGACGGCCGGCTGGCCGCCGCGGCCGAGCAGGCCGGCACCCGGGCCGCCGCCGTCGGCGAGCAGGTCAACGCGCACGTGGACGCCGTGGCCGAGAGGCTGACCGCGCACGTGGACGTGCTCGCGGGCCAGGTGAGCGCCGTGACCGACCGGCTGACGACCGCCGAGCAGCGGCTCGCGGCGCGGGTGGAGGAGTCGCGGCAGGAGCTGGCCACCTGCCTGGAGGAGACGCAGCAGCAGGTCGCGGTGCGGCTCGACGAGCTCGACGCGCGCATGGAGGGTGTGGACGGCCGCCTGGCCGGGATGGACTCCCGACTGGGGTCCGTCGACAAGCGGATCGTCTCGCTCGACGGGCAGCTCGGCGCCCTGGACGGCCGGATGGACGGCCGCTTCACCGCCCTCGACGGCCGCCTGACCACGCTGGACGAGCGCGCGGTCGCCGCCGGCGAGCGGCTGGGCGCCGTGGACGAGCGCGTGGGCGGGGTCGAGCAGCGGATGGCGGCCGTGGACCAGCGGATGGCGACGGTGGACCAGCGGGTGGCCGGCGTCGACCAGCACCTCGGCGAGAACGCGACCCGCAACGAGGCCCGCTTCAACCACCTGGACAACGACCTTGAGTCGCTGGACGAGCGGCTGAGCGAGGTCGAGGAGCATCTGACGACCCGGTTCGACGCCGTCGACAGCACGGTGACGGGCCGTTTCACGACCGTCGACACGAAGCTGGCGGCCGGGTTCGACGGGGTCACGAGCCGCCTCGACCGCAGCGACAGCGCCATGGCCGCCCATTTCGCCACGGCCGACGCCAACCTGACCGCCCGCTTCGACACGGTGGACGGGCTCGCCACCCGCCTCGACGCGGTGGACACGGACATGGCGACGCGGTTCGACCAGGTGGGAAACGCCATCCAGACGGCCATCCAGGCGAGCATGCAGACCCGCTTCGACGGCGTGGACCGGCATCTGACGGACCTCGCCACCCGCGCCGAGCAGGCGGGCGAGCAGCTGGAGACGGTGGACGACCACCTGGAGGCGGTCAACCAGCGGGTGAGCCAGCTCCCGGTCACGCTGGGCATCGGCGAGCGGATCGAGGAGGCGATCGCCGCCCGCGCCGCCGACGAGGCCGACCGTCTGACGGCGGCGGCGGGCGCGCTCACGGAGCTGCTCCAGGCGCGGCCCGACCGCGAGGAGCTGACGCGCACGGTGACGGGCATCGTCACGCCGGCCACGGCGGACCTCACCAAGCGCCTGGGCTCGCTGGAGGAGACCATGCTGGCCCTCGCCGAGGCCCTCCTCCGTCCCACCCGGCCGAAGGACTGACCCGCCGTTCGGATCGGCACCATCCGCTACGGCAAGGCCGACGCCCACGTGGTCACGAGTGAGCCCGGCCGCGCGGGGTGCCGGCTCCTGAGCTGCTGCGGTTTTCCACAGGTGGAGTCGGCGGAGCACCGCATTCCGCCGCACCGCCGATCTCCCTAGCGTTGCGCACATGATGCAGATGATGATGAACGTGCTGGTCGCGACGGCCGTCACCGCGGGTGGCCACGGCGTGGACGTACGCTCCGACCTGGAGAAGATCGTGGCCGGCGGCGGGGCCACGGCCGCCCTGGCGCGGGTCTCCGACGGCGGACACACCTGGTCGGGCGCCGTGGGTGTGCGCGACATCGAGCGCGAGGGACGGCCGTCGCCCAACGGGTACTTCCGGATCGGCAGCGTCACCAAGACCTTCGTCGCGACCGTTGTGCTCCAGCTCGTGGACGAGGGCAGGATCCAGCTCGACGACCCCGTCGACCGGTACCTGCCCGGCCTGGTGCCGGGCGGCGCGCAGATCACCGTCCGCCGGCTCCTCAACCACACCAGCCACCTGTACGACTACATGAGCGAGCCCGGATACTCGACCAACCGCTGGCGCGGCGACGCCCGGTTCCGCTCCTACCAGCCGCGTGAGCTGCTCGAAGTGGCCTTCGCCAAGAAGCTCCCCGACGACGGGAAGTGGCACTACTCCAACACCAACTACGTGGTGCTCGGGCTGCTGGTGGAGAAGCTGACCGGCCACCCGTACGGCAAGGAGGTCACGCGCCGCATCCTGCGGCCGCTGGGGCTGCGCCACACCGTGGTGCCGGGCGACCGGGCGGGGCTGCCGGCGCCGCACGCCAAGGGATACGAGCCGCTGCCCGGCCTGGTGGACGCCACGCGGATGAACCCCTCGCTGGACTGGGCCGCAGGAGAGATGATCTCGACCGCGGCCGACCTGGAGCGGTTCATGTCGGCGCTGCTCGACGGCAAGCTGATCAGCAAGACATCATTGCAGGCGATGCGCACGACGGTCGAGACCGGAGCCGGGTTCGGCTACGGGCTCGGACTGCAGGCCTACCGGCTGCCGTGCGGCACGGTGTGGGGACACAGCGGCGAGCTGATCGGATACCTCACGTTCGCGTTCCGCTCGGACTCCGGCAAGTCGATGACCCTGTCGATCAACCCCTCGACCCGCAACCCGTCCACCGAGGAGGTCATGGGCATCGCCGTCAAGGTGTTCTGCGGCTCGGCGGTTCAGCGGCGCGACTGACGGTCCCGGCCACCCCGGCGGGGCCTGGACCACCGTGACCGACGCCGCACACGTCACACATGAACCGTCGTGATCGGCATCGACGAGTCGGCCGGGATCTCCAGGGCGGACGGGGTGATCCCGGCGGCCACCAGGTCGGAGCCCAGGGCGGCCACCATGGCGCCGTTGTCGGTGCACAGGCCCGGCCGGGGCACGCGCAGCCGCACGCCCGCCGCGTCGCACCGCTCCTGGGCCAGCGCGCGCAGCCGCGAGTTGGCCGCCACGCCACCGCCGATGAGCAGGTCGTGCACGTCGTACTTGCGGCACGCCTGGAGCGCCTTGCGCGTCAGCACGTCGACCACGGCCTCCTGGAACGACGCCGCCACGTCCGGCACGTGGATGGACTCGCCGGCCGCCTCGCGCGCCTCGACCCAGCGGGCCACGGCGGTCTTGAGCCCGGAGAAGGAGAAGTCGAGCGTGCCGTCGTCGATCTTGCCGCGCGGGAACGTGATGGCCGCGCCGGAGCCCGAGGTGGCCGCCCGGTCGATGTGCGGGCCGCCGGGGAACGGCAGCCCCAGCACCCGCGCCACCTTGTCGAACGCCTCCCCCGCCGCGTCGTCCACCGTCGAGCCGAGCGAGATGACGTCCTGGGCCACGTCGGGCACCAGCAGCAGCGACGAGTGGCCGCCCGAGACGAGCATGGCGATGCACGGCTTGGGGAGCGGGCCGTGTTCGAGCTGGTCCACGGCGACGTGAGCGGCCAGGTGGTTGACGCCGTAGAGCGGGACGCCGAGGCCGAGGGCGTAGGCCTTGGCCGCGGCGACGCCCACCAGCAGCGCCCCGGCCAGGCCCGGCCCGGCGGTCACCGCGATCGCGTCGATGTCGGAGAACCTCAGGCCGGCCTGCGCCAGCGCGGCCTCCACGGTCGGCGTCATCGCCTCCAGGTGGGCCCGGGAGGCCACCTCGGGCACCACGCCGCCGAAGCGGGCGTGCTCCTCCATGCTGGACGCGATGGTGTTGGCCAGCAGCGTGTGGCCCCTGACGATGCCGATGCCGGTCTCGTCGCAGGAGGTCTCGATGCCGAGGACCAGTGGTGCGTCAGCCATCCAGCTTCTTCCTCATCATGATCGCGTCGGTGCCGTCGTCGTAGTAGCGGCGGCGGATGCCGATCTCCTCGAACCCGAAGTGCTCGTACACGCCGCGGGCGCGCGGGTTGTCGTCGCGCACCTCCAGGAACATCTCGCGGGCGCCGCGCCCGCGCGCCTCGCGCAGCAGCTCGGCCAGCATCGCGCCGCCGACGCCGGTGCCCTGGTGGGCCTGGAGCACCGCGATGGTCTGCACGTCGGCCTGGTCGGCCGCGGCGGCCATGCCCGCGTAGCCGATGATGACGTCGTCGACCAGCGCCACCACGTAGTGGCGGGTGCGGGGCTGGTCGGCCAGCTCGCCGCGCATCATGCCCTCGCTCCACGCGTCGAGCGGGAACGTGGCGCGCTCGATCGCCATGACCGCGGGCAGGTCGTCCTCGGTCATCCGGCGCAGCCTCACGCCGTCACCCTCTTGGGCGCGCCGGGCACCACCGCGTCGGGACGGCGCAGGTAGATCGGGCGGGGCGGGTCGAGCGGGACGCCGGCGGCCAGGCGCTCGACGGCGAGGGCGGCCAGCGAGCCCGCGTAGGGGTAGGGCGGGTCGCCCGGCTCGCCGAGCACGTCGGGGTAGAGGGCGGCGCCGGCCCCGACGACCGGCAGGCCGTCCGCGGGCACGTCGGCGGGCCGGTCGACGGCCGGGCCGCTCACCCTGGTGCGCAGGTCGGCGTACCGGGCCCAGAACACCTCCTTGCGCCGCGCGTCGGTGGCGGCGATGAACGGCTCGTCGCGGCCGCTGCCGTAGGCGACGGCGTCGAGCGTGCAGATGCCGTACGCGGGGACGCCCAGCGTCGTGGCGAGCGCCTGGGCGGTCATCAGCCCGACGCGCAGCCCGGTGTACGGGCCGGGACCGCTGCCGGCGACGACGGCCGTGACGTCGCGCAGCGCGGCGCCCGCCTCGCCGAGCACGATCTGGATGGTGGGCGCGAGCAGCTCACCGTGGCGCCGGGCGTCGATCGTCGTCGACTCGGCGAGAACCCGCTCGCCGTCGTGGAGCGCGGCGGTGACCGCTGGGGTCGCGGTGTCAAAGGCGAGGACCAGCACGACTGAATAGCCTACCCGCCACCCGGCTCACTCCCTGCCGCTCGTCAGGACCAGCCGGTGCGCCGCCTGAGCCAGTCGAGGGCCACCGCGCCCTGGGCGAGTTGGAACGCCCGGAGCGTGGGCAGACCCGGCGGCGCCGGCTGACGGCCCTGCCGGACGAAGTAGCCGGCGAACGCGGCGATCACCGCGGTGATCGCCGGGTCGGGGTCGGTGACCAGCTCGTGCGGCGGCGGCCCGCCCTGCATGCCGACCGACGGCAGCAGCGCCACCCGGTCGAACCAGGGCGCGCCGACGCACGCCCACGGCCAGTCCACGACGTAGACCCGGTCGCCGGCGAGCAGGATGTTGTCGGCCCGCAGGTCGGCGTGGAGGAGCGTGTCGCCGGCGGCGGCGCGGGCCCAGCCCGACTCCAGCTCCGCCAGGCCGTCGAGGTGGCGCAGCGCCCACGGGTCGAGGCCGGTGGTGTCCTCGCCGAGGAGGCTGCGCCAGCCGCGGAAGGAGTCGCCGAACAGCTCGCCCGCGGACGGGGCGACGATGGGCGCGGGAGTGAGCGCGGCGGACATCCGGTCGACGGCCGCGAGCACCCGGTCGAGCTCGTCGCGCCGCCACGGCATCGCCGGGTGGCGGCCCTCGATGTCCTCGAAGACCAGCACCACCCACCCCTCGGCCTCGAACGTCGTCAGCAGCCGGGGCGCGGGCACGGACGCGGGCAGGGCGGCGGTGATCGCGGCCTCGGCGCGGTAGATGCCCACGGCCTCGGCGTTCGGCTCGGGGCCGACGGCCTTGACGAACGCGCGGCGCCCGTCCGCGGTGCGCAGCCGCACGGCGGCGGCGGGCGAGAAGCCGGTGTCCTGCGTGACCGCCTCGGCCACGGGACCGCCCAGGAACTCCTCGACGCCGGCGCGGGCGGCCGGGTGCACCCGCTCCCACGGGACGCGGCTGCCGGTGGCCGGCGGATTGGTCTCCACACTCATGTCCCCATCATCCGGGGCCGGGCAACCGGATTTTCCCCGTGCCGGGAGGGGACGGCTCAGGCTCGGGAGGCGTAGACGATGATGTTGTCCACGTACTCGCCCTTGGCGTAGTCGAAGGTTCCGCCGCAGGTCACCAGCTTGAGCCCGTCGTCCACGTACACCTTCCTGGCCGGGAACCGGTCCTTGTGGACCTGCTCGACGGCCTCCACCTTGTACGTCGCGACCTTGCCGTCGCTGCGCTCCACCTTGACCAGCTCGCCTTTGCGGACCTTCCTGAGCTTGTAGAACACCGCGGGCGCCGTCTTGGTGTCGACGTGGCCCACGATCACCGAGGCGCCCTTCTCGCCGGGCACCGCGCTGCCGGTGTACCAGCCGGCCACCTTGGGCTTCTCGTACGGCGGCAGCTCCACCTCGCCGCCCTTGGTCAGCCCGAGCTTCATCAGCGGCGCCTCGACGTCGATGGACGGGATGTCGATGCTCTCGGGCACCACCTTGGCGGCCTGCTGGGTGCCGATCTGGGTCTTGCCGAACATGACCAGCAGCAGTCCCGTGGCGGCCCCGGCGAGCACCACGCGTCCCGGACGTGCCATGGCGTCGTCCTCGTCAGGCTCGGTTGCGGCGCTTGAGCGCGATCCCGACGCCGGCGGCCAGGGCGAGGCCGAGCAGCACCCCGGCCGGGGCGAGTGGCAGGCCGGAGCCCTCGTCCACGTCCTTGCCGAACGTGCCGCCGCCGCCCGCGCGGGGGGCGCGGGTGGGCACGTGGCTGGGCAGCGGGTCGGCTCTGACGACGCGCAGGGTGGCGCGGCCCGTGTCGTTGGTGCCGTCGCACTTGACGTCGACCCGGTAGGTGCCCCGCGCGATGGTGCCGGACACCTGGGCCTCGCCCCGCACCCAGGGGCCGGGGCTGGGCGTGGTGGTTGCGCCGGCGGCGGGGGTCGGGGTGGCGGGGTTGAGCGGGACGCCGCTGACGAACGCCCGCGAGGTGGCGGTGCCGGTGTGGGCGGGGCCGCCGGTCGGCACGGGGCAGTTGGCGAGGATCCACACCCGCGACGTCTCTCCGGCGGTCACCCGGTCGGGGTTGAGCTCGACCTTGATGGAGGGGCGGACGGCCGGGGCCGTGGCGGTCGTGGTCGCGGTGCTGGTGGCGGTCGTGGTCGCCGTTGCGGTCGGTGTGGCCGTGGGGCTGGTCTCCGCCTGGGCCGAGCAGCCCAGCGCGCCGATCATCAGGATGGCTCCCGCGGACGCGAATCGCCTGACACCGAGCACCAGCGCACCCCACTTCGCCGTCTTCCACCAAGCATCCATCAAAAAGACGGACGCTGCCCCTCCTGATACCCAGAAATTCTGGGGGAATCCATCGCCAACGATCATGTTTTCCGTGAATTGGCGAGATATGCCAAGGGTGACAGCATTGCCGGGCGTTGACCCGCGTTTTACTCTTCGGGCCGCTCGAACGGCGTGTCGCGACGGGGTGAGAGAGCGGCCCCTCAGCCGGACCAGCGCGCGCCGACGCCCCGCAGCGTCACGAGGCGGGCGTCGTCGCCGGTCTCACGGTCGATGTGGATCTCCAGGCGGTCCTCGGACAGCCCCTCGACCAGCCCCTCACCCCATTCGACGACGGTGACCGAATCCTCCAGCGAGGCGTCCAGGTCGAGGTCGTCCACCTCCAGGTCGCCGCCGAGGCGGTAGGCGTCGGCGTGGACCAGCGGCGGGCCCTGGCCCAGCGACGGGTGGACCCTGGCGATGACGAACGTGGGCGAGGTGATCGGCCCCCGCACCTTCAGGCCCTCGGCGATGCCCTGCACCAGCGTCGTCTTGCCGGCGCCCAGCGGGCCCGACAGGACCACCAGATCGCCGGGGCGCAGCCGGGCCGCGAGCCGGGCTCCGTAGGCGCGCATGTCGTCGGCGGTCGGCAACCGCTCCGCGTTCACCGCGTACTCCCCACTCTCTACAGCTCCACTCTCTTGATCAGGTCGCGCAGCACGTCGTTGACCGCGCCCGGCCGTTCGAGCTGGACCAGGTGGGAGGTGTCGGGCACCTCGGTCAGCTGGGCCTTGGGCAGCGCCGCGGCGATGGCGCGGCTGTGGTCGGGCGGGGTCAGCCAGTCCTTGTCGCCGACGATGATCGCGGTGGGCACGGGGTCGAGGACGTCGAGCGCGGACAGCTTGTCGTGGTTCATCAGCGCGGGGTAGAAGTCGGCGATCACCTCGGTCGGCGTCGCCCTGATCATGGACTCGGCGAAGTCGACCAGGGTGGGGCTGACGTTCTTGGAGTCGCCGAAGCCGACGTAGCGGGTGATGAGGAACGCGATGTCACTGCCGGCGTTGCGGGTGCGGTCGACCAGCGCGCCACGGCGTCCGAGCATGGACACCGCGCCGGGTGCCACCTTGTGGACGACCTTGGACACCAGCGCGGGCAGGCCGAGCGTGATCTCGGCCAGCTTGCCCGCCGAGGTGCCGATGAGCGCCACGCCCTTGATCCGGTCGCCGAACAGCTCGGGCCGGCGGTCGGCCAGCGCCATGATCGTCATGCCGCCCATGGAGTGGCCGACCAGGACGCAGGGGCCGGGCACGAACGTGTCGAGCAGCTCGGCCAGGTCGTCGCCGAGCCGGTCGATCGTGGCGTCGCCGGCCTCAGCGCGCTGGGAGCGGCCGTGCGAGCGCTGGTCCCACAGCACGACGCGGTGGCTCTCGCGCAGGTCGCGGCGCTGGTAATGCCAGGACTCCAGGCTGAGACAGTAACCGTGGCAGAAGACGACCGTCAGCGGCGCGCCACTCCCGTCCTCCGGCCCGTCGATCTCGACGTGCAGCGCCACGCCGTCCGAGGTGGTCAGCGTGCGCTCCCGGCCCCGCAGCTCGCCGAACGGCTCGGCCAGCTCGGCGTCGGGACGCACCCTGATCCGGCCCACCGCGTAGCGCTTGGCCAGTGTCGCCGCAGCGACCCCCGCCGACGCGGCACCGACGATGGCTCCGGCGATGCCGACCCTGCGGCGTGTCGTCGTGGTCATGGCCCCGTGCCCCCTCTCACTCCTGGCTGTCGCGCACGTGGACTCGCGGCACCCGCGCGCCGATCCTCGTCACGATCTCATGCGTGATGGTGCCGAGGTTATCCGCCCACTCCTGAGCGGTGGGCTCGCCCCTACCCCCGGATCCGAAGAGAACGACCTCCTCGCCCTCGGCCAGGGCGTCGTTCCCGAGATCGATCATGAACTGGTCCATGCACACACGCCCGGTCACGGGCCTGCGCCGCCCTCCGGCCAGCACCTCGGCCCGGCCGGTCGCGTGCCGGAGCACGCCGTCGGCGTAGCCGAGCGGGACCAGGCCGAGCCAGGTCTCACGCTCGGTGACGTGCAGGTGCCCGTACGAGACGCCGGAGCCGGCGGGGACCCTCTTGACCAGCGACAGCCGGGCGAGGAGCGTCATCGCCGGCCGCAGGCCGAAGTCGCCCAGCTCGGGGACGGGGCTCAGCCCGTACATCGCGATGCCGGAGCGGACCATGTCGAAGCGGGCCCGGGGCAGCGTCATGATGGCGGCGGAGTTGGAGAGGTGCCTGATGACGTGGGAGCCGCCCGCGCCCGACTGCTCGGCCAGCTTGAGCGCCTCCTCGAACGCGTAGAGCTGCGCGTCGATCGACGGATGGCCGGGGATGTCGGCGCAGGCGAAGTGGGACCAGAGGCCGACGATCTCGACGGCGCCCTCGGCCTGGAGGCGGACCGCCTTGGCCAGCAGTCCGGGCCAGGCGGCGAGCGGCGCGCCGCCCCGGCTCATGCCGGTGTCGGCCTCCAGGTGCATGCGGGCGGTGCGGCCGGTGCTCCGGGCGGCGGCGGCGATCTCGTCCAGGATGGTCTCGTCGGACGCCGACAGCTCGACGTCGGCCTCCAGGGCCTCCGCGACGGGCTCGCCGGGGCCGATGATCCACGACAGCACCGGCGCTGTGACGCCGGCCGCGCGGAGCTCCAGCGCCTCCCTGATGTACGCGGTGCCGAGCCTGCTCGCCCCGCCCGCCAGGACCGCCTCGGAGGACGGCACGAGGCCGTGCCCGTAGGCGTCCGCCTTGACGGCCCCCATCAGCTCGGCGCCGCCGGCACGCTCCTTGAGCAGGGCCACGTTGTGCTCGATCGCGGCCAGGTCCACCCGCGCCTGCGCGGGCGTCGCCATCGGGAATCCCATCCCCCCAGTTTGGCAGCTCACCCAGGTGACTGGGCGCGGTTCACCGGTGAACCGCCGCTCGCCCGGGTGCGCCGGGCGCGGTTCAGCGGTGAACCCGCGTCGAGCGGCCGACCTCGCGGATCGCCTCCGGGACCGCCGCCGCCACGCCCGCCGCGTGCAGCGGCGCGCCCGAGGCGGCGATCCTCCCGGCCAGCCCGTGCAGGTACGCCCCGCACGAGCCCGCGTCGTAGGTGCCGAGCCCTTGCGCGAGCAGCGCACCGGCCACGCCGGACAGCACGTCGCCGGTGCCGCCCGTGGCCAGCCACGGGGTGCCGGTGCCGTTGACCCGCACCGGCCTGCCCTGCTCGGCGACGACCGTGGTGGACCCCTTGAGCAGCACGGTCGCGCCCAGCTCGGCCGCCGCGCCCCGGGCGTGCGCCAGCCGGTCGGCCTCGATCTCGTCCCGCCCGGCTCCCGTGAGCCGCGACAGCTCGCCGGCGTGCGGGGTGACCAGCACGGGCGCCGTACGGCCGAGCAGCGCGCGCTCGCGGGCGACCACCGTGAGCCCGTCGGCGTCGACCAGCACGGGCACGTCGCTCGCCAGCACCTGCGCCAGCAGCTCCCGCGCCCAGTCGCCCGTGCCGAGGCCGGGCCCGATCACCCACGCCTGCACCCGGCCGACGCCGTCGAGCGAGGGCCGGTCCAGCTCGGTGATGACCGCCTCGGGCCAGTGGGCCCGCACCTGCGCGACCGGCTCGCCGGGTCCGGCGTAGCGGACCATGCCCGCGCCGGCCAGCAGCGCGCCGCCCACGGCCAGCACGGCCGCCCCGGTGTACTGGTCGCTGCCGGCGATGACGCCGACCACTCCTCTGCGGTACTTGTCGCTCTCGGCGGCCGGGCGCGGCAGCAGGGCCGCCACGTCGGCGCGGGACAGCCCCGCCACGTCGGGGTCGGGCAGGAACGGGCCGAGCCCGATGTCGACCAGCTCCACCTCGCCCGCGAGGGCGGCACCCGGGTCCACCAGCAGGCCGGTCTTGCGGGCCCCCATGGTCACGGTCAGCCGGGCCTCGACGGCGGCGCCCTCCACCCGGCCGCTGCTCGCGTCCACCCCGCTGGGCACGTCCACGGCGACCGTCGGCGCCGCCGCCGCGTTGGCCGCCCGGACGAGCTCCCGGTACGGCTCCCGCAGCGCCCCGGACGCCCCGATGCCGAGGAGCCCGTCCACGATGAGATCGGCCCGCCCGACCGCCTCCGCGCCGGCCACCCGGCCCCCCGCCAGCAGGAGCGCCTCCAGCCCCGCCTCGTGCGTCCTGCCGCCCGCGAGCACGGCCTCGACCCTGGCGCCGCGCCGGGCCAGCCGAGCCCCTGCGTACAGGGCGTCGCCGCCGTTGTCGCCGCTGCCGACGAGCAGGGCCACGCGGCTGCCGTACACCTTGCCGAGCAGCCCCGCGCACGCGGCGGCGAGCCCGGACGCGGCCCGCTGCATGAGCGTGCCGTCGGGCAGGCGGGCCATCAGCTCCCGCTCGGCGGCTCTGATCTGGTCGGCGGTGAAGGCGGTGCGCATGATCCGAAGCTATCCCTCCGCGATCACGTAGGCCACGGCGACGCCCGCGTCGTGGCTGAGTGACAGGTGCCAGCGCTTGACGCCGAGCTCGTAGGCGACCTCGGCGGCGCGGCCGGTCACGTGCAGCTCCGGCCTGCCGTTGTCGCCACGCCGCACCTCGGCTTCCAGGTGGCCGAGCCCGGACGGCGCGCCGAGCGCCTTGGCCACGGCCTCCTTGGCGGCGAAGCGGGCGGCCAGCGACCGCGCCGGCAGGTCACGCTCGGCCTCGGTGAACAGCCGCGCCCGCAGCCCGGGAGTGCGCTCCAGCGTGGCCTCGAACCGGGCGATGTCGACCACGTCCACCCCGATGCCCAGGATCATCCCCCCAGGCTAACGGCGCCTCCACGCCGCGGGCTCAGAACGCGCCGCGCTGCCACGGCCCCCAGATGGCGAACGACATGCCGTGCGTGGACTGGATGTTGACGTACAGCGTGTGGCCGCCGGGGCCGAACGTGGACCCGGCGAACTCCGCGCCCGGGTCGCCCGCGACGGGCTCCATCCGGCAGAAGTCGAACAGCTCGCCGTGCCGGGTCAGGCCGCGCAGGTAGTTGTCGCCGTCGCCGTCCTCGCACAGCACGAGGGTGCCGCGTGGGCTGGCCGTGACGTTGTCGGGCAGGTCCAGCACCGTGGAGCGCGGTGACTCGTACACGAGCTTCAGCTTGCCGCTCCACGTCTCGTACGCCCACACCTGCCCGCGGCCCTTGCCGAACCCGGAGGGGGCCGTGTCGCCCGAGGCGGTGGCGCCGCCCTGGGTGGAGACGAAGTAGATCGTGCCCTGGTGGTGGATCGCCCCTTCGAGGCGGGAGAAGATCGCGGCGCCCTTGGCGCGGCCCTGCTTGCCGACGGCCTGCACGGCCTCGTCGTTCGGCGGCCTGCCGGTGAAGTCGGGGTCGGGCTCGTCGATGTCGACCCAGGCGGTGGTGTACGCGGCTCCGGCGCGCTGGCCCGCGGACAGGTCCTCGCGGGGCGAGCCCTTGACCGCGAGCATCTGGAGCCGCCCGCCGTCGAGGAGGCGCCCGGCCTTGAGCGGGTGCTTGGGCGGCAGGTAGCGGTAGAGGCCGGAGGCGAAGCTGAAGCAGTCCTCTGTCAGGTAGAGCGCGCCGGACCGGGGGTCGAAGGCGGCCGACTCGTGCGCGAACCGCCCCGCCGATCTGATCGGCGTGGCCGTCGCGGAGCCGGTCACGGGCACCTCGAAGATGTAGCCGTGCTTGCGGGTGAGCTTGGAGTTGTCGCCGCCGGAGAAGTCGTCGCCCACGTCGGGCCCGTTGACGGTCTCCTCGCAGCTCACCCACGCCTTCCACGGCATGGGGCCGCCGGAGCAGTTGAGCATGGTGCCGTTGAGCGACGGGCCGGCCTTGAGCACCTCGCCGTGGCCGGTGACCTGGAGGGTGACGGTGCCGCCGCCCGCCATCCGGTCGTAGGCCTTCTCCTTGTCGCCGAACGCGCCGACGGGGCCGCCGACCTCGTGGTTGCGCACGAGGTACGTGGTGCCGCGCGGTCCGGCGAACGCCGCCATCCCGTCGTGGCGGCCGGGCACGGTGGAGCCGTCGGGGAACTTTCCGCCCGCCTCGTTGAAGGAGCGGTAGCTGAAGCCGTCGGGCAGGTGGAGGCGTACCTGGCCGTCGCGTTGGTCGCGGACGGCGCGCAGCGGGCCGTAGCCCCGCACCCGGGTGACCCCGCCGCGCTCCGACGCGCAGGCGACGCCCGCGAACGGCCCGGCGATGCCGGCGGCGGCCGCCACGGCGGCCCTGGCCAGGAAGCGACGACGGTCCATGAACCCTCCCGGGGACACTGGCTTCCCCGAACAGTAGCCGTCCCGGATCCGCGGCACTCCCGGTTTCGGGGAGATGACGGCAGGGGGACGGTGCAGGGGACGGCGCCTTTCCCCGAACTGAATGTCGAGAACTCCACAGGTTCATCCACAGGCTGTGGATAACCTGCCGACCCGCCGGGACTCGCCCGCGGCCGCGTCGCTACGCTGCCTAGGTGAACAACGGCTACGTGGAACTGAGCAGGGAGCAGTGGAGCGACCTCCGCAAGAACACGCCCTTGACTCTCACCGCAGAAGAGCTGGAAGAGCTGCGCGGCCTCGACGACCCCATCGACCTGGTCGAGGTCACCGACATCTACCTCCCTCTGACCAGGCTGCTGAACCTGCACTACACGGGGTCCAAGCAGCGCAGCAGCGTGCTGAACGCCTTCCTCGGCCATCCCGAGCGGCGTGTGCCGTACATCCTGGGCATCGCGGGCAGCGTCGCGGTCGGCAAGTCGACGACGGCGCGGCTGCTGCACACGCTGCTGGCCCGCTGGCCGGAGCACCCGCACGTGGAGCTGATCACCACCGACAGCTTCCTCTACCCGAACGCGGTGCTGGAGTCCAAGGGCATCATGCACCGCAAGGGCTTCCCGGAGAGTTACGACCGCAGGGCGCTGGTCCGGTTCGTGGCCGAGGTGAAGGCGGGGACGGCCGAGGTGAAGGCGCCGATCTACAGCCACCTGGAGTACGACATCGTCCCCGGTGCCACCCAGAGCGTGAAAAGTCCGGACATCCTGATCATTGAGGGGCTGAACGTCCTCCAGCCGGCCCCGCTCACCTCGCTCGCGGTCAACGACTACTTCGACTTCTCCATCTACGTCGACGCCAAGGTCGAGGACATCCGCACCTGGTACGTCGAACGCTTCCACAAGCTGCGCCGCACCGCCTTCGAGGACCCCAAGTCGTACTTCCGGCACATCGCCGAGCTGTCGCACGACGAGGCCACGAAGTTCGCCGTCAACGTCTGGCGCGACATCAACGAGCGCAACCTCGTCGAGAACATCGCCCCCACCCGGGGCCGCGCCGACCTCGTCCTCCACAAGGACGCCCAGCACTCCGTCCGGCGGGTGCGCCTGCGCCGCACCTGACCTCCCGGCTCCGACTACCCGGCTCCGACTACCGCGAGAATGGCCCGATGCTCCACCTGCGACTGATCAGCCCCTCCTCCCGCACCGCCGAGGTGACGGCGGTGCTGGAGAGGTGCACCGGCGCGACCAACATCATCGTCCTGCCCGACGCCGCCCGGACGCCCAAGGGTGACGTCGTGCTCGCCGACGTGGCGCGCGAGTCGGCCAACGAGGTGATCAGCGACCTCGGCTGGCTGCGCGAGGAGGGGTCGATCGCCGCCGAGAACATCCAGCTCACGTTCTCCAGGGTCGCCGACGAGGCGGTGGCGGAGGCGCCGGGCGACCCGGACGACGCGGTCATCTGGGAGGAGCTGGCGCAGCGCGTCCACGCCGAATCCCGCATCACCTGGGCGTACCTCGCCTTCCTGGCGATCGCCACGCAGATCGCCGCCATCGGCGTGCTTCAGAAGTCGATCATCCTGATCGTCGGCGCGATGGTCCTCGGCCCCGAGTTCGGCGCGATCGCGGCCATCTGCTTCGGGCTGCTGCGCGGGCGCTGGCACCTGATCGCCGGCGCCTTCAGGACCCTGGTGGTGGGCTTCGCCATCGCCATCGCCGTGACGGTCGCCTGCGCGCTCGTCTCGCGCGGGCTCGGCTGGATCGATCCGTCGCACCTGCGCGGCAACAGCGAGGTGCAGTTCATCGTCAAGCCGGACCGGTGGTCGTTCATCGTGGCGCTGCTCGCGGGCGTGGCGGGGGTGCTGTCCGTCACGGCGGGCAAGTCGTCGGCGCTCATCGGCGTCTTCATCTCGGTGACCACCGTGCCCGCCGCGGGCTACGCGGCCGTGGCGATCGCGCTCGGCGACTGGCCCGAGGTCGCGGGCTCGGTCTCGCAGCTGTCGGTGAACGTCGCCGGCATGGTGATCGCGGGCACCGCCACCCTCGTGGTGCAGCACAGATTCTGGCCTCAAGTAGGACGCGCGTCCTCCGTACGGCCGATGCGGCGGCAGCAGGGCGGCGGGTAGTGTCCCGATCATGCACATCCTCGACACCGAGGGGCTGACCAAACGCTTCCCGACCGTCACGGCGCTCGACGGGCTGACCGTCACCGCCGGACCCGGCGTCACCGGCCTGGTCGGGGCCAACGGGGCGGGCAAGTCGACGCTGATCAAGATCCTGCTGGGGCTGCTCCCGCCCACGGCCGGCGGCGCCCACGTGCTCGGCCTCGACGTCGCGACGCGGGGGGCCGACATCCGCCGGCTCGTCGGCTACATGCCCGAGCACGAATGCCTGCCGCCCGACGTCTCCGCCACCGAGCTGGTCGTCCACCTCGCCCGGATGTCCGGGCTCCCCCGCACGGCCGCCCGCGAGCGGGCCGCCGACGTGCTGCGCCACGTCGGGCTGGCCGAGGAGCGCTACCGCGCCGTCGGCGGCTACTCCACCGGCATGAAGCAGCGCGTCAAGCTCGCCCAGGCGCTCGTCCACGACCCCAAGCTCATCCTCCTGGACGAGCCGACCAACGGCCTCGACCCGCGCGGACGCGACGAGATGCTCGCCCTGATCCGGCGCATCGGCACCGAGTTCGGCATCAGCGTGCTGGTCACCTCCCACCTGCTGGGCGAGCTGGAGCGGGTGTGCGACCACGTGATCGTCATCGACGCCGGGCGGCTGCTGCGCTCGTCCGCGATCGGCGAGTTCACCCAGGCGACGCGCAGCGTCACGGTCGAGGTCGACGAGGGCACCCAGGCCCTGGCCGACCGGCTGACCGAGCTGGGCCACGGCGTCGCGCCCCACGGCCGGATGCTCCTGGTGGAGGTGTCCGGCCCCGAGACGCTGGACGCGATCCGCGACGCGACCGCCGACCTCGGCCTCTGCCTCATCCGGCTCGAACGCGGCCGGCACCGCATCGAGGACGTCTTCAAGGAGGCCGCCGGTGTCTGAGATCTACGACATCGGATACCGCCACTACGACGGCCCCCGGCTCGGCCGCGGCCACACCACGCTGGCGCTCACCGTCCACAGCCTGCGCGGCGTCTTCGGCCTCGGCCGCCCGGCGCGCGGCAAGATCGTGCCGTTCGCGCTGGCGGCCATCATGATGCTGCCTGCCGTCGTGTCGATCGCGATGATGGCGCTGCTGCGGCAGCGCGGCATGAGCTACAGCGGCTTCGCGGTCTTCATGCAGGCCGTGCTGGCCATCTTCCTGGCCGCGCAGGCGCCCACGGTCGTGGCCCCCGACCTGCGCTTCCGGGTCCTGCCGCTCTACCTGTCGCGCCCGGTCACGATCACCGAGTACGTGGGCGCCAAGGTCGTCGCGATGACCCTCGCCCTCTACGCGCTGCTCGCGGTGCCGATGACGGTCATGTTCCTGGGCGAGCTGCTCGTGGACCTGCCCGGGGCGCCGCGCACCAAGGAGTACGCGGGCGCCATGGTCACCGGGCTGCTGCTCGCACTGCTGCTGGCGGCCTTCGGCCTGGCGATCGCCTCGCTGACGCCGCGGCGCGGGCTCGGCGTCGCCTCGGTCATCGCCGTCTACCTGCTCGCCTCGGCCTCCGTGCCGATCCTGTACGGCACGCTGTTGTCGGCCGGCAACGACGACGCCGCCCGGTGGGCCTGGCTGATCAACCCGTTCTGGCTGGTGGACGCCGTCCAGGTGTGGCTGTTCGGCACGACGCCGAACTCGGAGGGCGGCTATCCCGGCGGCCCTGTGTCCTTCGTCATCGTGGTCCTGCTCATCGCCGCCGCGGCGGCGGCCCTCGCGCTCCGCTACCGGAAGGCGGCCTCGCGGTGAACATCGAGCTGGCGCAGGTCTCGCGCTGGTACGGCAACGTCGTCGCGGTCAACGACGTGACCATGACCATCAAGCCCGGGGTCACCGGGCTGCTCGGTCCCAACGGGGCGGGCAAGTCGACGCTGCTGCACATGATGGCGGGGTTCCTCGCCCCGTCGAGCGGCACGGTCACCCTGGACGGCACCCGCGTCTTCAAGAACCACCAGATCTACCGAAATATCGGTCTCGTCCCGGAGCGGGAGGGCGTGTACGGCTTCCTGACCGGCTGGCAGTTCGTGCTGTCGGCCGCCCGCCTCCACGGCCTGCCCGACCCCGTCGAAGCCGCCCGCAAGGCGCTGGCCACGGTCGAGATGGAGGAGCCCAAGGACCGGCGCGTCGAGACGTACTCCAAGGGCATGCGCCAGCGCGTCAAGGTGGCCGCCGCCCTCGTCCACGACCCGCCCGTGCTGCTGCTCGACGAGCCGTTCAACGGCATGGACCCGCGCCAGCGGCTGCACCTCATGGACCTGATCCGCTCGATGGGCGCCGCCGGCAAGACCATCCTGTTCAGCTCCCACATCCTGGAGGAGGTCGAGCGGGTGGCCCAGCACATCGAGGTGCTCGTCGCCGGCCGGCACGCCGCCTCGGGCGACTTCCGCGAGATCCGGCGGCTGATGACGGACCGGCCGCACCTGTTCCGCATCCGCAGCAGCGACGACCGGCGGCTGGCCGCGGCCCTGATGCGCGACGACTCGGCCGGCGGCGTCTCCCTCGGCTCCGACGGGCTGGAGGTGCGGGCCGTGGAGTTCCGCGGCTTCGCCCGCCTCCTGCCCCTGGTCGCCCGCGCCGAGGGCATCCGCCTGCACGAGGTCTCCCCCGCCGACGAGGACCTCGAAAGCGTCTTCTCCTACCTGATCAACCGGAGCACCTGAATGAACCCGCGAGGGACACCAGCGACCGAGCCGCCGAACGGAGTGAGGCCATGAGCCCGCGAGGGAGCGCCGGCGTCTGGACCCGCGAGGGAGCGCCGTTGCCTGGACTGAGGAGCGGCGGGAGCGTAGCGACCAGAGCGACGAGGGAAGGCGACGGGTATGAGCGACCGAGCCGCCGCACCGAGTGCGGCATGAACAGGGAGCGGCGGGAGCGTAGCGACCAGAGGGACGAGGGAAGACGCCGGACACCAGCGACCGAGCCGCCGAACGGAGTGAGGCCATGAACACCGTGGTCGCAGGTATCACGTACCGGGCGCTGCTGGGGCGGCGGCGGATCGTGCTGCTTCTGCTGTTGCCCCTGGCGCTCCTGGCCCTGGCCCTGCTGCTGCGCCTGGCCGGCAGCGACGACCAGCGCTCGGCCATGCTGCTGATGCAGAACTTCGCCATCGGCACCATGCTGCCCCTGCTCGGCCTCATCGCCGGCACCGGAGTGATCGCCCCCGAGATCGACGACGGCACGATCATCCACCTGATGTCCAAGCCGATCTCCCGCCCGGCCATCGCCCGGACCAAGTTCCTCGTCGCGGCGTCGCTGCTGGCGCTGTTCGCCTCGGTGCCGACCTACGTCGCGGCCTGGCTGCTCGTGGGAAACGAGGACGGGATCGCGTCCGGGTTCGCCGTGGGCACGCTGGTGGCGGGCATCGCGTACGCGGCGGTCTTCCTGCTGCTCGGCGTGGTGACGCGCCACGCGGTGACGATCGGCGTCGTCTACGCCCTGGTCTGGGAGGGGCTGGTGGGCGGCTTCGTCCCCGGTGCCCGCAAGTTCTCGGTCCAGCAGTGGGGCCAGTCGATCGCCGACCAGATCTCCACCTCGCCGTTCCTCAAGGCCGACGTGACGCTCGGCTTCGCCGTACCGGCCCTGGTGATCGTCACGGTGCTGGCGGTCCTGTGGGCGGGGCAGCGGCTGCGCGTCTTCTCCCTCACCGGCGACGAGTGAGCGGCCTCAATAACGAGAAACACGAGAAAGGGGTACGGCGCATGCCGTACCCCTTTCTGCTGCCTTGCCGTCCGGATCAGGCGCAGACCACCCGGACCACGTCGGCGAGACGCTCGGCCACCTTGGTGGCCTGATCCTCCGAGGAGGCCTCGACCATCACGCGGATCATCGGCTCGGTGCCGCTCGGCCGGATCAGGACCCGGCCGGTGTCACCCAGCTCGGCCTCCGCGTCGGCGACCGCCGACACGAGCTCGGCCTCCTTGGCCTTGGCCTTGTCGACGTCCTTGACGTTGATGAGCACCTGCGGCATCGGCGTCATGATCGAGGCCAGCTCGCGCAGCGGCTTGCCCGAGGACGCCACCACCGCCAGCAGATGCAACGACGTCAGCAGCCCGTCACCCGTGGTGGCGTGGTCCAGCATGATCACATGGCCGGACTGCTCGCCGCCGAAGTTGTAGCCGCCGGTCTTCATGCGTTCCAGCACGTAACGGTCGCCCACCGCGGTCTCCACCACGGTGATGCCCGCCTCGCGCATGGCCAGCTTGAACCCCAGGTTGGACATCACGGTCGCGACCACGGTGTCCTTGGCCAGCGTCCCCTCGGCACGCATGGCGGCCGCGAGGATCGCCATGATCTGGTCGCCGTCGACGACCGCGCCGGTGTGGTCCACCGCGAGGCAGCGGTCGGCGTCGCCGTCGTAGGCGATGCCGACGTCGGCGCCGCGCGAGATCACCACCTGCTGGAGCTTGTCCAGATGGGTGGAGCCGTGGCCGTCGTTGATGTTGAGACCGTCGGGGCGCGCCCCGATCGCCTCCACCTGGGCGCCGGCCCGCAGCAGCGCCTCGGGCGCCACCATGTGCGCGGCCCCGTGGGCGCAGTCCACGACGACGCGCAGGCCGTCGAGCCCGCCCCGCATCGTGGCCAGCACATGGGTGATGTACCGGTCGGCCTCACCGTAGGCGTCCCGCACCCGGCCGACGGCCGAGCCGACGGGGAAGCTCCAGTCCTCGCCGAGCCGCCGCTCGATCTCGTCCTCGACCGAGTCGGACAGCTTGAAGCCGCCCCGGGCCAGGAACTTGATGCCGTTGTCCGGCGCGGGGTTGTGCGAGGCCGACAGCATGACGCCGAGATCGGCGCCGAGTGCCGCGGTGAGGTGGGCGACGGCCGGGGTGGGCAGCACGCCGAGGCGCAGCACATCCACTCCGGACGACGCCAGGCCGGCGACCACAGCGGCCTCGAGGAACTCCCCCGAGGCACGCGGGTCCCGGCCCACGACCGCTATCGGACGACGTCCGGTAGCGGCGAACGCGCCCGCATCGCCGAGGACATGAGCCGCCGCGACCGAAAGGTCCATGGCGAGCTCCGCCGTGAGGTCGCGCCCCGCGACCCCACGGACCCCGTCGGTGCCGAAAAGGCGCGCCAACTCAGCGCTTGCTGTACTGCGGAGCCTTGCGGGCCTTCTTGAGGCCGTACTTCTTCCGCTCCGTGGCGCGGGCGTCACGGGTGAGGAAGCCGGCCTTCTTCAGCGGGGGCCGGTTGACCTCGACGTCCAGGATCGACAGCGCGCGGGACAGGCCCATGCGCAGGGCGCCGGCCTGGCCGGTCACGCCACCGCCGTCGATGCGCGCGATGACGTCGAACGCGTCCTCGGCGCCGAGCACCACGAAGGGCTCGTTGACGATCTGCTGGTGGACCTTGTTGGGGAAATAGACGTCCAGAGAACGCCCGTTGATCGTCCACTTGCCGGTGCCGGGGACGATGCGCACGCGGGCGATCGCCTCCTTGCGGCGGCCGGTGCCGTACGAGTTGCCCGTGGTGACGGGCTTGCGCACGGGGGCGTCAGCGCTGGCAGCGGACTCGGTGGTGTACTCGGAAGGGAACTCCTCGCTGGAGAAGTCTTCCACCTCGGCCTCGACGGCCGTCTCGACACCGGTGGGCTCAGCCACGGTTCTCCTCTAACTCTTTTGAAGTGCTACTGGGCGATCTGGGTGATCTCGAACGGCACCGGCTGCTGGGCCTGGTGCGGGTGCTCGGACCCCGCGTAGACCTTCAGCTTCTTGGCCATCTGCCGGCCGAGGGAGTTCTTCGGCAGCATGCCCCTGACGGCCTTCTCGACCGCCTTGTCCGGCCGCTTGTCCATGAGCTCGCCATAGCTGACGGAACGCAGACCGCCCGGGTAGCCCGAGTGGCGGTAAGCCTTCTTCTGCTCACGCTTGTTGCCGGTGAGCGCGATCTTGTCGGCGTTGATGACGATGACGAAGTCACCGGTGTCGACGTGGTTGGCAAAGATCGGCTTGTGCTTGCCGCGGAGCAGGATCGCGACGTGGCTGGCCAGCCGGCCCAGCACGACATCGGTCGCGTCGATGACGTACCACTGACGCTGGACGTCGGCGGGCTTCGGTGAGTACGTGCGCACGGTCGTAGCCTTCTTTATGCTCGCGTCTTCGGCGCGCTGCCGGATGCGACAGCGCTGGGTTCGGTCGGTGCGGGCACACGACGGCCCGGACCTTCCGTCTCCACATAGATGGGAGATGACGCCGGACGCGCCGCGCATCGGTCACGCTGGACCTATGCACACAACGAACGATTAGGCTACCCGCCCCAGGGGGCGCAGGTCAAAAGACCGGTAACCTCGCACGATTCTACCCGACCACAGAACGGTTCTATTTCGGTTCCCGGCAATCCCTTCTTTACCATGAGCCGACATCTCTATCGTTGGTGGCCGTATGTGGCAGAGCTCTCACACCCGGCACACCCAGCGGAGCGCACGGCGCCGGAGTCACCTGGGCGTGCTGGTCTGCCTCATGGCCGCGCTGTTCTTCACGGGAGTGCTGCTGGGCCGGATGAGCGACGGCGCCGAGCCGACCGGCCACATCTACCTGAGCGAGACCGCCCCGCCCGTCACCCCCAAGGCGACGCCGACGCCCAAGCCGGCGCGGCCCCGCGCCGACCGGATCGCGCGGGCGACCACGACGGCCACCGCGCTCCCCCGCGGGCGCAGCCGGGTCCAGCCCACCAGGACGCCGACCGGTGACCTCATCCCCGGCTACACCGCCGGTGACCCGACGCGCGTCCTCGGGGAGGAGGTCCTGCAGCTCTCGCCGGCCATGGCGGCCAAGGTCGTCAGCCTCACGAACTCCGCCCGCCTCAAGCGCGGCTGCGGCCCGCTGCGCGTCGACGCCAGGCTGACCCGCTCGGCCCGCGCCCACTCGATGGAGATGGCGAAGTACGGCCGCCTCGTCCACGAGTCGCCCGACGGCGGGTCCCCGTGGGACCGCATGGAGCGGGCCGGATACCGGGCCGGCGCCGCCGAGAACATCGGCCGCGGCTACGCCTCCCCGGAGGAGGCCGTGCAGGGCTGGCTCGACAGCCGTGACCACCGCCAGAACATCCTCAACTGCCGCATCCGCGCCATCGGCGTCGGCGTGGTGTCCGGCGCCGGCGGCCCGTGGTGGACCCAGGACTTCGGATATTCCTGACAGCCTCGCGGTAATCTCGCCCGCATGGGTTTCCCCGACGACAGCGAGAGCAGCACCCAGCGCATCGCCAGCCGCTTCCGCAGGAAGCGTGACGACGCCCCCGAGACCGGGGCCTCCCCCGCCCCCGAGCCCAGCGCCTTCGCCCGTCCGCCGTACCAGGATCGCCCGCAGAAGGCGCCGGTCGCCGAGGAGGCCCGCCCCGAGCGGCGCGAGACGTGGAGCCCGTACGCCGAGGGCAAGAAGTCGCGCGGCCCGCTGTGGTTCACGCTCGGCGGCCTCGCGGTGCTGGCCGTGCTCGTGGTCGGTCTGACCATGATGTGGAAGGCCGGAAGCTCCGATTCCGCCGCCACCGCCCCGCGCCGCACCTCCGCCCCGCTGCCGTCCGCGCCTCCCGGCAAGTACGGGTACGCGGCCCAGCGGGCCACCGACCCGGATCCGCTCACGGTCAAGGAGCTGTTCCCGAGCAAGAAGTTCGCCGTGTCCGGACGCTCGTACGAGATGACCATCACCAGCAAGCTCAAGAAGTGCGGTGACGGCGCGCTCGGCAGCAAGCTGCAGAAGGCGCTGACGGCCGGCAAGTGCACCCAGCTCATCCGCGCCAGCTTCCGCGACAAGGCCGGCAAGGTCATCGGCACGGTCGGCGTGGCCAACCTCAAGACCGGCAAGAACGCCACCAAGGTCGCCTCCGCCGGCAGCGACACCAACTACGTCAAGCCGCTGCCCGGCAAGGACGCGGTCACCAAGCTCGTCGGCTCCGGCAGCGGCGGCGCCCAGGTGTGGACGCACGGCCACTACGCGGTCATGATCTGGTTCCAGAACAAGGACGGCAGCAAACCCGACAAGAAGAGCCAGAAGACGATCATGCGGACTGCCGACGAGATCGCCAAGGCGACCGTCTTCAAGGCACTCGACACGCGCTCGCTGACCGGCCACCCCGCCTAAAACGCTCCTTTCACCCAACAAGGTCACAAAGCACTCACCTGATGCCGCCGGGAACGCCCATACCGCCATGACGATCTTCCGACTCTCGCTAGGCTCGCCCTTATGCGTGGCCAGGAACCTGGGTCTGAGCACGATCGTGGAGACGCCGACGGCGCGGCGGCACCGGCGACGCCACCGCCGAGCTTCGGCCGGCCCGCTGAGCGACATGCCCCGCCGCCGTCCGCTCCGTCCTCTGCCGAGCCGTCCGACGTGACGGGGCGCGAGCGTCCCCCCTACACCTGGGGCCCGCCGCCCGTGCCCCCGTCCACGCCCGCACCACCGCCCGAACAGGACATGCCGCCGTACGGCACGTCGCCTCAGGACATGCCGCCCCACGGCACGTCACCCCACGGCACGTCGTCGTACGGCATGTCGTACGGCAGCGGCGAGCACGCGGCCGCACCGGGCCAGGGCGGCAGCGGCCTCCCGGCGGACGCGCAGCCGTGGGAGGTGCCGGGGCGAGACGCCGCGCCGTACGACTGGTACGCGGACGCCCCGTACACCCACGCGACCATCTCCCACCTGCCGCAGGGGGACACCGGGTCCGCGCAGGGGAACGCCGGGCCCCCGCAAGGGCCCGCCGGATCTCCGCAAGGACACACCGGGTCCACGCAGGGGCCCGCACCGGCCGACGCCGCCACGCCGTGGGCCTCGCCAGAGCCGGACTCGTGGGCGACCGACCCGTCCGCCCCTTGGCCCCCTCCCGAGCCGGGCCCCTGGCACGTGCCCGCCGCCCAAGCCGCCGCCGAGCCCCCGGGACAGGCTTTCCCGCCGGCGCCACCGACCGGCTCGCCCGAGCAGCCCCCGCCGTGGGCCGCCGGCCCGGTGGTGCCCGGCGCGCCGCCCTGGGAGCCGCCGCCCGCCTTCACGGCCGCAGCCGCGGGCATGCAGGTGTGGCCCGCACCCGTCGTCGACCCGCCCGCCATGCCCCCGTGGCCCGCCGCCACGGGCGAGCCCGTCCCCGGCCTGGACAGCGACGCGGCCCTCACCACGGACCACCTGGCCCCGGACGCCAGGACGCACGCCGACCCCAACACCACGGCGCCCCACGCGTTCCCGTCCCCTTCGGCGGCCCCGTACGGATCCGCCCACCACACCGCAGGTCCTCACCAGGCACCGGGACCCGAGACCGCGCACACCTCGCCTCCGCGCGGCTTCGACCCCAACGCCACACTGCCTGACGTGCTCGATGCCGACTCGACCGCCTCTCATCCCATCGAGACGGGCCGCCCACCCCGCGCCGCCGCACAGCCGCCCGCCTCGGGCGCCACCGGTGCGGGCCGGCCCGCACCCGACGCGAACGACACCCTCCCCGCCGGGGCACAGTGGTCCGGCCCCGGAGACACCGTTCCGCACCTGCCCCGCCCGGCCACGGCCCCCGGCACGTCACCGCACGCCCAGCAGCATGCCCCGACCGGTCCCCAGCCCGCCGCACCCAGCGGCTCCCCTGAGCACCCGCACGGCGCACGCCCCCCTGAGCCCAGCGACGTCCCGGTCTGGCCGCCCGCCGAGGCCCATCCCCACGCCCAGGGGCCCACCGCCCCACAGCCGACCACCCCCGCCCACACCGGCACACCTCACCAGGACGCACCCCACCAGGGCACGCCTCAAGCGAGCGCACCCCGGGAAGGTGCTCCCCAGGCGGGTGTGTCCCAGGGAGACACCGCCCACGTGGGCGCGCCGCAGACGGGCACGTCCCAGGGAGGCACGTCCCAGGGGGACACGCCCGACCCGGCCACCGCGGCACCAGGCACCTCTCACCCGGCCGCCGCGCCACCAGGCGCCCCTCACCCGGCCGCCACCTCACCGGGCGCACCACAGCAGGACGCGACCGCACCGCACCAGACCGCCGCTTCCGCCGCCCCGGGTCATCCCACCGCCGCTCACCCCCCGAACGGCCGGCCCGCGACCGGCCCCTCGAACCCGGGCCAGCCCACGGCCCCCCACCCCGCCCCCGGTCAGCCCATGGCCGGTCCGCCGAACCCGGGCCGGCCCACGGCCCCCCACCTCGCCGGCCACAGCGCCCCCGGCCAGGCCCAGCCCGGTCACCCCGTGCCCGGCCAGACCACTGCGCCCCACGCCGCCCCGGGACAGAACCCTCCCGGACAGAACGGGCCCGGACAGAACAAGCCAGGCCCGGTCGGGCCAGGACAGAACGGGCCAGGCCCGGTCGGTGCCAACGGCCCTCAGGCCGGGCGTCAGTCCGGTGCCTGGCCGCCCCCTCCCCAGACCGAGGAGCAGCGTCAGGAGGAGCAACTTCCCGAGCTGCCCTTCAGCCGCGAAATCTGGGGCAAACCGAGCACCCCGCCGCCCCGCTCCCCCCTCTCGCCCGCCGCGTTCGACCTGCCCACCCCGCCCCCGGGCGGCGTCGGCGGTCACCCGATGGGCGCGTTCAAGCAGCCACCGGCCGCCCCCACCCCGCCGGCCGCCCAGCCGAACAAGGCCAGGCGGGCCGTCCTGGCCGTTCTCGGCGTGGTCGTCCTCGGAGGCGTGGCCACCGGCGGCTTCTTCGCCTACAAGTCGCTGAGCGCGCCGCCGCCCACGGCGGCCACCCGGCAGCCGACGGCGCCCACCACCGCCCCCGCGCCGTCCGCGTCCGCGCCCTCGGCCGTGTCCCCCACGGCCGGCGCGCCGTCGAGTGCCCCGGCGGCGGCCGTGCTCGACTCCGAGGAGACGGACAAGCGCAAGCTGTCGCTGACCGAGGCGTTCCCGGAGAAGAAGGTGGACGCGGCCGGCGCCGCGTTCTCACGGGTCGTGACCGACATGGAGGGCGACTGCCGCAAGGCCGCCGCGGGGCCGTTCGCCGAGGCGCTGCACGACCAGAAGTGCAGCAGGGTGCTGCGGGCGACGTACGTGGACAGCAAGCGCCGCTACGCGGTGACCAGCGGCATCGCGGTGCTCCCCACCAAGGACGCCGCCATGCGGGCCGACCAGGCCAAGAACCTCGCCCGCAACCTCTGGTTCCGCGCCCTGCCCGGTCCCGCCGGCTCGGGCGGCGAGCGCGTCGACATCGCGGGCGGGTACGCGGCCGGCCTCGTCTGGGGTCGGTACATCGTGTTCAGTTACGCCACCTACGCCGACGGTCACACCCCGGCGGCGAAGGACCGGACGCTGGGCAAGGTCAGCGACGCCTTCCGCGACGAGATGTCGCTCGTCCTGGAGCGCCGCATCTCCAACGACTGACCCGGTGGACGCACCCCGGCAACACGCACGCCAAGGACTTGGCAGAGGTCAGAGGGAGCGGACGCGTCGCGTCGCGGCGGCGCGTACCGCCAGCTCTTCCGCCGGCGGGTAGCGGACCTCCTCCAGGCACAGGCCGTGCGCGGGCGCGACGTGCACCCCGCTGTCCCGTACGGCGCCCCCCAGCACCTGGGCCGGCCACGGGATCGGCCGCCGGCCGTCGCCCACGGCCAGCAGCGCCCCCACCAGCGCCCGCACCATCGAGTGGCAGAACGCGTCGGCCACCACGGTCGCCACCAGCAGCCCGTCGTCCTGACGCACCCACTGCAGCCGTTGCAGCTCGCGGATCGTGGTGGCGCCCTCGCGCTTCTTGCAGAACGCCGCGAAGTCGTGCTCGCCCAGCAGTCGCTCGGCGGCGGTGTTCATGCCGTCGAGGTCGAGCGGGCGGTTGTGCCACACGACCTCCCGGCGCCGCAACGGGTCGCCCCCTCCGGGCGCGTCGCTCACCCGGTACGCGTAGCGCCGGGACAGAGCCGAGAACCGGGCGTCAAAGCCCTCAGGAGCCACCGAGACGCGATAAACCCGTACATCCTGCGCCAGTACCCCCGCCAGCCGTCGCACGAGCGTAGCGAGCCGCTCATCGACGTCCAGCGGCAAGTCCTCCGTGGATGCGCCTGCGGAGGGCTGCTCCTCCTGTGAGGCGGACGCGCGGCGGTTGCGGTCGAGCTCGGACAGCGATCCCACCGCGACGTCGACGTGCGCCACCTGGTGCCGGGCGTGGACGCCCGCGTCCGTCCGCCCCGCCACCGTGAGCGCGGGCGGCTCCTCCAGCCGCAGGATCCGGCCGAGCGCCTGCTCGATCTCGCCCTGCACGGTACGCCGGCCCGGCTGGCGGGCCCAGCCGGAGAAGTCGGTGCCGTCGTACCCGAGGTCGAGGCGGAGCCGTACCACGAGCTACCTCCCAGAGCCGTGCACGAGCACGGCAGATGCCAGCACAACGAAAACCACCACAGCGAAAACCACCACAGAACGCGAAACGGGCCCGGCACCCCGTGAGGGGGCCGGGCCCGCGACGCCTGGGACCTGAAAGATCAGGCCTCGTCCTTCTTCGCCTCGGCCGAGGCGTCGGCCTCGTCAGCCTGAGCGGCGGGCGCCTCGTCGGCGGCCGCTGCCTCAGCGGCCGGAGCCTCGGTCGCCTCAGCCGGAGCCTCGTTCTCCTCGGCCTGGGCCGGCGCCGCGGCGGCGGCCGGAGCGGCGGCGCGGGAGACGCGAACCGGGTTCAGCGGCTCGGTCACCAGCTCGATGACGGCCATCGGAGCGTTGTCACCCTTGCGCGGACCCACCTTGGTGATGCGGGTGTAGCCGCCCGGACGCTCGGCGAACGTGGTCGCGAGGTCCGTGAACAGGTGGTGGACGACGCCCTTGTCCTTGACGACCGCGAGGACCTGGCGACGGTTGTGGATGTCGCCCTTCTTCGCCTTGGTGATCAGGCGCTCCGCCACCGGGCGAAGGCGCTTGGCCTTGGCGACCGTGGTGCGGATCTTGCCGTGGCGGAACAGGTCCGTGGCCAGGTTGGCCAGGATCAGCTTCTCGTGCGCCGGGCTGCCGCCAAGACGTGCACCCTTGGTGGGCTTGGGCATGGGGATCTCCTTGTGAGTTAACCCGCCCCGGCCGTGCCAGGTACCGGAGTCGGGCCGGTCGCAGTCGTTCGATGCGATCCGTTATCGTCGCCCGCGCCAGGCGGCTGGGCCGCCCGGCGCGAGGGTTCGCGAGGAAGAGCCCTCGCGATGGTTCAGTACTGCTCGGTCTCGACGTACGCGCTGTCGTCGTCGTCGTAACCGGCGCCGGCCACCGCGCTCGGGTCGAACCCGGGCGGGGAGTCCTTGAGCGCCAGCGACATCTCGTGCAGCTTCTGCTTGACCTCTTCGATCGACTTGGCGCCGAAATTCCTTATGTCCAGCAGGTCCTGCTCGCTGCGCGCGACCAGCTCACCCACGGTGTGGATGCCCTCGCGCTTGAGGCAGTTGTAGGACCGGACGGTCAGGTTGAGCTCCTCGATCGGCAGCGCCAGGTCGGCCGCCAGAGCGGCGTCGGTGGGCGACGGGCCGATGTCGATGCCCTCGGCCTCGACGTTGAGCTCACGGGCCAGGCCGAACAGCTCGACGAGGGTCTTGCCGGCGGAGGCCACCGCGTCGCGGGGCTTCATGGCCGGCTTGGTCTCGACGTCGAGGATCAGGCGGTCGAAGTCGGTGCGCTGCTCGACTCGGGTCGCCTCGACCTTGTAGGTGACCTTGAGCACCGGCGAGTAGATGGAGTCGATCGGGATGCGACCGATCTCCTGGCCGGGCTGCTTGTTCTGCGCGGCGGAGACGTAGCCGCGACCGCGCTCGACGGTCAGCTCCATCTCCAGCTTCGCCTTGCCGTTCAGCGTGGCGATGCGCAGCTCGGGGTTGTGCACCTCGACACCGGCCGGAGGCGCGATGTCGGCGGCGGTGACCTCACCCGGGCCCTGCTTGCGCAGGTACATCACGACCGGCTCGTCGTGCTCGGAGGAGACGACCAGCTCCTTGAGGTTGAGGATGATGTCGGTGACGTCTTCCTTGACCCCGGGAACGGTCGAGAACTCGTGCAGCACGCCCTCGATCCGGATGCTCGTCACGGCCGCGCCCGGAATGGACGACAGCAGCGTGCGGCGGAGCGAGTTGCCGATGGTGTAGCCGAAGCCCGGCTCCAGCGGCTCGATGATGAACCGGGACCGGGTCTCGTCGATCGACTCTTCGAGAAGAGTCGGGCGCTGAGCGATCAGCATGCGGGTTCTCCCCTTGTCGTGTGGCGACCGCTATATGACGCCACTCCGCTATACAGCCTAAATGGCGTACGGGCGGGCCGTACGCCATCAGGCAGACGAGTTGCTACTTGGAGTAGTACTCGACGATCAACTGCTCCTGGACCTGGGTGTCGATCTGCTGCCGGACGGGCAGCTGGTGCACCAGGACGCGGAGCTTCTCCGGCACGACGCCCAGCCAGGCCGGGACGGTGCGGTCGCCGGCGGTGGCGCGAGCCACCTCGTACGGCAGAAGGTTGCGCTTGGTCTCGCGCACCTCGATGATGTCGTGCTCGCGCACGCGGTACGACGGGATGTCGACCTTCTTGCCGTTGACCAGGATGTGGCCGTGGCGGACCTGCTGGCGGGCGGCGTCACGCGACTGGGCGAACCCGGCGCGGTACACCACGTTGTCGAGGCGGCTCTCCAGGATCTGGAGGAGAACCTCACCCGACTTGCCGCTCTTGCCCGCGGCTTCCTCGTAGTAGTTGCGGAACTGCTTCTCGAGGACGCCGTAGATCCGGCGGGTCTTCTGCTTCTCGCGAAGCTGAAGCTGGTACTCGGACTCCTTGGGACGTCCGCGACCGTGCTCACCCGGCGGGTAAGGGCGAATCTCGATGGGGCACTTGGCGGACTCGCACTTGCTGCCCTTGAGGAAGAGCTTGGTCTTCTCGCGACGGCAGAGCTTGCAGTCCGCGCCCGTGTAACGAGCCATTTCTCAATATCTCCTGGGGATCAGACGCGGCGGCGCTTCGGCGGACGGCAGCCGTTGTGCGGCACCGGGGTGACGTCCTGGATCGAACCCACCTCGAGGCCGGTGGCCTGGAGGGAGCGGATCGCGGTCTCGCGACCGGAGCCGGGGCCCTTCACGAAGACGTCGACCTTGCGCATGCCGTGCTCCATGGCGCGGCGAGCGGCGTTCTCGGCAGCCATCTGGGCGGCGAACGGGGTGGACTTACGGGAGCCCTTGAAACCCACGTGGCCGGCGCTGGCCCAGGAGATCACGTTCCCGTTGGGGTCCGTGATCGAGACGATCGTGTTGTTGAACGTGCTCTTGATGTGGGCGTGCCCGTGAGCGACGTTCTTCTTTTCCTTGCGGCGCACCTTCTTGGGCGCACCCTGACGGCTCTTAGGAGGCATCCTTTGCCTTCACTCCTGAGGTGTTCGGTCCCGCGGCTGCGAGGACTACTTCTTACCGGGCTTCTTCTTGCCGGCCACGGTCTTCTTCTTGCCCTTGCGGGTGCGCGCGTTGGTCTGGGTGCGCTGGCCGTGGACGGGCAGGCCCTTGCGGTGCCGGATGCCCTGGTAGCAACCGATTTCGATCTTGCGACGGATGTCGGCCTGGACCTCGCGACGCAGGTCACCCTCGATCTTGAAGTTCGCCTCGATGTAGTCACGCATCGGGACGAGCTCGTTGTCGCTGAGCTGGTGGACCCGGAGGTCGCCGCTGACACCGGTCGCCTCGAGGATCTCCTGGGCGCGGGTGCGGCCGATTCCGTAGATGTAGGTGAGAGCGATCTCCAGCCGCTTTTCGCGGGGGAGGTCGACGCCAACCAGGCGGGCCATGGTCGGGCATTCTCCTTCGTGGTGGCGGAGGTCTTACGCCTCATCTCCCCTCCCCATGCCCGGGGTGAGGGCCCCGGCCTCCGACCGGGGGTCTCCTGAGTGGTCCGGCCTTCCGTGCGCGTCCCGGAGCCGAAGCCTCGGGGCGGCACGCCGCCTGCTCAGGTGTGAAGCGTTACTACAGTCCCAGGCTTCTCATGCGTCGAGCCCGCTCCCTGAAATCGGGGCGGACTCGGAGAAGCCTTTGCGGCGACTAGCCCTGACGCTGCTTGTGGCGCAGGTTGTCGCAGATCACCATGACGCGACCGTGCCGGCGGATCACCTTGCACTTGTCGCAGATCTTCTTGACGCTCGGCTTTACCTTCATTGTCCTTCGTGTTCCTCAGACGTCTTCACTTGTATCGGTAGACGATCCGCCCACGACTGAGGTCGTAGGGGCTCAGTTCCACGACCACCCGGTCGTCGGGGAGAATTCGGATGTAGTGCATCCGCATCCGTCCGCTGATGTGGGCCAGGACCTTATGGCCGTTGTCGAGCTGCACCCGGAACATGGCGTTCGGGAGCGACTCAACCACAGTGCCCTCAATCTCGATGGCGCCGTCTTTCTTGGCCAAAATCCCTCGCGTTTCACTGATCGATCGTCTGAGGCTCCGGTTCACTAAGCAGCCGCGACTTCACGCTTCGAAGAGAGCGACGGCCGGCAAGGACCGCCGACGCGTGATAGTCATAGTGAGCCGACTAAGGAGTGTACGACACCTGAGCCTAAAACGCGAAACGCGTGCCAGGTGTCCTGACACAACCACGAGACAGTTTACCCCACACCCAAGAGCGCGTGACCCACCCCGGCGGCCGCACCCCTTCCGGGGGCACGCCCTTGGCATGCGTGAGGCCCGCCGGCGGGATGCCGGCGGGCCTCGGAGCCGGAGCCGCGGGAGCCCGGACGACGTGCGAGGTGGCGCCGAAGGCGACGCTCGTGGTGACCGCGCCCGTGATGGCCGCCCCCGTGGTGACCGCCCCCGTGGTGACCGCCCCCGAGATGGCCGCGTCCGTGGAATGCGGTGGAGCATCAGTAGATGCGGTAGACCTTGCCGCAGTCGTTGAACTTGCCGCCCCAGCAGGTGTACGTGTAGACCCGGGCGAGCCCCTTCTTCGACCAGGTCTCACTGCGCGAGCCGTCCCACTGTCGGACGAACTTGCCGCCGCCTCCGCCCTTGACCTCGTACCGGAACCAGATCCAGCCGGACTTGGGCGTGGACTCCTTGCCGTACCACTTGGTGTAGACCCGGCCACCGGACTTCCAGGTGTAGCCGTAGCTGTGGGCCCTGTGGCTCTTGGAGTAGAACGTGCCCCACTTGTGGACCGGGGCACTCCGGGCCGCGCCGGCCGTGGCGGTGGTGGTGGCCGCCTGGGCGGCGGGGGCGGCCAGGGCGAGCCCGGTGGCGAGGGAGCCGGCGAGGGTGGCCGCCGCGATGAGCTTCTGCATGTCTTCCTCCGGTGAGTCGGTGCTTCTCGATGCGACTCACGTTAGGAAGATTCGACTGTCCGATCTGTGGAGGAATGCGCAGAGTGCACTAGTGCACACTTCAGCGCTTCTTCGATGATCCCCCGGACCCGAAGATCGTGCTCATCAGCAGGATCACACCCCACGGGCCCATGACCCACAACGGCCACGGGTAGATGAGGTGCTCGGCCGTCACGCTGACGATCAGCCAGATGATCCAGTTCACGGAGCTGGCCATCGCCCACGAGGCCCACGCGGCCCGCATGCCGGCGTGCGCCTTGGCCTGCTTGGCCGCGGCCTTGTCGGTCTTCTTGGCGAGCTGCCGGTGGCGCAGGTCCACGTCGGGCAGGTCCGAGGTCAGCCGCTGGAGCTCGCCGTAGGTCTTGCTCTGGTAGAGGTGCTCCAGCCGCTCGTTGAACTCCTCCATGGTGATCCGGCCCTGGGCGGTGTGCTCGCGGAGCACTGCGGCCACCCGGTCGCGATCGGCATCGGAAGCACGCATTTCGGGGCTCTGTGCCATCCCACCACTCCCGGTCAGTTGTGCGGCTGCGCCAGGCGCGATTCGCCCCCGTCTAGAGCGGTAAGCACCCAAGGTCCATTATGTGTCACGGCGACGCTGTGTTCGAAGTGCGCGGACTGCTTGCCGTCGATGGTGACGACGGTCCAGTCGTCGGCCAGCACGCGGGTCCGGGGCGTGCCGAGGTTGACCATCGGCTCGATGGCCAGGCACATGCCCTCCTCCAGCAGCGGGCCCTTGCCCGGCCGGCCGTGGTTGGCGATCCACGGATCCATGTGCATCTCGGTGCCGATGCCGTGGCCGCCGTACTCCGGCGGGATGCCGAACCGGCCCTGCGACCGGACGTAGCGCTCGATCTCGTAGCCGATGTCGGACAGGTGGCGGCCGGGAGTGAGCGCGGCGATGCCGCACCACATGGCCTCCTCGGTGATCCGCATCAGCTCCGTGAGCTCCGGGGCCACCTCCCCCACGGGAACCGTCACGGCCGAGTCGCCGTGCCAGCCGTCGAGGATGGCGCCGCAGTCGATCGAGATGATGTCGCCCTCACGCAGCTTGCGGGCCTTGGTCGGGATCCCGTGGACGACCTCCTCGTTGACCGACGCGCAGATCGTCGCGGGAAAGCCCTGGTAGCCCTTGAACGACGGGACCGCGCCCTCTTCCCTGATCGCCTTCTCGGCGATGACGTCGAGGTCGAGCGGCGTCATGCCCGGCTCGACCGAGCGCTTCAGCAGGTCCAGCGTGCGCCCGACGACGAGACCGGCCGAGCGCATCTTCTCCAGCTGCTCCGCCGACTTGATCTGAATTCCATGCCTGTTCTTCTTGAACACGTTTCGGCACCCCTAGGGTTGGCAACGAGCGGACGCGGGAGCCCAATTCCCCCCACAATAGCCGCGAGGTGGCACGAAGAAATCTCGTGCCACCTCGTCAGTCCGTCAGCAGAGCTATCCCGTGAAAGGGCGGATCGCCTCCATGGCACGCTCGGTGACCTCCTCGACCGGGCCGGTCGCGTCGACACCGACCAGGATGCCCTCGTCGGCGTAGTAGGCGATGAGGGGTGACGTCTGCTCCTGGTAGACCTCCAGGCGGTGCCTGATGGTCTCCTCCTTGTCGTCGTCACGCTGGAACAGCGCGCCGCCGCAGACGTCGCACCGGTCGTCCTTCTTGTCGTCGAACTCCACGTGCCAGATGCGGCCGCACTGGCTGCATGTGCGACGGCCGGCGAGGCGGCGGACCACCTCGTCGTCGTCGACCACGAGCTCCAGTACCAGGTCGAGCGCCAGCCCCCAGTCCTTGAGCATGTCGCGCAGGATCTCGGCCTGCGGGACGTTGCGTGGGAAGCCGTCGAGCAGGAAGCCGTCCTGCGCGTCGTCCTCGGAGAGACGGTCACGGACCATGGCGATGGTCACCTCGTCGGGCACCAGGTCGCCGCGGTCCATGTACGTCTTGGCCAGCTTGCCGAGCTCCGTGCCGCCCGAGACGTTGGCACGGAAGATGTCACCTGTCGAGATCTTCGGGATGGACAGGTTGGATGCGATGTACTGGGCCTGCGTCCCCTTTCCCGCTCCGGGGGGCCCTACCAGAACGAGACGCACTACCGCAGGAAGCCTTCGTAGTTACGCTGCTGCAGCTGGCTCTCGATCTGCTTCACCGTGTCCAGGCCGACACCAACCATGATCAGAATGCTCGTCCCTCCGAACGGGAAGTTCTGGCTCGCACCGGCGACCGCCAGCGCGACGATCGGGACCATGGCGATCAGACCCAGATAGAGCGCGCCGGGCGCGGTCAGACGGGTGAGCACGAAGTTCAGGTATTCAGCCGTCGGCCGGCCCGGGCGGATGCCCGGAATGAACCCACCGTACTTCTTCATGTTGTCGGCCACTTCAGGGGGGTTGAAAGTGATGGACACGTAGAAGTACGTGAAGAACACGATCAGCACGAAGAACGTGATCATGTACGTGGGGGTGGTGCCCCCGGCCAGGTTCTGCGCGATCCACTGGACCACCGCGTTCGGGTTGGCGGTGTTGGCGAACAGCGACGTGATGAGCTGCGGAAGATAGAGCAGCGACGAGGCGAAGATGACCGGGATGATGCCGGCCTGGTTGACCTTCAGCGGGATGTAGGTCGAGGTGCCGCCGTACATCCGCCGGCCGACCATCCGCTTGGCGTACTGCACCGGGATGCGGCGCTGAGCCTGCTCGACGAAGACCACCGCGGCGATCATGAAGATACCGACGATCATGACGACCGCGAAGGTGAACTTGTTGGCCTGGAAGATGCTGGCCAGCTCCGACGGGAACACCGACACGACGGAGGTGAAGATCAGGATCGACATGCCGTTGCCGACGCCGCGGTCCGTGATGAGCTCGCCCAGCCACATGATCACGGAGGTGCCGGCCGTCATGATGACGACCATCGTGATGATCTGGAAGATGTCGTTCGGGTTGAGCAGCACGTCCTGCTGGCAGTTCGGGAACAGCTGACCGGAGCGCGCGAGCGCGATGAAGGCCGTGGACTGGAGGACGCCGAGGCCGATCGTCAGATAACGCGTATACTGCGTGATCTTGGTCTGGCCTGCCTGCCCCTCCTTCTTGAGTGCCTCAAGACGAGGAATCACGACAACGAGCAGCTGCAGGATGATGCTCGCCGTGATGTACGGCATGATGCCGAGGGCGAACACCGACAGCTTCAGAAGCGCGCCGCCACTGAACAGCTGCACCATTCCATAGATGTTGCCGGAGGCTCCGTTACGCGCCTCCTGGAAGCAGTTCGCCAGATTCTCGACGTGAACGCCCGGAGTCGGAAGAACCGAGCCAAGACGGAACAGCGCGATGATGCCCAGAGTGAAGAGCAACTTCTTGCGCAGGTCCGGCGTCCGGAACGCCCGGGTAAACGCGGTCAGCACGGTCCCTCCTGCGCGCCTATAAGGCGATGTGAGTATGCGATGGTGCGGGGATCTGCCATCTGAAGTCTCAAGTCAAACGAGCCGGACAGAAGCCTGCCGTCTCGCGAACTCTAACGCACTACGGGCGTGGGAGCCCATTGTCAGGGCCCCCACGCCTCGTCATAGCGTATTTACAGCTCGGTAACGGAGCCACCGGCAGCAGCGATCTTCTCCTTGGCGGCGGCCGAGAAGGCGTGAGCCTGCACGTTCACCGCGACGGAGATCTCGCCGGTGCCGAGCACCTTCACGAGCTGGTTCTTACGGACAGCACCCTTGGCGACCAGCGTCTCCACGGTGACCTCGCCACCGTCGGGGAACAGCTCGCCGATCCTGTCCAGGTTGACGACCTGGTAGGACGTCTTGAACAGCGCGTTGGAGAAGCCCTTGAGCTTCGGCAGACGCCTCTGCAGCGGCACCTGGCCACCCTCGAAGCCGAGGGGCACCCCGGTACGGGCCCGCGAGCCCTTGGTGCCGCGACCGGCCGTCTTGCCCTTGGAGCCCTCGCCACGACCCTTGCGGACCTTGGACTTGTTGGCGCCAGGAGCAGGACGCAGGTCGTGAATCTTCAGCGGAGCCTTGTCAGTCATGACTAGTCGACCTCTTCCACCTCGACGAGGTGCGTCACCACGGAGACCATGCCACGAATCTCGGGCCGGTCCTCCTTGACGACGACGTCGCCGATTCGCTTCAGGCCAAGCGAACGCAGCGAGTCACGCTGGTTCTGCTTGCCACCGATCTTCGAGCGAACCTGAGTGATCTTCAGGCGTGCCATGACTAGCTCACCGCCTTCGCCGCGGCGGCCTCCGCGATGCCCTCGCGCTGAGCCTTGAGCATCCGGGCCGGAGCGACATCCTCGATCGGCAGGCCACGACGGGCGGCGATCTCCTCGGGCCGGGACAGGCCCTTCAGAGCAGCCACGGTGGCGTGCACGATGTTGATCGGGTTGTCGGAGCCGAGCGACTTGGAGAGCACGTCGTGGATGCCCGCGCACTCCAGGACCGCGCGCACCGGGCCACCGGCGATGACGCCGGTACCGGCCGAGGCGGGACGCAGGAAGACGACGCCGGCCGCCTCCTCGCCCTGCACGGTGTGCGGAATCGTGCCCTGGATGCGAGGCACCTTGAAGAAGTGCTTCTTCGCCTCTTCGACGCCCTTGGCGATGGCCGCGGGCACTTCCTTTGCCTTGCCGTAACCGACGCCGACCAGGCCGTTGCCGTCACCGACGACAACGAGGGCGGTGAAGCTGAAGCGACGACCACCCTTCACGACCTTGGCCACTCGGTTGATCTTCACTACGCGCTCGATGTACGAGACGCCCTTGTCGGCGGCGCCACCGCGGCGATCGTCACGACGGTCCCGCCGCTCGCCACCGGTGCCGCCACCGCGACGCGGAGCTGCAGCCATCAGTGGTTCCTCATCTCAGTAGCCATATCAGAACTCGAGCCCGCCTTCGCGGGCGCTGTCCGCCAGGGCGGCGATACGCCCGGCGTAGCGGTTGCCACCGCGGTCGAAGACGACAGCGGTGATCCCGGCTTCCTTGGCCCGCTGAGCGAGGAGCTCGCCGACCTTCTTCGCCTTCTCGGTCTTGTCCGCCTCGAGCGTGCGCAGCGAGGCGTCCATGGTGGACGCGCTCACCAGCGTGTGGCCGGCGGTGTCGTCCACGATCTGGACGAACATGTGACGGGTCGAGCGGTTGACGACCATGCGGGGACGCGCAGTCGTGCCGACGACGTTCTTGCGGACGCGGCGGTGACGGCGGGCCCGCGAGACGGTGCGGGCAGCCGTGTGCTTGCTGAACGCAGTCTTCGGAGCCATGCCTACTTACCAGCCTTTCCGACCTTGCGGCGGATCTGTTCGCCCTGGTAACGCACGCCCTTGCCCTTGTACGGGTCAGGCTTGCGCAACTTGCGGATGTTGGCGGCGACCTCGCCGACCTTCTGCTTGTCGATGCCGTCCACGTGGAACAGGGTCGGCTTCTCGACGCGGAAGGTGACGCCCTCGGGGGCGTCGACGATGACCGGGTGACTGAAGCCCAGTGCGAACTCCAGCTGCGTCGGGCCCTTGGCCTGGACGCGGTAACCGACGCCCACGATCTCCAGGGTCTTGGAGTAACCCTGCGTGACGCCCTGCACCATGTTGGCGATGAGGGTGCGAGACAGGCCGTGCAGCGCGCGGACCTTGTTCTCGTCGTTGGGGCGGGTGACGGCGACAGCGCCGTCGTCGTCCCGAGCCACCGAAATGGGCTCGGCGACCGAGTGAGTGAGCGTGCCCTTCGGTCCCTTGACCTGGACATCCTGGCCGGTGATCGTGATGTCTACGCCACTGGGCACAGGGATGGGCAGCCGTCCGATTCGCGACATGCTGTGTTACTCCCTTCTACCAGACGTAGGCGAGGACTTCCCCGCCCACACCACGCTTGCCGGCCTGCTTGTCGGTCATGAGGCCGGCGGACGTCGAGATGATCGCGACGCCGAGCCCGCCCAGGACCCGAGGCAGGTTGTCCTTCTTCGCATAGACCCGCAGACCGGGCTTGGAGACCCGGCGCAGGCCCGCGAGCGACCGCTCACGGGTCGGCCCGAACTTGAGCTCCACCACGAGGCTCTTGCCCACCTTGGCGTCCTCGACGGCCCAAGACTGGATGTAGCCCTCCTGCTGGAGGATCTCGGCGATGTGCGCCTTGATCTTCGAATACGGCATAGTCACACTCTCGTGGTACGCCGAGTTCGCATTGCGCAGACGCGTCAACATGTCTGCGATGGGGTCGGTCATCGTCATGGCCAGTGGCCTTCCTCGCCGCGGTTTCCAGTCGGCGAAGCATCGAGTGCTTCTGCACCGCTCTGCCGGTGGACCTTCGGCGTGGTCATGGGTGCTCTCGGCGAGAGCGCCCTGGGTTTGTCAGCGTTTCGCTTGCTATGTACGGCCGGCAGCCCGCGGGGGCGACGTCACGCCGCCCCCACAGGGTAACTACCAGCTGGACTTGGTGATGCCAGGCAGCTCGCCCCGGTGCGCCATCTCACGGAAGCAGACGCGGCACAGGCCGAACTTCCTGTAGACGGCGCGGGGACGACCGCAGCGCGTGCACCGGGTGTAGCCCCGGACCTCGAACTTCGGCTTGCGATTAGCCTTGGCGATCAGCGACTTCTTCGCCATGATCAGGCCTCCTTGAAGGGGAAGCCGAGGAGCTTCAGCAGCGCCCGGCCCTGGTCGTCGGTCTTCGCGGTGGTCACGATCGTGATGTCCATGCCCCGCGGCCGGTCGACCTTGTCCTGGTCGACCTCGTGGAACATGACCTGCTCGGTCAGACCGAACGTGTAGTTGCCGTTGCCGTCGAACTGCTTCGGCGACAGGCCGCGGAAGTCACGGATGCGGGGCAGCGCCAGCGACAGCAGCCTGTCGAGGAACTCCCACATGCGGTCGCCGCGAAGCGTGACGTGCGCGCCGATCGGCATGCCCTCGCGCAGCTTGAACTGGGCGATGGACTTGCGGGCCCGGACGACGGCCGGCTTCTGGCCGGTGATCACGGTGAGGTCGCGAACGGCGCCCTCGATGAGCTTCGAGTCGCGAGCCGCCTCGCCGACACCCATGTTGACCTTGATCTTCACCAGGCCGGGGATCTGCATGACGTTCTCGATGCCGAAGTCCTCGCGAAGCTTGGCCGCGATCTCCTCGCGGTACTTCGTCTTGAGGCGCGGCGTCGGACGCTCGGTCTCAGTGGTCGTGGCAGTCATCAGCTGTCCTCACCCGTCTCGTCGGCCTTCTTCTCGTCGGCCTTCTTGTCGGCGGGCTTGTCGTCCTTGAGCTTCTTCACGTTGCTCACGTGGATGGCGGCCTCCATGGTCTGCACGCCGCCGGTCTTGGCGCCGCGCGGACCCTGGTGGGTCTCCTTCGTGTGCTTCTTGATCATGTTGACGCCCTCGACCACCACGCGGTCCCTGTCCGGGAGGGTGGCGATGACGTGACCCTTGGCGCCCTTGTCCTTGCCGGCGATGACCTGGACGAGGTCACCCTTCTTCACGTGCAGCTGCTTGGGCATTACAGCACCTCCGGCGCGAGCGAGATGATGCGCATGAACTTCTTGTCGCGCAGCTCACGGCCGACCGGGCCGAAGATACGAGTGCCGCGAGGGTCACCGCTGTCCTTGATGATGACGGCGGCGTTCTCGTCGAAGCGGATGTAGGAGCCGTCGGGCCGGCGGCGCTCCTTGACAGTGCGGACGATGACGGCCTTGACCACGTCGCCCTTCTTGACGCCCGTGCTGCCCGGCAGCGCGTCCTTGACAGTGGCGACGATGACGTCGCCGATACCGGCGTAGCGTCGGCCCGAACCGCCGAGAACGCGGATGCAGAGAATCTCCTTGGCACCCGTGTTGTCGGCGACCTTGAGCCGCGACTCCTGCTGGATCACGATTACTCCTGTTAGTCGCGCCGGTTCTCATTGCTGAGCCTGGCGGAACCCGTCGGTTTCTTGGTCCTCCGGCCACAACTCCGCAGAGCCGCACCGCAGGCGACGCGGGAAGCTCCCACGTCCTTGGACACCGTCATGGGGGGTGTCTCCACCCCCCACGAGGCGCGGTATATCCGAGAAGGGTTACTTGGCCTTCTCGAGGATCTCGACGACCCGCCACCGCTTGGTGGCGGAGAGCGGACGAGTCTCCATCAGAAGCACACGGTCGCCCACGCCACAGGCGTTGGACTCGTCGTGCGCCTTGTACTTGGTCGTACGGCGGATGACCTTGCCGTACAGACGGTGCTTGACGCGGTCCTCGACGGCGACGACGACGGTCTTGTCCATCTTGTCGCTGACGACCAGGCCCTCACGGACCTTGCGGAAGTGCCGCGAGTCGTCGTTCGTCTCGGTGGTCTCGGTGGTCTCGGTCTCAGCCATCGCTCGTCTCCTTCTCGACCGTGACGATGCCGAGCTCACGCTCGCGCATCACGGTGTAGATACGGGCGATCTCGCGGCGGACAGCACGCAGCCGCCCGTGGCTCTCCAACTGACCGGTCGCCGCCTGGAAGCGGAGGTTGAACAGCTCCTCCTTGGCTTCCTTGAGCTTCTGGACCAGGGTGTCCTGGTCCTCCACCCGCAGCTCGCCGGCGGTCAGGCCCTTAGCCATCACGCCTCACCCACTTCACGCTTAACGATCTTGCACTTCATCGGGAGCTTGTGGATCGCGCGCTGAAGCGCCTCGCGCGCGACCGGCTCCGCCACGCCGGACAGCTCGAACATCACGCGTCCGGGCTTGACGTTGGCGATCCACCACTCGGGGGAGCCCTTACCGGAACCCATGCGGGTCTCGGCCGGCTTCTTGGTGAGCGGACGGTCGGGGTAGATGTTGATCCACACCTTGCCGCCACGACGGATGTGGCGGGTCATGGCGATACGAGCCGACTCGATCTGGCGGTTGGTCACGTAGGAGTGCTCAAGCGCCTGAATGCCGAACTCGCCGAACACGACCCTGGTGCCGCCCTTGGCGGCTCCGCTGCGGTCAGGCCGGTGCTGCTTGCGGTGCTTGACCCTGCGCGGGATCAGCATGGTCAGCTCCCTTCAGCACCCGGCTGCGCAGCCGGGCCGGTCTCGGGGGCAGCCTGCGCGGCCGCCTCAGTCCTGGGGGCACGGTCACCACGGCCGCCACCACGGCGGGCGCCACCGGCGCCACCACCGCGACGGGGACGGTCGCCGCCGCCGCCACCCCTACGGTCGTCACGCTCGCGACGCTGGCCGGCGCGGGCACCGGCAGCAGCCGCCTCGCGCTCGGCGCGGCTCGTCGGAGCCTCGCCCTTGTAGATCCACACCTTCACGCCGATGCGGCCGAAGGTGGTACGGGCCTCGTAGAAGCCGTAGTCGATGTCCGCGCGCAGCGTGTGCAGCGGCACACGACCCTCGCGGTAGAACTCCGACCTCGACATCTCAGCGCCGCCCAGACGGCCGGAGCACTGGACACGGATGCCCTTGGCGCCGGACTTCATGGCGGACTGCATCGCCTTGCGCATGGCACGGCGGAACGAGACACGGCTGGACAGCTGCTCGGCCACGCCCTGCGCGACGAGCTGCGCGTCGATCTCCGGGTTCTTGACCTCGAGGATGTTGAGCTGGACCTGCTTCTTGGTCAGCTTCTCCAGGTCGCCACGGATACGGTCCGCCTCGGCGCCGCGCCGGCCGATCACGATGCCGGGACGCGCGGTGTGGATGTCCACCTGCACGCGGTCCGTCGTGCGCTCGATCTCGACCTTGGAGATGCCGGCCCGCTCCATGCCCTTCTGCAGCATGCGGCGGATCGCCACGTCCTCGGCGACGTACGACTTGTACAGCTTGTCGGCGTACCACCGGCTCTTGAAGTCGGTCGTGATGCCGAGGCGGAACCCGTGCGGGTTAACCTTCTGGCCCACTATCGGGTCCTTCCCTTCGGCTCGCGGGACTCCACGATCACAGTGATGTGGCTCGTCCGCTTGTTGATCCGATAGGCGCGACCCTGTGCACGCGGACGGAACCGCTTCAGCGTCGGGCCCTCGTCGACCCACGCCCGGCTGACGACGAGCGTCTGCGGGTCGAGGTCGAAGTTGTGCTCAGCGTTCGCCACGGCGCTGCTGAGCACCTTGTAGATAGGCTCGCTCGCCGACTGGGGAGCGAACTGCAGCACGGCCTGCGCCTCCGAAGCGGGCAGCCCGCGAATAAGGTCCACCACGCGGCGGGCCTTCTGGGGCGTGACGCGGACGAACCGCGCCTGAGCCCTGGCTTCCATCGCTTACTCCTCTTACTTCTGAAGGCTGCTATCGCCGGCTGCGGCGGTCTTCCTTGACGTGGCTGCGGAAGGTGCGCGTCGGGGCGAACTCTCCCAGCTTGTGGCCGATCATCGCCTCGGTGACGAACACCGGCACGTGCTTGCGGCCATCGTGAACGGCGATCGTGTGCCCGAGCATGTCAGGCACGATCATGGAGCGCCGCGACCACGTCTTGATGACGTTCTTGGTGCCCTTCTCGTTCTGGACGTCGACCTTCTTCTGAAGGTGCTCGTCCACGAAGGGACCCTTCTTAAGGCTACGTGGCATTTCGGCTGCTCCTACCGCTTCTTCCTCTTGCTCCGACGACGGATGATCAGCCGGTCGCTGGACTTGTTGGCCTGGCGGGTGCGGCCCTCGGGCTTGCCCTTGGGGTTCACCGGGTGGCGACCACCAGAGGTCTTGCCCTCACCACCACCGTGCGGGTGGTCGACGGGGTTCATCGCGACACCGCGGACGGTCGGGCGCTTGCCCTTCCACCGCATACGGCCGGCCTTGCCCCAGTTGATGTTGGCCTGCTCGGCGTTGCCGACCTGGCCGACCGACGCCCGGCAACGCACGTCGACCATGCGCATTTCACCGGACGGCATACGCAGGGTGGCGTACTGGCCTTCCTTGGCGAGCAGCTGGATCTGGGCGCCCGCGGAGCGGCCGAGCTTGGCGCCGCCGCCCGGACGGAGCTCCACCGCGTGGATGAAGGTACCCGTCGGGATGTTGCGCAGCGGCAGGCAGTTGCCCGGCTTGATGTCGGCAGCGGGGCCGTTCTCGATGCGGTCGCCCTGCTTCAGGCCGGTCGGCGCGATGATGTAGCGCTTCTCGCCGTCGGCGTAGTGCAGCAGAGCGATGTTGGCGGTGCGGTTGGGGTCGTACTCGATGTGAGCGACCTTCGCCGGAATGCCGTCCTTGTCATGCCTACGGAAGTCGATGATCCGGTAGGCGCGCTTGTGACCGCCGCCCTGGTGGCGCGCGGTGACCCGGCCGTGTACGTTGCGGCCGCCCTTGTTGTGAAGGGGCGCAAGCAACGACTTCTCGGGCGTGCTGCGCGTGATCTCGGAGAAGTCCGAGACACTCGAGCCGCGGCGACCCGGGGTCGTCGGCTTGTACTTACGGATGCCCATCTTTTTCGTTCATCCTTCGTCGGTTACATGGGTGAGCCCGCCGCACCGAAGTGCGACGGTCTCAAGCCCTTCACGGGCCTCGCGACCCGCTCTCTTTCTGTGGCTGCTAGCCGATCTGACCGAAAATGTCGATCCGATCGCCCTCGACCAGGCTCACGATCGCGCGCTTGGTGTCGGGACGCTTGCCGTAACCGGTGCGGGTGCGCTTGCGCTTGCCCTGCCGGTTGATCGTGTTCACGCTGGTGACCTTGACCCCGAAGATCTGCTCGACGGCGATCTTGACCTGGGTCTTGTTCGCGGTCTTCTTCACCAGGAACGTGTACTTGTTGTTCTCATCGATCAGGCCGTAGCTCTTCTCGGAGACGACCGGCTTGATGATGACGTCGCGCGGGTCGGCGATCTTCTCCATCAGGCGTCTTCCTTCTCACTCTGAGCTGCCGCCTGAGCCGACAGCCGCGCCACGACCTGGTCGTAGGCCTCACGGGTGAAGACCACGTCGTCGTTGCAGAGCACGTCGTAGGTGTTGAGCTGCCCGGCGTCCAGCAGGTGGACCTCCGGGGCGTTGCGCAGGCTCAGCCAGGTGCGCTGGTCGGCCTCGTCCACGACGAGGAGGACGGACCTGGCCTGCGTGATGTTACGCAGGGCCTGCAGCGCCGCCTTGGTCTTCGGGGTCTCCCCGTCGACCAGGCCGCTCACCACGTGCACGCGACCGCCGCCGGCCCGGTCCGAGAGGGCCCCGCGCAGGGCGGCGGCCTTCATCTTCTTGGGCGTGCGCTGCGAGTAGTCGCGCGGCACCGGACCGTGGACGACGCCACCACCGGTGAACTGCGGGGCGCGGGTCGAGCCCTGACGGGCGCGGCCGGTGCCCTTCTGGCGGTACGGCTTCTTGCCGCCGCCGCTGACCTCACCACGGGTCTTGGCCTTGTGGGTGCCCTGCCGGCGAGCGGCGAGCTGGGCCACGACCACCTGGTGGATCAGAGGAATGTTGACCTTGGCGCCGAAGATGTCTTCGGGAAGGTCGACGGTGCCCGCCTTGGCGCCGCTGGCGTCGAGGACGTCAATGCTGGTCACTTGGCAGCCCCCTTCTTTGCAGCGGTGCGGACGAGGACCAGGCTGCCGTTGGCGCCGGGGATCGCACCCTTGATGAGGATGAGTCCCTTCTCGGCGTCGACGGCGTGAACCTTGAGGCTCTGCACAGTGGTGCGGACGTTACCCATCCGACCAGCCATGCGCAGACCCTTGAACACGCGGCCCGGGGTGGCGCAGCCACCGATGGAACCCGGCGAGCGGTGCTTGCGCTGCGTACCGTGCGACGCGCCCAGACCACCGAAGCCGTGCCGCTTCATGACACCGGCGAAGCCCTTGCCCTTGCTCTTGCCCGTCACGTCGACGAACTGGCCGGCCTCGAAGGTGTCGGCCAGCAGCTCCTGGCCCAGGGTGTAGTCGCTCGCGTCGTCGGTGCGGATCTCCGCGAAGTAACGGCGCGGGGTGATGTCGTGCTTGCGCAGGTAGTCGCCGAGCGGCTTGTTGACCTTCCGGGGGTCGACCTGCCCGAAGCCGAGCTGAACGGCGGAGTAGCCGTCCTTCTCCGCGGTGCGGACGCGGGTCACCACACACGGACCGGCCTCGACCACGGTGACCGGTACGAGCCGGTTGTCCGCGTCGAAGACCTGGGTCATGCCGAGCTTCTTGCCCAGGACGCCCTTGATCGTCTTAGCCATGTCAGTGTGATCCCTCAGAGCTTGATCGAAATGTCGACGCCCGCGGGGAGGTCGAGCCGCATGAGCGAGTCGACGGTCTTGGGCGTCGGGTCGATGATGTCAATCAGCCGCTTGTGCGTGCGCATCTCGAAGTGCTCGCGGCTGTCCTTGTACTTGTGCGGCGAGCGGATGACGCAGTACACGTTCTTCTCGGTCGGCAGCGGCACCGGGCCCGCGACCTTCGCACCAGTCCGCGTCACCGTCTCGACGATCTTCTTGGCCGAAACGTCGATGACCTCGTGGTCATAGGCCTTGAGCCGAATGCGGATCTTCTGTCCCGCCATAGTGGCCTCGGTGTCCTTCGCTGTCGTCTGAAAAAGTATCGTGCGGCCTGTTGCCGCTGATCGGTCGCGGGCGTGAACCCGCATGGCCCCACGTGACAGACGCAGATGATCTGCCGTTTCTTCCGTGATCCGGCAGTTACTTCGGTCACTGCCGAAGCCACTGCGAGATCACGGCGTTGCGTGGGACCTGGACGGAGCCTCACGGCTCCGGCCTGTCGTGGTGCGGCGGCCGGCCCCTGATAGGAGGGCCGGCCACCGCCCCGCGATCGCGCTACTTGATGATCTTCGTGACCCGACCGGCGCCGACGGTGCGGCCACCCTCACGGATCGCGAACTTCAGGCCTTCCTCCATGGCGATGGGCTGGATCAGCTCAACGCGCATTTCGGTGTTGTCGCCCGGCATGACCATCTCGGTGCCCTCGGGGAGGTGCACGACACCGGTCACGTCAGTCGTACGGAAGTAGAACTGCGGGCGGTAGTTGTTGAAGAACGGCGTGTGGCGGCCGCCCTCGTCCTTGGACAGGATGTAGACCTGGCCCTCGAACTCGGTGTGCGGGGTGGTCGTGCCCGGCTTGATGATGCACTGGCCGCGCTCGACGTCGTCGCGCTTGATGCCGCGGAGCAGCAGCGCGGCGTTGTCGCCCGCGTGACCCTCGTCGAGCATCTTGTTGAACATCTCGATGCTGGTGACGGTGGTGGTCGTCTTCTCCGGCTTGATGCCGATGATGTCGACCTGCTCGTTGACCTTGACGATGCCGCGCTCGATACGGCCGGTGACGACCGTGCCACGACCGGTGATCGAGAACACGTCCTCGACCGGCATGAGGAACGGCTTCTCCGTCTCACGGGGCGGCTCGGGCACGTTCTCGTCGACGGCGTTCATCAGCTCGATGATGCTGTCGGCCCACTTCTCGTCGCCCTCAAGAGCCTTGAGCGCGGAGACGCGGACGACCGGCAGGTCGTCGCCGGGGAACTCCTGAGCGGACAGGAGCTCACGAACCTCGAGCTCGACGAGCTCCAGGATCTCCTCGTCGTCCACCATGTCGGACTTGTTGAGGGCCACGACGATGTAGGGGACGCCGACCTGGCGGGCCAGGAGGACGTGCTCCTTCGTCTGCGGCATCGGGCCGTCGGTGGCGGCGACCACGAGGATCGCGCCGTCCATCTGAGCGGCACCGGTGATCATGTTCTTCACGTAGTCGGCGTGACCGGGGCAGTCCACGTGGGCGTAGTGGCGCTTCTCGGTCTGGTACTCGACGTGCGCGATGGAGATCGTAATGCCGCGGGCCTTCTCCTCAGGCGCCTTGTCGATCTTGTCGAACGGCGTAGCCTGGTTCAGCTCGGGGTAACGGTCGTGGAGCACCTTGGTGATCGCCGCGGTCAGCGTGGTCTTACCGTGGTCGATATGCCCAATGGTGCCGATGTTCATGTGCGGCTTGTTCCGCTCGAACTTGGCCTTGCCCACTGGCTTCTCTCCTTGAGAATCTGACTGACTTTCGTCTGCACACTCGGGCCCGGGTCTTCCCGAACCCCTAGGCGGCGGGGCGGCTCGCACCACCCCGCCAGAGGCCGAGGCCTCTTCAACGGCCGGACGCCGGCGAACCGGCGCCCCGCCTGGTGGGGTCCCGGGACTATTCGCCCCGGGCCTTCGCGACGATCTCCTTGGCGATGCCCGGAGGCACCTCCGAGTAGGAGTCGAACTGCATGCTGTAGCTCGCGCGCCCCTGCGTCTTGCTACGCAGGTCACCAACGTAGCCGAACATCTCAGACAGCGGCACGAGCGCCGTGACGACGCGGGCGCCGGCCCGCTCGTCCATGGACTGGATCTGCCCGCGGCGACCGTTGAGGTCACCGATGACGTCACCCATGTAGTCCTCGGGCGTGGTGACCTCGACGGCCATCATCGGCTCGAGGAGCACGGCGTCCGCCTTGCGCGCGGCCTCCTTGAAGGCCATCGAGCCAGCGATCTTGAACGCCATTTCCGAGGAGTCGACGTCGTGCGCGGCACCGTCGGTCAGCGTCACCTTCACGCCCACCATCGGGTAGCCGGCCAGCACGCCGAACTCGGCGGCCTCCTGAGCGCCCGCGTCGACCGAGGGGATGTACTCCCTCGGGATGCGACCACCGGTGACCTTGTTCTCGAACTCGTAGCCGTCGTTGCCTTCGCCCAGCGGTTCGAGGTTGATGATCACCCGCGCGAACTGACCGGAACCACCGGTCTGCTTCTTGTGGGTGTAGTCGAGCTTCTCCACCTTGCGGCGGATGGTCTCGCGGTAGGCGACCTGAGGACGGCCGACGTTGGCCTCGACCTTGAACTCGCGGCGCATCCGGTCGACCAGGATCTCCAGGTGCAGCTCGCCCATGCCCCAGATGACCGTCTGACCGGTCTCCTCGTCACGGCGGACCTGGAAGGACGGGTCCTCCTCGGCCAGCCGCTGGATGGCGGTGGAGAGCTTCTCCTGGTCGCCCTTGGTCTTGGGCTCGATGGCGACGTTGATGACCGGAGCCGGGAACGTCATCGACTCGAGCACGACCTGGTGGGTCGGGTCGGACAAGGTGTCGCCGGTGGTGGTGTCCTTCAGACCCATCACGGCGACGATCTGACCAGCGATCGCCGTCGGGCGCTCTTCGCGCTTGTTGGCGTGCATCTGGTAGATCTTGCCGATCCGCTCCTTCTTCCCCTTCACAGAGTTGACAACCTGTGAACCGGTCTCGAGCGTGCCCGAGTAGATGCGGATGTAGGTGAGCTTGCCCAGATGCGGGTCGCTGGCGATCTTGAAGGCCAGAGCGGAGAACGGCTCGGTCGGGTCCGCGTGACGCTCGATCACCTCTTCCTCCTTGCCGACCGCGTGGCCCTTGAAGGCCGGGATGTCGGTCGGGGCGGGGAGGTAGGCGACGATCGCGTCGAGCAGGGGCTGCACGCCCTTGTTCTTGAACGCGGTGCCGCAGAGAACCGGGTTGATGGCGCTGGCCAGCGTGGCGCGGCGGATGGCCGCGATCAGCTGCTCCTCGGTGGGCTCGGTGCCCTCGAGGAAGAGCTCCATCAGCTCGTCGTCGTTCTCGGCGACGGTCTCGATGAGCCGGTCGCGCCACTCACGGGCGGCCTCGGCGTGGTCGGCCGGGATGTCGACGGTGTCGTACATCTCGCCCTTCGCCGCCTCGGCGCTCCAGATGAGGGCCTTCATCTTGATGAGGTCGATGACGCCCTTGAAGTCGGCCTCAACGCCCCACGGAAGCTGGATGACCGCCGGGGTGGCGCCCAGACGGTTGACCATCATGTCGACGCAGCGGTGGAACTCCGCGCCGACACGGTCCATCTTGTTCACGAAGCAGATGCGGGGAACTTCGTAGCGGTCAGCCTGGCGCCACACCGTCTCCGACTGCGGCTCGACACCAGCGACACCGTCGAACACGGCGACCGCACCGTCGAGGACGCGGAGCGAACGCTCCACCTCGATGGTGAAGTCGACGTGACCCGGGGTGTCGATGATGTTGATGGTGTGACCGAGCCACTCGCAGGTCGTCGCGGCCGACGTGATCGTGATGCCGCGCTCCTGCTCCTGCTCCATCCAGTCCATCGTGGCAGCGCCCTCGTGGACTTCACCGATCTTGTAGTTGATGCCGGTGTAGAACAGGATGCGCTCGGTCGTGGTGGTCTTGCCCGCGTCGATATGGGCCATGATCCCGATGTTGCGGACCTTGGCCAGGTCAAGAGCGGTCGTGGTGGCCACTTCTCTCGCGTCCTCGTCGTCTCGTCGAACCCGCCGGGGTTACCAGCGGTAGTGGGCGAAGGCCTTGTTGGACTCGGCCATCTTGTGGGTGTCCTCGCGCTTCTTCACGCTCGCCCCGAGGCCGTTGCTGGCGTCGAGGAGCTCGTTCATGAGGCGCTCGGTCATGGTCTTCTCGCGGCGGGCGCGGGAGTACTGCACCAGCCAGCGCAGGGCCAGGGTGGTGCTGCGCGCGGCGCGCACCTCGACCGGCACCTGGTAGGTCGCGCCACCGACGCGGCGGCTGCGGACCTCGAGGGTCGGCTTGACGTTGTCGAGCGCGCGCTTGAGGGTGACGACCGGGTCGTTGCCCGTCTTGTCCCTGCAGCCCTCGAGGGCGCCGTAGACGATCGACTGCGCGATGGAGCGCTTGCCGTCCAGGAGCACCTTGTTGATCAGGGCGGTGACCAGCGGCGAACTGTAAACCGGGTCAGCCATGAGCTGACGACGGCCAGGAGAACCCTTGCGAGGCATTGTTAGCTCTTCTCCTTCTTCGCGCCGTAGCGGCTACGGGCCTGCTTGCGGTTGCGGACACCCTGGGTGTCAAGCGAGCCGCGGATGATCTTGTAGCGAACACCCGGCAGGTCCTTCACACGACCGCCACGCACGAGCACGATGGAGTGCTCCTGCAGGTTGTGACCCACACCGGGGATGTAGGCCGTGACCTCGATGCCGTTGGTGAGCCGAACACGGGCCACCTTGCGCAGTGCCGAGTTGGGCTTCTTCGGGGTCGTGGTGTACACGCGCTGGCAGACGCCGCGGCGCTGCGGACTCCCCTTGAGGGCAGGAGTCTTGGTCTTTGAGACCTTGTCCTGCCGGCCCTTGCGGACCAACTGCTGAATAGTGGGCACTGCCACTCCGTTTCGTGCCTTGGCCGGTGTACGTCAAGTTGTGCGATTCGCAGGTACTGCCGGTGTCATGACCTGCTGTTTTAGCCTCCCCCCGCGCCCCCGCGGTCGGGCGTGTCGCGCTGTTCGCACAGACACATCCCCGTGGGTTACGAGCCAGGAAGCCGTCCCGCGCTCCCGAAACGAGCGCACGGTCGAGAGCCCGCATAGTAACGGGCACGATGCTCAAGACTACCTAGGTCGCTGCGACACGTCAAAACGGCGCGGCAAACCAGACAAGGCTTGCCACTCCGGATCGCAGCGGCCATCTCATCAAGGCCCGGACTACTGCTCCGCAGCCATGATATCCGCCCCGCGCCGTGCTTCGTCGCGCTTCCCCTCACACCGACCACCGGAATTCCGTTGACTTCGTATCGATAGTCGATAGCATCGGCTTTCGATACTATCGAACAACGATATGGAGCGGCTTCATGCCTTCCCAAGAAGCGTCCCATCTGCGGTGGACGGCGATCACGGTGCGCGTCCTGCTCGCGCTCCTCGCCGCCGTGACGGCGTACGAGATCGGCCGCGCGGCCGTGACCGGCGGCGCCCAGCTCCTGTACCAGAGCTCCCGGTTCGCCACCACGATCGTGCTGCTCGCGGCGCTCCTCCTGCTCGAACGGCTGATCCGGGCGGCCCGGCGGGAGGGCGGGTTCGACGAGGCGGTCGTCAGGCGCCTGCGGTTCCTCGGCGTCTTCCTGGCCGCCGGTACGCTCGTGTCGTCGCTCTACACGACGATCGCCGAGACCGGCCTGGCCCAGTCGATGGTGGCCGGCGCCCTCAGGAGGCCCTGGGAGCTCGCCCTGGTCAACTGGGCCTTCCCCTGGGCGTACCTGGTCGCCGGGGTCGGCCTCGTCGTGATGGCGAAGGTCGTCCGCGTCGGAGCGTCCATGCGCGAGGAACTCGAAGGAACCGTCTGATGCCACCTGAGGACAGCTCCGAGCACGCCATCGAGGTCCACCTGGACCGGCTGCTCGAAGAGCGCGGCATGACGCTGGTGGAGCTGGCCGACAAGGTCGGGATCACGAACGTGAACCTGTCGATCCTCAAGAACAACCGGGCCAAGGCCATCCGCTTCTCGACCCTGGCCAAGATCTGCGAGGTGCTCGGCTGCCAGCCGGGCGACCTGCTCTCCTTCACCCCGCCCCGGTAGCTCCGCCCACCGCCCTTATCCGCGGGGGCGGGAGCGGCCGCGGGCATGAGACACCCCCCTGAAACGCGGGCGCGCCCGGGGCCTCCAGTGGAGGCGCCCGGGCGCGTCACGTACGGGACGGGTCCCGAACTACCGGTTGTACTGGCCGAAGTCGTACTCCTCCAGCGGCACGGCCTCGCCACTGCCGGTGCCGAAGGTGTAGTCGGCCGCGGAGCCGTCGTAGCCGCCCACGGTGTACATGGCGGCCTTGGCCTCCTCGGTCGGCTCGACCCGGATGTTGCGGTACTGGGGCATGCCCGTACCGGCCGGGATGAGCTTACCGATGATGACGTTCTCCTTCAGGCCCAGGAGCGAGTCGGACTTGGCGTGGATCGCCGCGTCCGTCAGGACCCTGGTCGTCTCCTGGAAGGAGGCCGCCGACAGCCACGACTCGGTGGCGAGCGACGCCTTCGTGATGCCCATGAGCACCGGACGGCCGGCGGCCGGCGAGCCGCCCTCCGCCACCGTCTCGCGGTTCATCAGCTCGAAGCGCGGGCGCTCCACGAGCTCACCGGGCAGCAGGTCGGTGTCACCGGACTCCAGCACGTTCACGCGCTTGAGCATCTGCCGCACGATGATCTCGATGTGCTTGTCGTGGATCGACACACCCTGCGACCGGTAGACCTGCTGGACCTCCGCCACCAGGTGCAGCTGCACGGCCCGGGGGCCGAGGATGCGCAGCACCTCGTTGGGGTTGACGGCACCGGCGACCAGCTGCTGGCCGACGCCGACGCGCTGGCCGTCGGTGACGAGCAGGCGCGAGCGCATCGAGACCGGGTAGGCGATCTCCTCCGAACCGTCGTCCGGCGTGATGATGAGCTTCCTGGCCTTGTCGGTCTCGTCGATGCGGACCCGGCCCTCCGCCTCGGAGATCGGGGCGACACCCTTGGGGATGCGCGCCTCGAACAGCTCCTGGACTCGGGGCAGACCGTGCGTGATGTCGGCACCGGCCACACCACCGGTGTGGAAGGTACGCATCGTCAGCTGCGTGCCCGGCTCACCGATCGACTGGGCGGCGATGATGCCGACCGCCTCGCCGACGTCCACCAGCTTGCCGGTGGCCAGCGACCGGCCGTAGCAGGTCGCGCAGACACCGATCTTCGCCTCGCAGACGAGCGCGCTGCGGGTGCGGACGGTCTCGATGCCGGCCGCGACCAGCGCGGTCACGTGGTTGTCGTTGATGTCGACACCCTCGGCCGCGATGACCTTGCCGTCGACCACGACGTCCTCGGCCAGGATGCGGCCGTGCACGTTGGACTCGGCGTTCTCGGCCTTGACCAGGTTGCCCGACGCGTCGCGCTCGCCGACGTGCAGCGGGACCGCGCGGTCGGTGCCGCAGTCGATCTCGCGCACGATGACGTCCTGCGCCACGTCCACCAGACGACGGGTCAGGTAACCCGAGTCGGCGGTCCGCAGGGCGGTGTCGGCGAGACCCTTCCGCTGACCGTGGGTGGAGATGAAGTACTCCAGCACCGACAGGCCCTCGCGGAACGAGGCCTTGATCGGACGCGGGATCGTCTCACCCTTGGTGTTGGACACCAGGCCACGGATGCCGGCGATCTGACGCACCTGCATCTTGTTGCCTCGGGCGCCGGAGTTGACCATCATCCAGACCGGGTTGGTCGCCGGGAAGGCGTTGACCATGTCGGTCTCGACGTCGGCCGTCGCGTGCGTCCAGATCTCGATGAGCTCCTGACGGCGCTCCTCGTCGGTGATCAGACCACGCTCGTACTCACGCTGCACCTTGTCGGCGCGGCGCTCGTAGTTCTCCATGATGTCGGACTTGTTCGGCGGCGCGACGACGTCGTCGATGGCGATCGTGACGCCGGAACGGGTCGCCCAGCGGAAGCCCGCGTCCTTGAGCGCGTCGAGCGAGTTGGCGACCTCGACCTTGGGGTAGGTCTCGGCCAGCTCGTTCACGATCGTGGACAGCTGCTTCTTGCCGACCTGGAAGTTGACGAACGGGTAGCTCGCGGGCAGCGTCTGGTTGAACAGGCACCGGCCGAACGTCGTCTCCAGACGGATCGGGTCGCCCTGCTCCCAGCCCTCCGGCGCGACCCACTCACGCGGCGGAAGGACGTCCTTCAGCCGGATCTGGATCTTCGCCTGGATCTCCAGCTCGCGACGGTCGAAGGCCATCTGCGCCTCGGCGATCGAGCCGAAGACCCGGCCCTCGCCGACCGCGCCGTCCTTCTGCGTGGTCAGCCAGTACAGGCCGATGACCATGTCCTGGGTGGGCATCGTCACGGGCTTGCCGTCGGCCGGCTTGAGGATGTTGTTGGTCGAGAGCATCAGGATGCGTGCCTCGGCCTGGGCCTCGGCCGACAGCGGCAGGTGCACGGCCATCTGGTCGCCGTCGAAGTCCGCGTTGAACGCGGTGCAGACGAGCGGGTGGATCTGGATGGCCTTGCCCTCGACCAGTTGCGGCTCGAACGCCTGGATGCCGAGACGGTGCAGCGTCGGTGCGCGGTTGAGCAGCACCGGGTGCTCCGTGATGACCTCTTCCAGCACGTCCCACACCACGGGGCGGGCGCGCTCGACCATCCGCTTGGCCGACTTGATGTTCTGCGCGTGGTTGAGGTCCACGAGCCTCTTCATCACGAACGGCTTGAACAGCTCCAGCGCCATCTGCTTGGGCAGACCGCACTGGTGCAGCTTCAGCTGCGGGCCGACGACGATGACCGAACGGCCGGAGTAGTCGACTCGCTTGCCCAGCAGGTTCTGGCGGAAGCGGCCCTGCTTGCCCTTCAGCATGTCGCTGAGGGACTTCAGCGGACGGTTGCCGGGACCGGTGACCGGGCGACCGCGACGGCCGTTGTCGAACAGCGCGTCCACGGCCTCCTGGAGCATCCGCTTCTCGTTGTTCACGATGATCTCGGGCGCGCCGAGGTCGAGCAGACGCTTGAGGCGGTTGTTCCGGTTGATGACCCGGCGGTACAGGTCGTTCAGGTCGGAGGTCGCGAACCGGCCACCGTCGAGCTGCACCATCGGGCGCAGGTCCGGCGGGATGACCGGGATGCAGTCGAGCACCATGCCGCGCGGCGAGTTGGTGGTGTTGAGGAACGCCGACACGACCTTGAGCCGCTTGAGGGCGCGGGCCTTCTTCTGGCCCTTGCCGCTGCGGATCGTCTCGCGCAGGTTCTCGGCCTCGGCGTCGAGGTCGAAGCTGATCAGGCGGTCCTGGATCGCCTGCGCGCCCATGCCGCCCTTGAAGTAGCGGCCGAAGCGGTCGCGCATCTCGCGGTAGAGCAGCTCGTCGCCCTCGAGGTCCTGGACCTTGAGGTTCTTGAAGCGGCTCCAGACCTCGTCCAGCCGGTCCAGCTCGCGCTGGGCCCGGTCGCGGAGCTGACGCATCTCGCGCTCGGCGCCCTCGCGGACCTTGCGGCGCTGGTCGCCCTTGGCGCCGGCGGCCTCCAGCTCGCCCAGGTCGGACTCGAGCTTCTTCTGCCGGGCCTCGACGTCGGCGTCGCGGCGCTGCTCGATGTGCTGCCGCTCGACGGAGATCTTCGCCTCCAGCGAGGGCAGGTCACGCTCACGCATCTCGGTGTCGACCTGCGTGATCATGTACGCCGCGAAGTAGATGACCTTCTCCAGGTCCTTCGGGGCGAGGTCGAGCAGGTAGCCGAGGCGCGACGGGACGCCCTTGAAGTACCAGATGTGCGTGACGGGGGCGGCCAGCTCGATGTGGCCCATCCGCTCACGGCGCACCTTGGCCCGGGTCACCTCGACGCCGCAGCGCTCACAGATGATGCCCTTGAACCGGACGCGCTTGTACTTACCGCAGTAGCACTCCCAGTCGCGGGTCGGACCGAAGATCTTCTCGCAGAAGAGCCCGTCCTTCTCCGGCTTGAGGGTGCGGTAGTTGATGGTCTCCGGCTTCTTGACCTCGCCGTGCGACCACTGGCGGATGTCGTCGGCCGTCGCCAGGCCGATCCTGAGCTCGTCGAAGAAGTTGACGTCTAGCATTGTGTGCGATCTCCCCCTCAGACTTCTTCCACGCTGCTCGGCTCACGCCGGGACAGATCGATACCGAGCTCCTCCGCGGCGCGGAAGACGTCCTCGTCGGTGTCGCGCATCTCGATCGACATGCCGTCGCTGGACAGCACCTCGACGTTGAGACAGAGCGACTGCATCTCCTTGATGAGCACCTTGAAGGACTCGGGGATGCCGGGCTCGGGAATGTTCTCGCCCTTGACGATGGCCTCGTAGACCTTCACGCGGCCGAGGACGTCGTCGGACTTGATGGTCAGGAGCTCCTGCAGGGCGTAGGCGGCGCCGTAGGCCTCCAGCGCCCACACCTCCATCTCACCGAAGCGCTGGCCACCGAACTGGGCCTTACCGCCGAGCGGCTGCTGGGTGATCATGGAGTACGGGCCGGTCGAACGGGCGTGGATCTTGTCGTCGACCAGGTGGAGCAGCTTGAGGATGTAGATGTAGCCGACCGAGATCGGGTACGGGAACGGCTCACCGGAGCGGCCGTCGAACAGGCGCGCCTTGCCGCTCGCCTGGACCATCCGGTCGCCGTCGCGGTTGGGCACGGTGGCGCCGAGCAGGCCGACGATCTCCTCCTCGTGGGCGCCGTCGAAGACCGGGGTGGCCATGTTGGTGCGCGGCTCGATCTGGGCGAAGCCCTTGTCGCGCAGCCGCTCGGCCCAGGCCTCCTGGATGCCGGAGATGTCCCAGCCCCTGGCGGCGATCCACCCGAGGTGGGTCTCCAGCACCTGGCCGACGTTCATCCGGCCGGGCACGCCCAGCGGGTTGAGGATGATGTCGACGGGGGTGCCGTCCTCAAGGAACGGCATGTCCTCGACCGGCAGGATCTTGGAGATGACGCCCTTGTTGCCGTGCCGGCCGGCCAGCTTGTCACCGTCGGTGATCTTACGCTTCTGGGCCACGTACACGCGGACCAGCTCGTTGACACCGGGCGGCAGCTCGTCGCCCTCCTCGCGGGAGAACACGCGAACGCCGATGACCTTGCCCTGCTCGCCGTGGGGCACCTTCAGGGAGGTGTCACGGACCTCGCGGGCCTTCTCACCGAAGATCGCGCGCAGCAGCCGCTCCTCGGGGGTCAGCTCGGTCTCGCCCTTGGGCGTGACCTTGCCGACGAGGATGTCGCCGGGGACGACCTCGGCGCCGATGCGGATGATGCCGCGCTCGTCGAGGTCGGCCAGGACCTCCTCGGAGACGTTCGGGATGTCCCGGGTGATCTCCTCGGGGCCCAGCTTGGTGTCACGGGCGTCGACCTCGTGCTCCTCGATGTGGATCGAGGACAGGACGTCGTCCTGCACCAGCCGCTGGGACAGGATGATCGCGTCTTCGTAGTTGTGACCCTCCCACGGCATGAACGCCACGAGCAGGTTCTTGCCCAGCGCCATCTCGCCGTTGTCGGTGCAGGGACCGTCGGCGATGACCTGGTTGACCTCGACCCGGTCACCCTCGGCGACGATGGGCTTCTGGTTGAACGAGGTGCCCTGGTTGGAGCGCTTGAACTTGGCGATCCGGTAGGTGGTGCGCGTGCCGTCGTCGTTCATGACGGTGACGTAGTCGGCGGAGACCTCCTCGACCACACCGGCCTTCTCGGCGCTGATGACGTCACCGGCGTCGGTCGCGGCACGGTATTCCATGCCGGTGCCGACCAGCGGCGCCTCGCTCTTGAGCAGCGGCACCGACTGGCGCTGCATGTTGGAGCCCATGAGCGCGCGGTTGGCGTCGTCGTGCTCGAGGAAGGGGATCATCGCGGTGGCCACCGACACCATCTGGCGCGGCGACACGTCGATGTAGTCGACCTCCTCGGCGCGGGCCAGCTCGGTCTCACCGCCCTTGGTGCGGACCAGGACGCGCGCCTCGGCGAACGTGCCGTCGGCGTTGAGCACCGTGTTGGCCTGCGCCTTGACGAAGCGGTCCTCCTCGTCGGCGGTGAGGTAGTCGATCTGCTCGGTCACCTTGCCGTCGACGACCTTGCGGTACGGGGTCTCGACGAAGCCGAACGCGTTGATGCGGCCGTAGGAGGCCAGCGAGCCGATCAGGCCGATGTTCGGGCCTTCAGGGGTCTCGATCGGGCACATGCGGCCGTAGTGGGACGGGTGCACGTCACGGACCTCGAAGCCGGCCCGCTCACGGGACAGACCACCGGGGCCCAGCGCGGACAGACGCCGCTTGTGCGTCAGGCCGGCCAGCGGGTTGGTCTGGTCCATGAACTGCGACAGCTGCGAGGTGCCGAAGAACTCCTTGATCGACGCCACGACCGGGCGGATGTTGATCAGGGTCTGCGGCGTGATGGCCTCGACGTCCTGCGTGGTCATGCGCTCGCGGACGACGCGCTCCATGCGGGCCAGGCCCAGGCGGACCTGGTTCTGGATCAGCTCGCCGACGCTGCGCAGGCGGCGGTTGCCGAAGTGGTCGATGTCGTCGATCTCCACGATCACGGTGTCGATCGGCGCACCCTCGGCCGCCGGCATCGACTCCTCGCCGGCGTGCAGCCGGACGATGTACTCGATGGTGGCGACGATGTCCTCTTCGGTGAGCGTGCCCTGGGTGATCTCGCTGGCGACCCCGAGCTTCTTGTTGATCTTGTAACGACCCACCTTGGCGAGGTCGTAGCGCTTGGGGTTGAAGTAGAGGTTCTCCAGCAGGGTCTGCGCCGACTCCTTGGTCGGCGGCTCGCCCGGACGGAGCTTGCGGTAGATGTCGAGCAGCGCGTCGTCCTGGCCGGCCGTGTGGTCCTTCTCCAGGGTGGCGCGCATCGACTCGTACTGGCCGAAGCGCTCGAGGATCTGGTCGTTGGTCCATCCGAGTGCCTTGAGAAGCACGGTGACGGCCTGCTTGCGCTTGCGGTCGATGCGCACACCGACGCTGTCGCGCTTGTCGATCTCGAACTCGAGCCAGGCGCCCCGCGACGGGATCACCTTGCACCCGTACAGGTCCTTGTCGGACGTCTTGTCGACGTTGCGCTCGAAGTACACGCCCGGAGAGCGCACGAGCTGGGAGACCACGACACGCTCGGTGCCGTTGATGATGAAGGTGCCCTTCGGGGTCATGAGCGGGAAATCGCCCATGAACACCGTCTGGCTCTTGATCTCACCGGTGGTGTTATTGATGAACTCCGCCGTCACGAACATCGGCGCGGAGAAGGTCATGTCCTTGTCTTTGCACTCATCTACTGAGTACTTGGGCGGTTCGAACCGGTGGTCGCGGAACGACAAGGACATGGTCCCCGAGAAGTCCTCGATGGGACTGATCTCTTCGAAGATCTCTTCGAGGCCCGACTGGGTCGGGACGTCCTTGCGCCCGGCCTGGCGAGCCGCCTCAACCCGGGCCTTCCACTTCTCGTTGCCGAGCAGCCAGTCGAACGACTCGGTCTGCAGGGCGAGAAGGTCAGGAACTTCGAGGGGCTCCTGGATGCGCGAAAAAGAGACGCGACGGGGACCGGCGGGTACGGCGGAGGCGTTGCGCGAGGCTGCCAACAGATGTCCTTCCGAGGGCTCGCGGCGGACTGACTACACGCACGCCAGACAACCTCGCAACGTGAGCAAGCGGAGCGGGTCGTCAAAGGGCAGCGCAAAGGGGCAGTGTAGCCGAACGGCACACGCCTGTCCACTTTGCTCTCGCTGCATGCTTCACGTTGGTCGCAGCATCGCCCGTTCGAGCGAAAACGTCAAGCCCACAAGCCGGACTTTCCGCCGACCCAGGGCCCGGACGCTGGGTTTTCTCCCCTGCGTGATCGGACGCCTACCGTCAGGCCCAAGACGATACCCGCGAACGGGGACGGTTAACGCTCCGTCACGCCGAGGGACGAACCCATGCCGGCGACCGGTGTGGTCGTGAAGGAGTTACCCCGTTCTTGGCCTTCGCCAAACCAATTTTTTAGTGACAATTGACCGACCTGCCGCGCCCGGACCACTCACGCTGTCCCGATCAGCGTGGACAGGTCCGCCGCGAGCCACCCTGCGTCACCGCGGACCATGACCAGCCTGACCCGGTTCTGGCTGATCTGCCGCTGGGGGGCCGCCTCCCCCGGAACCTCCCTGACCGTACCGGTGTTCACGAACAAGAGCACCTCGACCCGCCCGGGCTCGGCCCGTTCGACTCCGGCAGCGGCCACGGAGGCCGTCTGCACCGTCTTCTGCGCCTTCGCCTTGCCGGTCAGGGACTTGGCCAGCTCGCCGTAGTAGCCGGCCAGCGCGCCGGTGGTGCGCGTCCTGGCCCGCGCCAGGTCGCGCTCGACCGTGCGGTAGTCGTACGACATCAGCTCAGGGGCGGCCGTACGGGCAGCCGCCACGGCCTCCACGGCGTCCGCGTCGGCGTCGTTGAAGGCCCGCAGATCCGCCCACATCACGCCGACGACCGCGCCCAGCACGAGCACCGCGACGGCCAGCACAGCGGCCATGACGACCCTCACACCCGCCTCCTTCACACCTGCAAGGCCTTCGGCGTCCGCCTCACGCCCCTGCGGCTCTCACACCTGTACGGCTTTCACACCTGTACGGCCTTCGACACGAGCCAGACCCCGCCGACCTTGGTGAGATCCATCGACCACCGGTAGAACCGGTCCTGGGGCGGCGTCTTCGACCCCTCCCAGCGGATGTCCACGTCGGCCACCACCAGCACCTTCGCCGCCGAGCCGGTCAGCGACACCAGCCCGGTGGCCCGCAGCACGCCGTCCTGCACCACCTTGTTGGCGACCGTGGTGCTCTTGAGCCGGCCCAGGTTCGCCTCGTACTCCTCGCGCGCCGCCCCGGTCGAGGTGTCCAGGATGCGCCGCGCGTCCGCGTCCACGGTCTTGTAGTGGAGCGACAGCAGGCTCACCGCGTGCGCGCCCGCGGCGTCGATCGCGGCTCTCCGCTCGTCGGCCCTGGCCTGCGCGTCCCGCTCCTGCGCGCCGATCCACAGACCCGCGACGGCCAGGACGACGAGCAGCCCGGCCAGCACGAGGATCAGCGGGCGGCCGAGCCGGAGAGAGAGATTCGTCACGTCCGCTCGCCCCTTTCGCCGGTCGCCGGATCATAACGCGGGGGTCACCGCGGCAGGACGGCAATCGGCCGGACAGGCACGAGACGGTATGGATCGGTCAGTGAGTCCCGGGGGCGGCCAGGGCACGCAGCGCGGGACGGAGAGCGGCGACGATCTCCTCGCGGGACGCCTCGCGCAGCTCCTCCAGCTCCAGAAGCTGGTGGCCCACGGTCAGCCCCAGCATGATCGTCGTCATCAACGCCGCCCGCAGCCGGGCGTCCTCTCCGGGCAGCGACGCGCTCACCTGCTCGACCTGCCGGCTCAGCGACTCGCGAGCCGTCGCCGCGGCCTCCGGGTGCGTGAGCATCGATCGGAGCATCGCCAGCGAGGCGGGCGGCAGCCTCATCTTCACGCCCAGGGTGCCGAGCAGGTGCTCGACGGCCTCGTCGGGGCCCGTCGCGGGCTCGGCGGGACGGGTCATGCGCACGGCCTCGCCGAAGAGCCGCTGCTTGTTGCCGAAGTACTGCATGACCAGCGCGGGATCAACCTCGGCGGCCCCCGCCACGGCGCGGATCGTGGTGCGCTCGAAGCCGCGCTCGGCGAACAGCTCGCGTGCCGCGTCGAGGATGCGCCGCTCGGTCCTGCGGCGGCGCTCGGCGCGCGTGAGCGCTGGCTCGGTCACGGCTCCGACTCTATACGTGTTGACCCACTCCGCCCTTTCGCTCTACGCTCGTTGAGTCAACGTCCGTTGAGGGAATGGGGTACACCTGTGTCCACCGAAGAGATCGTCGCCGCCTACCACCGGGCCATGCTGCGCAAGTCCGCCGACGAGCTGGCGGACCTGTACGCCGAGGACGGCCTGCACGAGTTCCCGTTCGGTGGCCTGCCGCCGTTCAGGGGGCGGGAGGAGGTCCGCGCCGGCTACCGCGCCAGCTGGTCCACGACCCCCGCCGAGGTCGAACGGGTCCGCACCGTGGCGCTGCACCCCGGGGCCGACGCCGAGGTCGTCGTGGTGGAGCAGGAGGCCGACGTGACGGTCAACGGCCGGCCGATCACCGTCCCGGGCCTGCTGGTGCTGCGGATCAGGGACGGGCTGATCGTCCACACCCGCGACTACATGGACGCCGGCGCCATCGGCCGCGTACGCGCCGCCGCCGCGTGATCCGGGACGGCGGCGAAGGGTCAGCCGGTCAGCGGGCCGTCAGGTCGAAGACCGTCACGCCGCCCACGGTGGTGGCCGTGAACGTCTCCTGGACCCAGGCCCCGATCCGGGCCGCCTCGTCGCTCCCCCCGCTGCCCGAGGCGCCCGCGCGGCCGCCCGTCCCCATGCCCGAGCCCACGAAGTAGTGGATCTTCTTCTCGGCCACGTACCGCTGGAAGCGGGGGAGCGTCGGCGCGGGGTCCGTGCCGTTGAACCCGCCCACCGCCATCACCGGCAGGCCGGTCGCGAGCTGGTACCCGGCGGCGTTGTTCGAGCCGACGGTCGCGGCGGCCCACGTGTAGGCGGCGGCGCCGCTCTTGAGCAGCGTGGTCAGCTCGGCCGACGGGGCGGGCGCGTCGAGCAGCCCGCCCATCCCGCCGGCCCGGCCGCCCATGCCGCCCCCCACGCCGTCGCGACCCGCGCCGCGTCCCATGCCCTGCGGCGGCGCTCCCCCGGGCCGGCCCGTGCCCGGCTGGGGGCCGGTCGGGCTCATGCCCAGCGCCCGGCCGCCCCGGAACCCGCCCGGACCGAGCCCGCCGGTGGACGGACCGGCCGTCGGGATGGCTCCGGTGTGCGGGGAGGCCGCGGTGTCCACCGCGTAGGCGGCCGGGCCGGCCAGGCACACCGCGATCGCCCCTGCGACGACCGCGCCCCACCACCGCGGCATCCGCCGCCGTACGGGCTCCAGGGCCTTCGCCTCCGGGTCCGGGGCCCGGCGCCGGGCGGTGAAGCGGCTGCCCGCCGGCAGAGCCACCGCGAGCCCCAGCCCGGCCACCAGCACCGCCGGCCCCAGCCACGGGTTCCAGTCCCCGTCACGCGTCAGCAGCACGTACGACCACAGCGCCGTCACCCCCGTGACCGCCGCCGGCAGGAACGGCTCCCGGCGCTCCCACAGCAGCGCCGCCCCCGCGCCCACCAGGCCCGCGATGGCCGGCGCCAGCGCGACCGTGTAGTACGCGTGGAAGATCCCCTGCATGAGGCTGAAGACCAGCCCCGTGACCGCCAGCCATCCGCCCCACACGCCGAACTGGGCGCGGGCCCGATCCGTGCGGAACGCCCCCCGCGTCAGCCACGGTGCGGCCGCCAGCAGGATCAGCGCGGCGGGCAGCAGCCACGAGATCTGGCCCCCGGCCTCCGTGTCGAACAGCCGCAACGGCCCCGCCTCCTGGTTGAGGTTGCCGAGGCCGCCGTAGTCGGCGCCGTTGAGCCGCCCGATGCCGTTGTAGCCGAGGGCCAGCTCCAGCACGCTGTTGGTCTGCGAACCGCCGATGTACGGCCGCTCGGACGCCGGCACCAGGGCCACGGCCAGCAGCCACCACCCGGCCGACACCACCATGGCCACCCCGGCCAGCGCGAGCTGCCGAACCCGCCGCCACACCTTCGTGGGGGCCATCATCACGTACACCAGCGCGAACCCCGGCAGCACCAGGAACGCCTGCAACATCTTGGCCAGGAACGCGAAGCCCAGGCACACCCCCGCCAGCACCAGCCAGCGGGTGACGGCCCGCTCCTGCGCCCGCACCACGCAGTACGCCGCGAGCGTCAGCAGCAGCACCAGGAGCGCGTCCGGGTTGTTGAAGCGGAACATCAGGACCGCCACCGGCGTCAGCGCCATCACGGCTCCCGCCAGCAGCCCCGCCCAGACCGGGAAGCGCCGCCGCACCGTGGCGTACACCACCGCGACGGTGGCGACCCCCATGAGCGCCTGCGGCACGAGGATGCTCCACGAGTTCAGCCCGAAGAGCCGCGCGCTCAGCTCCATCGGCCACAGCGACGCGGGTGTCTTGTCCACGGTGATCGCGTTGGCGGCGTCGGAGGAGCCGAAGAAGAACGCCTTCCAGCTCTGGCTGCCGGCCTGGACGGCGGCCGAGTAGAACGAGTTCGCCCAGCCGGAGGAGCCGAGCCCCCAGAGGTAGAGCGCGGCGGTGGCGGCGAGCAGGCCGGCCGGCGCCCATCGCGTCCTGGCATGCGTAGTGGTCACACCCGCAGGCTAGGAACGGTCTCTCGGCCGGCGATGAGACGAGCATGAGAATCTCGTTAGCGCAGGGCGGTCGCCTGGTCGCGCCCGGGTCCGGACACGCAGAAGGGGCGGCACACCCGGCACCAGGGTGTGGCCGCCCCTTCTGGACGAACGACCTCCGCGAGGCGCCCCGAGGGCGCCCGGAGAGGGGTGTTACTTGACGGTGACGGTGGCGCCGGCGCCCTCGAGGGCAGCCTTGGCCTTCTCCGCCTGCTCCTTGTTGACCTTGCCGTCGAAGACCGGCTTGGGAGCGCCGTCCACCAGGTCCTTGGCCTCCTTCAGGCCGAGGGACGTGAGGGCGCGGATCTCCTTGATGACCTGGATCTTCTTGTCGCCGGCGGCCTCGAGGATGACGTCGAACTCGTCCTGCTCCTCGACCTCGGCGGCGGCGGCACCGCCACCGGCGGGGGCGGCGGCGGCGACGGCCACGGGGGCGGCGGCCTTGACGTCGAAGACGTCCTCGAACTGCTTCACGAACTCGGAGAGCTCGAGGAGGGTCATCTCCTTGAACGCGTCGAGCAGCTCGTCGGTGCTGAGCTTCGCCATGATGGTTTCCTCCGTATGAGACTTGCGAAATTTAGGAACGGGACCGCGGGTGGTGCGGCAATCCCCGAGTTACTCGCCCGCCTCTTCGCGCTTCGCGCGAAGGGCTTCGGCCAGCTGAGCCATGTTGGTGGGCAGCGCGGCGAACATCGCGGCAGCAGCGCTCTGCTTCGCCTTGATCGCGCCGGCAAGCTTCGCGAGGAGAACCTCGCGGGACTCGAGGTCGGCGAGCTTGGTGATCTCAGCGGCGTCGAGGGCCTTGCCCTCGAGAACGCCACCCTTGATCACCAGAAGGGGATTGGCCTTGGCGAAGTCACGCAGACCCTTGGCCGCCTCGACGACGTCGCCCTTGACGAAGGCGACGGCGGTCGGGCCGATCAGCAGGTCATCCAGACCCGTCACGCCGGCCTCGTTGGCCGCGATCTTGGTCAGGGTGTTCTTCGCCACGGCGAACTTCGCATTCTCACCAAGAGCAACGCGCAGCTGCTTGAGCTGGGCGACGGTGAGACCGCGGTACTCGGTCAGAACGGCGGCAGCGCTGCCTTCGAACTCGTTCTTGAGCTCGGCAACCGCTGTCGCCTTATCCGCCCTCGCCATGGGCCTCCTTCCAGATGTGCCACCGGTGAAGGCACCCCAGAAAAGAGAACAGCCCCGGGCGCAGGGCGCACACGGGGCTCACACATGGATCACCATGCGGGAAACTCGCATCACACCTGCGCGGGCCGTCCGCTTGAGCGGATCCTTCGGTCGTCAGGTCTTGAGGCACCTGACGACAACCGGCGGTCTTCGGCAACGACCAGAGTACGTGCTGGTCGCCGAGTTTCCAAATCGCTCTCTGAAACCGTCGCTCAGTTGGTGGTGGGCTTGGGCATCTCGCCGACCTGGTCGGCGGGCGGCGCGTCGATGTTCACGGGCTCGTTGAAGCCCTTGAACAGCAGCGTCGCGTCGAGCGTGGTGCCCTGCTCCTTGCCGTTCAGCGCGAGCTTGCGCGGCAGGCCGTCGGAGCCGACCCAGACGTCGAACTTGACGTCCTTGAGCTCGGCCAGGCCCCTGCGGGCCTGCTCCTGCTCGTCGGCGGGCAGCTGCTTGACGGCCACGTCCGTCGGGAACGTGCCGCTGTAGTGGGTGGCGTCCGTGCCGTCCACGGTCTCCGTGCCGACGGACTTCACGTCCTTGGACGTGGTGACCATCTTGGTGACGTTGGCCAGGTCGAACTGCTGGATCTGGCCGAGCGTCTGCTTGACCTGGTCGGAGCCGCCGATGTCGTTGAGCGAGACCTTGATCCACGGCTTGGTGGCGCCGACGAGCTCCTTCAGCGCCTCGACCTTGACGTAGACGGTGTCGCCCTGGAGCACGGCCCGCACCCCGCCGGGGAGCCCGCGCTCGCCCAGGTCGACGGTGTCGAGGGTGAGGTCCACGGCGAGCTGCGGCTTGCTCTGGTAGAGCATCCGTCCCTGCACCTTGCCCTTGTCCTCGGGGCTCGACACGTCGACGACGGCGTCGACGGTGTAGCTGGTGACCTCCGCGGTCTTCTGCGCGGCCTGCGCCAGCACTTCGGAGGCGGCCAGGTTCACCTGGATGGGCTGCGCGTTCGAGCCGCAACCGGTGAGCGTGACCGCCACTAAGGCGGCACCCGCCGCGGTAGTGGCGAGAGAAATCCTGCGCTTCAGCATGTTTTGACCCTACGTGTCAGTAGCCGGAATTGCCGACTTCCCCGGAGATCTCGGGGAAAACCCAGGGTCGTCCCGGACAGGCTCTTTGCCGCCGGCCTCTCATCACCGCGGCGTATCCCGGGTCGGCACATCCGCACAACGCGAACGGCCCCCGCCCGGTGGGGGCGGGGGCCGTTCGGTGCGCGCCTGGCGCGGAGGTCGTCGCCTACGCGTCGAGCTCGGCCGTGAGGCCGCGCGTGGCGTTGGGGTCAACCGGGACGCCGGGGCCCATGGTGGTCGAGAAGGTGACCTTCTTGACGTAGCGGCCCTTGGCGGCCGACGGCTTGAGCCGGAGCACCTCGTCGAGCGCGGCGGCGTAGTTCTCGATGAGCTTGCGCTCGTCGAACGACGTCTTGCCGATGATGAAGTGCAGGTTGGCCTGCCGGTCGGTACGGAACTCGATCTTGCCGCCCTTGATCTCCGTCACGGCCTTGGCGACGTCGGGCGTCACCGTGCCGGTCTTGGGGTTGGGCATGAGACCACGCGGGCCGAGGACGCGGCCCAGACGGCCGACCTTGCCCATGAGGTCCGGGGTGGCGACCACGGCGTCGAACTCGTTGAGCCGGTTGCCCTTGGCGATCTCGTCGATCAGCTCGTCGGCGCCGACGATGTCGGCGCCCGCCTCGCGGGCGGCCTCGGCACGGTCACCGGTCGCGAAGACCAGGACCCGGGCGGTCTTACCGGTGCCGTGCGGAAGGTTGACCGTGCCGCGCACGATCTGGTCGGCCTTGCGAGGGTCGACGCCGAGCCGCACCGCGACCTCGACGGTCGCGTCGAACTTGGTGGTCGACGTGTCCTTGGCGATCTTCGCCGCCTCGGCCGGGGAGTAGAGCTTGTCGCGGTCGATCTTCGCCGCGGCGTTCTTGTGCGCCTTGCTGCGCTGCATGATGTCTCCTTGTGGTCCGCGGGCCAGCTCCGGGCCCTCCCACGGGGTAGGGAAAGGTCTCAGTCGGCGACGGTGATGCCCATCGACCGGGCGGTGCCGGCGATGATCTTCTCGGCCGCCTCGATGTCGTTGGCGTTGAGGTCGGGCATCTTGGTCTCGGCGATGCTGCGGAGCTGCTCGCGGCTGAGCTTGCCGACCTTGTCCTTGTGCGGGACCGCGCTGCCCTTGTCCAGTCCCAGAGCCTTCTTGATCAGCTCGGGGGCCGGGGGCGTCTTCGTGATGAAGGTGAAGCTGCGGTCCTCGAAAATGGTGATCTCAACGGGGATGATGTTGCCCCGCTGAGCCTCCGTCGCAGCGTTGTACTGCTTGACGAAGTCCATGATGTTGACGCCGTGCGGACCGAGGGCGGTACCGACCGGCGGGGCGGGCGTGGCCTGGCCAGCGGGAAGCTGGACCTTGACGAGCGCCGCGATCTTCTTCTTCGGAGGCATGAGTCCTTCTCCGGGTCCTGATCGTGATGCTGTCCGGGCGCGGGTGCGGCCGGACATGTCGGAAGGCCGCCCTTCGCGAGAGGCGGCCGGCCGAACGTCTAAGTGTAAGTGATCGTCTTAGATCTTCGAGACCTGGTTGAACGACAGCTCAACCGGGGTCTCACGACCGAAGATGGAGACGAGCACCTTGAGCTTCTGCGACTCGGGGCTGATCTCGCTCACCGAGGCGGGCAGCGTGGCGAACGGGCCGTCCATGACCGTGACGGACTCGCCGATCTCGAACTCGACCGTCGGGCCGCTGCTGGTCTTGGCGGCGGCCTTCTTGCTCTCCTCGGTGGGCTCCGGGGCGAGCAACTTGGCGACCTCGTCCAGGCTCAGCGGGCTCGGCTTGTTGGACAGGCCGACGAAGCCCGTCACGCCGGGCGTGTTGCGCACGGCGGCCCAGGACTCGTCGGTCAGCTCCATGCGCACCAGCACGTAGCCGGGCAGCACCCGCTCCTTGACCGGGACCTTCTTGCCGCTCTTGAACTCCTGGACGGTGTGCGTCGGCACCTCGACCTGGTAGATGTAGTCCTCCATGTTGAGCGACACGTTGCGGCTCTCGATGTTGGACTTCACGCGGTTCTCGTAGCCGGCGTAGGAGTGGATCACATACCACTCGCCGGGCTGGCCACGCAGACCGCTCTTGAACTCCTCGACGGGATCGACGTCAGGCTCTTCGACCTCGGACTCGGCGATGTCGACCTCGTCGGCATCGTCCTCGTCGTCGTCATCGTCGAACTCAGCGTCACCGTCTTCGTCGGTCGCGGACGCGACCTCGTCGTCGGCGGCCTCGTCGCTGTCAGCGAGCTCGGCGCCGGAGGTCTCCTCAGCGGCCTCGACGGCCTCTTCCGGCTGGTCGCCCCACTCGCTGCGGGGCTCCTCCGCCGGCACTGAAGACTCGGACACGGTGACTTTCCTCTTCCGTCGAATTTCGTCGAATCGTATGGCGACTCCGTCAGGTGCTACCGGCGGCGTCGGATCAGGCTCCACCGAAGACGCGGAGGATGGCCCAGCCGAGGGCGCTGTCGAGCCCGTACACGATCGCGACCATGATCAGAACGAATACCAGAACGACCGTGGTGTAGGTGATGAGATCCTTGCGTGTCGGCCAGATGACCTTGCGGAGCTCATTGACGACCTGCCGGTAGAAAAGGGCAGGCGTAGTGCGAGACTTCTTCTCACCACTGGGCTTGCCTGCGGTCTCGCCGCGCGTGTCGATCGCCACAGTCCTCACCTGAATCTGTCGTATCCAACGCAGTTTGCGGCGCGCATTACACGCCCATTATTGCGCGGACCGCACTCGCAGGGCACGAGGGACTCGAACCCCCAACCGCCGGTTTTGGAGACCGGTGCGCTACCAATTGCGCCAGTGCCCTATGTCGCCAACCACACTACCCTGATCGGCTCACTGCCTGGACCGAACCGCACATCGACATGCGGCGGCACGACCAGGCGAAAGTGTATCGGTGGATCCCTGTTCCGTCGAACCCGTTCCGATCTCGCAGGTCAGAGCCCCGCCAACGGTCCAGGACGGGGAGGAGATGGGAGCATGGACCCATGTCCATGCGACCTCGCATCTCCACGCGGATCTCCGCGATCTCCGAGTCAGCCACGCTCGCCGTGGACGCCCGGGCCAAGGCGATGAAGGCGGACGGCCGCCCGGTCATCGGCTTCGGCGCCGGCGAGCCCGACTTCCCCACGCCCGAGTACATCGTCGAGGCGGCGATCGAGGCGGCGCGCGATCCCCGTTTCCACAAGTACACGCCGGCCGGCGGTCTGCCCGAGCTGAAGCTGGCGATCGCCGACAAGACGCTGCGCGACTCCGGCTACCGGGTGAACCCGACGCAGGTCCTGGTCACCAACGGCGGCAAGCAGGCGGTCTACGAGGCGTTCGCCACGCTGCTCGACCCGGGCGACGAGGTCCTGGTAGTCGCGCCGTACTGGACGACGTACCCGGAGGCGATCAAGCTGGCGGGCGGCGTCCAGGTCGACGTCGTGACCGACGAGACGACCGGCTACCTGGCGAGCGTCGAGCAGCTGGAGGCGGCGCGCACGGAGCGCACCAAGGTCCTGCTGTTCGTCTCGCCGTCCAACCCCACGGGCGCCGTCCACACGCGCGAGCAGACCGAGCAGATCGGCCGCTGGGCCGCCGAGCACGGCCTGTGGGTGGTCACGGACGAGATCTACGAGCACCTCGTGTACGGCGGCGCGGAGTTCACCAGCATCGCCACGGCCGTCCCCGAGCTGGCCGACCGGGTGGTCGTGCTCAACGGCGTGGCCAAGACGTACGCGATGACGGGCTGGCGGGTGGGCTGGCTGATCGGCCCGCCCGACGTGGTGCGCGCGGCCACGAACCTCCAGTCGCACGCCACCTCCAACGTGGCGAACGTCTCGCAGATGGCCGCGCTGGCGGCGCTGCGGGGCGACCTGTCGGCGGTGGAGCGGATGCGCGAGGCGTTCGACCGGCGCCGGCGGACCATGGTGCGGATGCTCAACGAGATCCCGGGCGTGGTGTGCCCGGAGCCGAAGGGGGCGTTCTACGCGTACCCGTCGATCAAGGAGCTGGTCGGCAAGGAGCTGCGCGGGCGGCGGCCGGCGTCGTCGGCGGAGCTGGCCGAGCTGATCCTGGAGGAGGCGGAGGTCGCGGTGGTGCCGGGCGAGGCGTTCGGCACGCCGGGCTACTTCCGGCTGTCGTACGCGCTCGGCGACGACGACCTGGTCGAGGGCGTCAGCCGGATCGCCAAGCTGCTGTCCGAGGCGCGCTGAGGCCCTTTCAGGGCGCTGTCGCGGCCGGTCAGCCGTCCGGGACGATGCCGGCCGCGACCTCGCCGACCTCGTCGGCGAGGCCCGGCGTCGTGGCGACGTACAGCGCGACGCCGGGCCGCTGGAGCCACATGAAGTTGCGCATGTCGCCGCGGGTGCGCCAGCGCAGTGCCGGCATGCCCTGGTACGCGCCGAGCCCCGACCTGGTGACCAGCGTGGCGAACGTCTCGGCCGAGCGCACGCCGCACACCACGGCCACCAGCAACTGCTCGCCGCCGCTGCCGCGCCAGGACAGGCCGCGCACGTCGAGGCGCCGGGTCAGCGACTTGATCCGCTCGAACGCGGGCCCGGGGTCGAGCCCGGACGGCACGTAGGTGATCGTCAGCGGGCCGTCACCGCAGGTGAGGCTCGGGTGTGGCGTCTCGTGGGCGGTGGCGCCGCCGGGCGTGGTGTGCGCGGTGTGCGTCACGGGCGCGCCGGAGCCGCAGCCGGCCACTGCCAGCATGATGATCGCCGAGGCCAGGCGGCCGCGCATCCATCCCCCATGACTTCTTGTGGAGACTCAGGGAAAACCTCCCCAGTCTCCTACAGGAGTGCGCGCGGAGGCGGCAACAGCAAGCAGCTCTCCGGCCAGAGGTTCGCCGGCCCGGACGCGGACGCCGGTGCCCGGCCGCTCCAGCCACACGACGGTCCGGCCGCCGCGCGGGTCGCGCCCGATCATGGCGGGCCGCCCGCGGACCGTGGTCTCCCGGGCGCCCGGCGGGGCGGTGCGCCGATAGACCGCCCAGCCGGCGGCGACGGCGCCGTAGTCGACGCGGGCCTCCACGAACCTGTCGCCCGAGCCGAAGACGGCCTGTACCGCCCGGGAGCCGGGCCCGGCCTCGACCGCTCTCCCTCCGCTCCGGGCCAGGCCCGGGGGCAGGTGGGTGAGCCAGAGGTCGTCGGAGACGACGGCTCGACCGACGGCAGCGCGGAGCTGCTCGACCTCTACGCCGCCTACCACAGGGCCAGCGTCCGGATCGTGCGCCTGGAGGGCGCGGGAGGAGGGGCCGGGCGCCCGCGCA